>PMNQ01000042.1 GCA_003162555.1 Gammaproteobacteria bacterium | reverse complement strand
CTGAGCCCGCAGATCCCGAACTACCACCTGCAGCGCTGCCACGACGCCTCGCCGCAGTTGCGACGGGTGCCAACGCTGACGCTGTGGACGAGTTTCCGCTCGGCGACTCTTCAGCTGTGGGATGAGCAGCGGCAACGCCTGATCGGCTTTCGCCGGCTGAAGTCGCTCCGCTCCGGCTAGCTCGAGGCGGCCGCCGTCAAGATTCTCATGGCCATTGCTGTAGCGGTCGCCATCGCGACCGCGTTGCTATGGGGCCGCCGTCGCGGCTCGCCGGATACGCCGGACCGTGATGCCGCTGCAGCTACTGGCGCCGCGACCCCAAAGCCCGCCGAGTCGACCACCGCGGAAACTGCCAGCGGCGATGCGCTCGCCGCCGAGCTCAATACGCAATCGACCGCGCTGTGGGCCAACGCGCTGAGTTCCACGCGCTTCGACTACGCCATACCGGCCGAACATGAACCGATCATGCTCGCCTCCCGCAAGGCGCTCGCGGCCGACCCGCTCTCGGACCGCTACTTTCCGCGCCGCCCGATGCTGATGCCGCAGCTCCTGTCTGCGGTCAACGATCCGGATGCGCCGCCGTTGAAACTCGCCGGCATCATCTCGCAGGATCCGGTACTGACCGGCAATATCCTGCGGCTCGCCAACAGCGTCTACTTCCGCTTGAGCGCCGTGCCGGTCGAGAGCATCCAGCGCGCCGTGGTGGTCTGCGGCACGGACGGCCTGCAATCACTCGCCGCGACGGCGCTGGTGCAACCGGTGTTCCGCGGCGGCTCGGCCGAGCACAGTCGTTTTCCCGCGGTGCTGTGGGAGCGCTGCACGCAGGCCTCCATCGCCGCCGAAGCGTGTGCGCGCCAATGGTGTCCCACTGATCGCCAGGCCGCGCAGCTGCTCGCGCTGCTGTCGGCGCTCGGGCCGCTGGTGGCCTATCGCGTGGTCGAGGACCAGTACCGCGCTCAGCCGGGGCTGAAACCCGCGCCCGCGGTGTTCCTGCAGGTCATCGACCGGTTCGCGCGCGTCATGGCTGCGCGTATCGCGACGCTGTGGCAGAGTCCGCCGCGCATTGTCGCGGCGCTCCAGGGAGAACAGGCGGGCGATCCGCTGGTGCGCGCACTGCGCGGCGGCGAACTGCTCGCGACGCTCTCGCTGCTCGCCGCCGCCGGCCAGATCACGGAACAGGAGTGCGGCGCGCATGCCGGCGCGGCCGGCATTGCAGGAAAACTGTATGAGAACATCTGGACCCGGCTCCACCCGCCGCAAGATTAGGAGGCATCGAATATGGTCGTAGTTATTGTCCTGCTCGCGCTGGCCGCGGTGCTGATCGTCTATTTCATCGGCATCTACAACAGCCTGGTGGCGGTGCGCGAGCGCGTGCGGCAGTGCTGGGCCAACATCGACGTGCTGCTCAAGCAGCGGCACGACGAGTTGCCGAAGCTCATCGAGACCTGCAAGCAGTACATGCAGTACGAGCAGGAAACGCTCGAGAAGGTCATGCGCGCACGTGGCGCCGTGTTTGCCGCCAGTGCCGGCGGCAATGTCGCCGCTGTTGGCGCCGCCGAGCAGCAGCTGCGCGGCGATATCGGCCGGCTGTTTGCGGTGGTCGAGAATTACCCGCAACTCAAGACCGATGAATCATTCAAGCAACTGCAGGCGCGCATCACGGGTCTCGAGGAGGCGATCGCCGATCGTCGCGAGCTCTACAACGATCAGGTGAACATCAACAACACGCGTATCGATCAGTTCCCGGACGTGCTGATCGCCCGCCGTTACGGTTTCACGGCCAAACCGCTGCTGCAGTTCGCGGCGGCGGAAATGACCGACGTTGACGTCGGCGCGCTGTTCAAGCACTAGGAAAGCTCAGGGCCTGGGCGCGATGGACGATCCGCGATTCTGGCAGGCGGCGCTCGCGATCGCGGCGCCGCTGTGCTTCTACTTTGGATTCCGCAACTGGCGCCTGGCGCGGCTGATCGATGACACGCCGGTCTCGCGCATCCGCTCGGCCGCGCAGGGCTATGTGGAACTTTGCGGCATCGCCAGCATGGGCGAAGGTCCGCCGACGATCGCGCCGCTGTCGCAGCTGCCCTGCGCGTGGTGGTCGTACTGCATCGAGCATCACACTGGCGAAGGGCGCAACCGGCGCTGGGAGACCATCAATCGCGGCGTCAGTGTCGCACCGTTCCTGCTGCAGGACGACACCGGTGATTGCCTCGTCGGGCCGACCGGCGCGGATGTGCGGCCGGGTCACAGGGACTACTGGCGCGGTTCGCTGCCGTGGCCCACCGCGCCCGGCGGCGGGCAGCGCTACTTCGGTCTCGAAAGCGGCGATTACCGTTACACCGAACATCGCATCGACGAGCGCGAACAGGTCAGCGTGATCGGCGAGTTCCGTACCATGGGTGGCGCGGGCAGTGGCGATGTGACCGCTGAAGTGATGCGATTGCTGGCGGAATGGAAGCAGGACCAACCGGTACTGCTCGAGCGCTTCGACGCCAATCACGACGGCATATTGAGCCAGGCGGAGTGGGAGCCTNNCGCGCCGCTGCAGAGCATCATCGTCCAGCCGGTCGACGGCCGGCCCTTCCTGATTGCAGCCACCGATCTCAAGGTGTTGGCGCGTCGCAGCCGCCTGGCCGCGGCCGCCATGCTGATCGGTTTCATCGGCGCGGTGTACTGGCTCGCGATCATGCTGCTGGGCCCGAGTTAAGTTATTTGCTGCCCGCAGGCCACTACTCTAGAATCGCGCGCCTTGTGTGGGGCGGTAGCTCAGNNAATGCAGAGGTCGAGGGTTCGATTCCCTTCCGCTCCACCATTCAACCAATTGATGGATAAGCGTTTTATCCTCAATTTAAGCGGCGCCAGCCTGCTGGTCGCAGCGCAGTTTGCGATCGGGTCCGCAGCGGCTGCGCCATCTTCGCCGCGCCGTCTCGCCAGCGCACAAACCTCGATCGAACTGGAAGCTGGCGTCCACGCGCCGCGGTTGCTGAGCCTTGGGTGGCGAGGTGGCAGCCAGTGGCTCAATCAGTCCGCTGACAAGCTGCCGGATCACATCATCACCGATCACGGCGATCAGCCGGTCGTATGGCATCTGAACGCCGCGCTCAGCCGTTCAAATCCAAAAGAGATCGCGTTCGTCTACGACGCCGATGCGCCGCGCCTGCGACTGACGTGGTGGTGGCGCGCACGCGCAGCTCGAGGACCGCTCGAGCACGGCATCAGCATCCTGAACCGCGCCAGCGAAAGCGTCTGGTTGCCGCTGCAGCCGAGTCTGCGTTACGCCTGGCGAATCGATTCTGCGCGCACGTTGAATCGATTCTGGGTAGAGAAGGGCGCGGGCACACCGTCCGATGTTGGCACGCATCGTGATGCATTGGCCGAGGGCGACAAGTGGACCGGCACTTCCAGCAGCTACGCGCATCCGGCGGAAGGCCAGCCGCGCGAGATAATTCCGTACCTGCTGATCGAACGCACGGATGGTGATCACGTCGGCTGGTACCTCGGCATCGAATTCAGCGGACGCGTGCGCATCACGCTGGCTCGATCCCCTGGCATGCTCAGTGGCGATGCCGGTCTGAATCCGGATCCGGGGCCGTACCGCACGCGGCTTGTACCGGGCGGCAGCTTCGAGGCGCCCACCGTGTTGCTCGGCGCGTTTCGCGGCGACGCGGACGATGCAGGCAACGAGCTGCGCCCGTGGGTACGCGTAGTGCTGAACAATCCCGCGACACTGCGCAATCCCGGCTATCCATTGCTGACCAACAACAGCTGGGGCAGCGGCATGGCGGTGGACGAAGCTCTTGCGCAACGCATGATCCTGGACTCGCGCGCGCTGGGCCTGGAGATGTTCGATCTCGATGCGGGCTGGTTTCGTGCCGTCGGTGACTGGCACGCGGATCCAGCGAAGTTTCCGCACGGCCTCGCTTCGCTGGCCGATTTCGCGCATCAGGCGGGGCTTCGCTTTGGCCTGTGGGTCGATTGGGCGCAGGCCGGCGTGTCGACGGCGCCCGGCGCGCTCAACGTTTACGATCGGAAAGTACGCGATTGGCTGATCGCGGATCCGCCGCCGGACTGGCAGCACAGCGAGCCGTTCAAGGGCATCACGATTGATCTGGGCGTGCCCGCGGCGCACGACTGGGCCGCGGCCGAGACTGAACGCCTGGTGAGCGAGAACCATCTGGATCTGCTCGAGCACGACGGGTATCTCGTCGCGCAGGGCAGCGCGCGCGCCGGTCATCCGGCGGCGCCGCCCAATGCGACGACGCTGCGCCAATACGAAGACGCGGGTTTCCAGTGGATCGACGCCTCCAACACTACCGACGTCAGCTATCACGCCACGCGCGCCTACTACGACATCCAGGAGCGGCTTCGCCGGCAGCATCCGGGGCTGTTACTGGAAATCTGCAACGACGGCGGCCGGATGGTGGACTTCGGCAGCGCCGCGCACGGCGATTATTTTTCGATCACCGATACCTACGATCCGCTCTCGAACCGCCGCGCGTTCTTCGATGCCAGCCACGTGCTGCCGCCGGCCATGCTCGAGAGCTACGTGGAGCAATGGCCCACGCCCAACCTTGACGCCTTTCGCTACATGTTACGCAGCGGCATGATGGGCTGGTTCACGCTCATGCTCGACTCGGGCCGCTGGACGCCAGAACAGCATGCCGCGGCGCGCGCCGAATTCGATCTCTACAAGGCTGCACTTCGCCCGCTGATCCGCGCCGCGGATCTGTACCACGTCGGCGACCGTCCAGGCGGCGTGCATTGGGATGGCATCGAGTATTTCTCGCCGGCGAGCGGGCGCGGTGTTCTGTATGCGTTCCGCGGGATTGACCGCGAACAACCCTCACACCACTTCGTGTTACGCGGCCTCGCGGCGGATCACAGCTACCGGATCCGGTTTCACGACCGCGGCGCCCACAGCGACTACGTTGCCAGCGGTGCGGAATTGCTCCGCTCCGGTGTCGAGGTGCAGCTGGCGGAGCCCCTGACCTCCGAGCTGGTGTTCATCAGCGCTATTCGCGCTGATCGGTCCGCACGATGATGCGCGCGCCACGCTCGTAGGTGAAATACGCCGCCGCCCAGTCGATCAGCACGACCAGCCGGTTCCTGAATCCGATCAGGAAATAAATATGCGTCAGCAGCCAGAACCACCAGGCGAGCAGGCCCGTCAGGCGCAGCCACCCCAGGTCGACCACGGCGGCCATGCGTCCCACCGTGGCCAGCAGTCCATGGTGATGGTATCGAAACGCCTGCGCTTCGCGGCCCGCGAGCCGCGCCTGAATAGTGAGTGCGACGTGGCGGCCCATCTGCTTCGCGGCCGGTGCAATACCGGGCACCGGACCGGAAGGACCGGCGGCGCTGGCAAGGTCGCCCGCGACGAAGATCTCCGGATGCGTGGGGACGCTCAGGTCAGCCGCAACCNNCCAGCCCCCGCCCAAAGCCGGAGCCCATCACGCCCGCTGCCCACAGCACCGTGCGGGCCGCGATAGTCTCCGCGCCGACGCGCACGGCCGCGGCATCCACGTCGGTAATCGCCTGGCCGGTGACGACTTCGACGCCGAGCCGCTCAAGCTGGCGCCGCGCTGCCGTGGACAATGCTTGCGGAAATGCGGCCAGCAGGCGCGGGCCGGCCTCCACCAGGCGCACGCGGCTGCGGGCGGGATCGATGCGCCGGAACTCCTGCTTCAAGGTGTGGTGCGCGATCTCGGCCAGCGTGCCGGCGAGCTCCACGCCAGTCGGTCCGCCGCCGACGATGACGAAGCTGAGCCAGGCAGCGCGCGTCGCCTCATCCTCCGCCAGCTCGGCCTGCTCGAAGGCGTTCAGGATGCGCGCGCGGATGCCGAACGCGTCCTCGAGGGTCTTAAGGCCGGGTGCGTGCTGCGCCCAATCCTCGTGGTCGAAATAGGCGTGCGTCGTGCCGGTGGCGAGCACCAGGTAGTCGTAACTGAGAATGCGCTCGTCGACGGTGACGAAGCGCACGGCCGCATCGATGGCCAGCACTTCGCCGAGGTACACCGTGACATTGCCCTGTTGCCGCAGAATGTGGCGCAGCGGTGCGGCGATCGACGGCGCAGCCAGGCCCGCGGTGGCAACCTGGTACAACAGGGGCTGGAATAGGTGGTGATTGCAGCGGTCGATCAACAGCAGGTCGACCGGCGCGTGGCGCAGGCCGCGCACGACGCTCAATCCGGCGAATCCGCCGCCAATGACGATCACGCGGGGCTTGCTGCTCACGCCGGGATGTTCGCAAACTGAAGGCAGCCGGTCTACCTTCGAGGACCTGCCACGCCGATGCGCCTGTCTGCTAGTATCCGCGGCGCGCTGCGCAATGGCTCTTGAGATCAATACGGAAGGGCAACCTGTGGTGTCGTCGATAGGCTGCGTCAGGCAAGAACAGCAGGCGATGGTTGGTCGCTATACGAAGCCCGATGACATCAAAGGATTGACGCAGGTTCTGACCACGTTGCTGCCCCTCGCCCTGCTTTGGTGGGCTGCGGTGGCGGGTTCCCGCATTTCATACTGGCTGACCGCAGCGGCGCTGCCGCTCATGGCGCTGTTTACGCTGCGCGTGTTCGCGCTGATGCACGACTGCGGCCATTACTGTCTGTTCCGCAGCCGGTGGCTCAACCGCACGATCGGGTTTGCGCTTGGGGTCATCGCCGGCATGCCGCAGTACGTGTGGTCTCAACATCATAATTTTCACCACGCCAACAACGGCAACTGGGACAAATACCGCGGCCCCTATACGACGCTGTCCGTTGATGAATATGCGGCGCTGAGCGCGGCCCAGCAGCGCCTGTACCGGCAAAAGTGTGGCGTCGCGAGCGCACCCCTGGCCGGCTTCATCTATCTGGTCTTCAACCCGCGCTTTACCCTGCTGAAAGGAAATATTGGCCTGCTGGTTCATGTGGTGAGGGGCAAATTCGCGGCGCCGGCCACGTCCGTGCGCCAGCATATCGCCAGCTATCAGACGCGCTACTGGAAATCGGCGCGCGAGTACTGGCACATGTTCTGGAACAATGTGGTGCTGCTCTGCGCCTGGGCTTTGATGTGCTGGGCCTGCGGCCCGTTGCTGTTTTTCACTATCTATCTGCTAACTGTATCGATTGCCGGCGGCGCCGGGATTGTCCTGTTCACCGTGCAGCATAATTTCGAGCACTCGTATGCCAGTGACAACGACAACTGGAACTACTACACCGGCAGCATAGAAGGCACCAGTTTCCTGATCCTGCCGCGCTGGCTGAACTGGTTTACGGTCGATATTGCCTATCATCACATCCATCATCTGTCATCGAGCATTCCGAATTACTGCCTGGTCAAGTGTCACAACGATAACCAGCATCTGTTTACGGATGTCACGCGGGTGAAGCTGTCCCAGGTTCTCGGCGCCCTGAAGTGCATTCTTTGGGATACGCGCGCACGGCGGATCATTTCGTTGGCTGAGTACCGGCGGCAGCAGCTCGATAGCCCGGTATGAGCGCGGGAATGCGCCCAAAGTACATCCTCTTCGCGGCCATCTTTCTCACGATGGTCTATGTCATCAACCACAACGAAAGTTTCCTGGTCAATCGTGCCGACCCGAACTGGGCGCACATCCAGTCGTTTCAATGGTGGTTGCTGCCACATGGGCTGGCGGGAGCCTGTGCGTTGTTGTTGGCGCCTCTGCAGTTCTCCGATCGGCTGCGCCAACGGTATGCGAAGGCGCACCGCATCGTCGGGCGCATCTATATTTCGGCTGTATTCGTGCTTGCGCCGCTGGGCGTTTACATCCAGTACCTCGAGGAGCCCATGGGCGGGTCGCGCTCATTCACGATCGCAACGCTGATTGATGCCGTGCTGCTCACGTCCACTGCAGCGATCGCGCTGTACTTCATCCGTCACCGGAAAATCCAGCAGCATCGCCAGTGGATGACCCGCAGCTATGCTGTTGCGCTGGTGTTCTTCGAGGTGCGCGCCATCTCAGGCATTTTCGGACTGGACTTCACCCCGGGCGCCACTGAAACCATTGTCTGGAGCTGCGTGGCCGCGGCGATACCTTTGGCGGATATCGTGCTGCAATTGCAGGAATCCTGGCGGACTCGCGCGTCGGTGACGGCGTAGCTCTACTCCGCGGTTGACGCCTTATTAAGTTCCGTTCACCTGTGACGTGACGGGTCACCGGAATGGATTCGGCTGCGTTAGCTTACGGAAGTCCTGAAGGAGATCCCAATGCCCTCACTTACGTACGCGCGCGCCGCGCTGCTCGTCTGCACCGTCCTGGCTGCCGCCGGTTGTGCCGTGCAACCAGTGGTGTACGAACGGCCGCCACAGCGCGCTGAGTTGCTGGTGGTGATGGATGCGCCGCCGGCACTGCCGATTTATGACCAGCCGCCTTGCCCCTACGAGGGTTACCACTGGGCCCCCGGCTATTGGGCCTGGGCTGGGCCGGGCTACTACTGGGTGCCGGGCACTTGGGTGATGCCGCCGCGCGTCGGTGTGTACTGGACGCCGGGCTACTGGGCCTTTGTGTCCGGTGGCCGCTATGAGTTCCACTCCGGCTACTGGGGTGAGCGGGTGGGGTACTACGGCGGCATCAATTATGGCGGCGGATACTCCGGCAATGGATTTGTCGGTGGCCGGTGGGAGGGCAAAGCCTATCGCTACAACGGCGCAGTAACCAACGTTACCAACGTGGTCAACGTGCGCAATGTCTATCACGAGACCGTGATCAACAATGTGACCGTGAATAACACCACGCGGGTGAGCTACAGCGGCGGACAAGGTGGCGCGCGCAGCGAGCGGACCGCGGACGAACGCAATGCCGAGCGGATGCCTCACCTGCAGCCCACCGATCTGCAGCTGCGCCATGAGCATGATGCAGTAGCGAACCGCGCACCTTCCACGCCCGAGGTGAACCGCACGCGTATGCCCACTGAGGCCATCCCGGAAGCGCCGCGGGAAGTACCGCGGCCGATGGAGCAGGCGGCACACGCCACGGTACCGACGCAGCCCGCGGCCGCGCCGGTGAGCTCGCGGCCAGCGGAGGCACCGCGTGCGGCCGATCGCGACGCAAGTCGGCGCGAGCACGCGAAGCCAAAACCGAAACCGAAACCGAAACCCAAGAACGATGACCGGGATGACCGCGACCGGCCGCAATGATGACGTGCCGAGGCTGACAGGCACCTGTTTAGCGTAGATACGTCTGCCGTTTGCCGCCGACACGCACCCGGGAAGGGCGCCGCGCTACAATTCGCGCTGCGTGCCCCCGTAGCTCAGTGGATAG
>PMNQ01000277.1 GCA_003162555.1 Gammaproteobacteria bacterium | reverse complement strand
GCGGCCGGTGCCCTCGCCCACGGCCCTGAAGGTGCGCTCGCGCAAACGGCCAATTTCCTGCAGCGTCCACGGGATCTGTGCCGCGGAGGCACAGTAAACCTCCATGGATCCGGAAACGACCAGTCGTTGGCTTGCCGGCACGGCCGCCAGTTCCGTGGCGATGCGCTCAGGGTCGACAGGCGGAGCCAGCGGGCTCGCCTCGGGTTGCGGTGCCGCCGCGGCGGCGGCCGGCCGTGTCACCTCGCCGGGCGTGCCGGGCGCGGCTTGGCCTGCGGGCGCGGCCAGCGGTGCGGAGCGCGAAAGCAGCCTGACGCTGGCGCGCAGGTGCGCTGCGATCGCAGCGGAGTCATCCAGCTTGGTGATGCGCCGCGCACTGATTGGTGCGCCGATGCGCACCTGCACATTGGTGCCAGACTTGTTGAGCGTCTCGCGCGGCAGCAGCAAGGTGCGCAACAGCGGATGCACCAGACCCAGGATCTGGAATAGCGCGCTGTTGCGGCCCTCGAAGTACATCGGCACGATCGGCNNACGCCGAGGCGCCCCCAGCGCACATGCGCCACTTCACCGGCTGGAAAAGTAAACAGCGCGCCACCCGCGGCGACATGCCGCAGGGCATCGCGCACGCTGCGCGCGTTGCTGCGCGCATTGCTGCCGAGCGCGTCGACCGGCAGCACTGCATCCTTGAGCGGCTTGAGCCGGCCAAGCATGCCATTGGCCAGGAGTTTCAGATCGGGACGCCGCGCATAGAGTGCATTGATGGCGATCAGACCATCGACGCCACCGAAGGGATGGTTCGCGATGATGATCACGCCNNATCCCGGCAATGCCGGATGCGCGCCCGACAAGCCGCCGCAGCCACCTGGGCAGCGGCCACGATTCCGGCAAAAGCCCCAGCGGTGCCTGGAGTGGTCTGCGAACGTCCGCTAGAGAGCGCTCGTCCATGGGGCCTCACTTTACTCGGGGTCGGAACTCGATCCAACGATACGACCAGCATGCATGCTGAAAGTTGCCGGAGCGTGACGTCGGCAGGGCGCGACAACGCGAACTCGTGCTCAGGTTCAACTTATGCCCGTCGAGATCCCTGACTGCCTGCCCTATCATCCTGAACCACCTGCATTGTCGATGGTCCATAACTGCACATGATTACGTTTGATCTACGCAACAGTTGGCGCCGGATCGCCGTGGCAATCGGAGCCCTGGGCCTGGCCGGCGCGGCCACCGCTGCCGCATTGCCGAACCTCGCAACGGATTTCGTCACTGCAAAGGCCCAGTTCGAGGCCGGGCGGGCCGGTTCGCACGACGCAACTGAACGCGCACAGCAGCTTTTTTCGCAACTGCTGCGCAAGGATGCTGAAAATCCGCTGTACCTCGCCTACTACGGCAGCACCTACGCGCTGCAGGCGCGCGACAGTGCCGCGCCCTGGACGCGCATCAAGCTGATCAACCAGGGCAACGCCCTGCTGGATCGTGCTCTGGCGCTGCTCGATCAAGCGCCCGCCACCACGAGGCCGGTGACGGCGCATCCTGGCGCCGGTACGGCAGGAACGGCAGGATTGGAGACGCGGCTGGTGGCAATGGCCACCTTCATTGCCCTGCCCGAAGCACTGTTCCATCGGCGGACCGCGGCCAAGCGTGAATACCAGCGCGCGCTGGCAAGCCCGGAATTCCCTGCTGCGACACCTGACCTGCAGGGCCACCTGCAGTACGAGGGCGCGCTGATCGCACGCGAGGAAGGCGACGCCACGGCCGAGCGCAGCGCGCTCCAGCGAGTGCTGGCGCTGGCTCCGCCGAGCATTGACCTGGCGGAAGTGCGCGCGAGGCTCGCCGAGCTGCATTAATATCCGGTTGTGAACCCGCAGCAGCTGCGCCCGCTGATCGAAGCAGGCTTTGAAAAACGCCAGACTCTGACGCCAGCTTCGGTTGACGCTGCCCTGAGCGCCGCCATCGACGCCACCATCGACCTGCTCGACAAGGGTGAACTGCGCGTCGCCGAACCAGTGCGCGGAAGCTGGCAGGTCAACGAGTGGGTAAAGAAAGCCGTGCTGCTTTATTTCCGCACCCACGAAAACCAGTCCATCGACGCTGGCTATACCCGCTTCTACGACAAGGTGCCGCTCAAGTACGCCGCCGCCACCGCGGCAGACTTCAGCGCGGGCGGCGTGCGTGTCGTGCCGCACGCCATCGTCCGCCGTGGCGCCTACGTGGCGCCCAACACGGTGCTGATGCCCAGCTACGTGAACATCGGGGCGTATGTCGATTCCGGCACCATGGTGGACACCTGGGCCACCGTAGGATCAGGCGTGCAGATCGGCAAGAATGTGCATCTGTCCGGCGGCGTCGGCATCGGCGGCGTGCTCGAACCGCTCCAGGCAAGCCCGACGATCATCGAGGACAATTGCTTCATCGGCGCACGTTCGGAAATCGTCGAAGGCGTGATCGTCGGCGCCGGCTCCGTGATCTCGATGGGTGTCTACATCGGGCAGAGCACGCGCATCCTCGATCGCGCCAGCGGCAAGATCCTGCAAGGGCATGTGCCGCCGGGTTCGGTGGTCGTCTCCGGCAATCTGCCTGCGAAAGACGGCACGCACTCGCTTTATTGTGCGGTGATCGTGAAACAGGTCGATGCGCAGACACGCGCCAAGACATCAATCAATGAATTATTGAGAATGGACTGACCCAAACCCGATCCAGCACACGCTGTGTGGGCAGGGCCATCACCCTGGGTCAAGTCGCTCCCCGTAACTCGC
>PMNQ01000275.1 GCA_003162555.1 Gammaproteobacteria bacterium | reverse complement strand
CGCCATGTTCGTCGGCCGCTTCTTCATGATCATCCCGGCCATGGCGATTGCCGGTTCGCTGGTCGAGAAGAAGAGCATCGCCGCCTCGGTCGGCACGTTCCCGACCACCGGCGGCCTGTTCGTCGGCCTCACCGTCGGCGTCATCCTGGTCGTCGGCGGCCTCACATTCTTCCCCGCGCTCGCGCTCGGCCCGCTCGTCGAGCATCTCGCCGGCAACGCCGAAGAACATCGGCCCGGCGAAGCGGAATACCTCTACGCCTGGTGGGAGCGCGGCGCGCTGCGCCGGATCATCGACGCTCAGCTCGGTTGGCATCAGACCGGCCGTGTCGCTCATGCGCGCCATGAACAGCAACGATGCGAGCGTCACGCCGACGCCAATCGCGACGGTCAGGTCGACCAGCACCGTCAGGACGAAGGTCAGCAACAGCAGTGCGCGCTCGCCCGCATCGGCCGGCAGGATCGAACGGAAGCGGTCGAACTCGCTCATGCCCCAGGCGACGATCAGCAGGATCGCCGCCAACGCCGCCATCGGCACGTAGGCAATCAGCTTGCCAGCCACGAGCAGGAACAGCAGCAGGAAGGCCGCGTGCGCGAGACCCGCGATCGGCGTGCGGGCGCCGGCGCGCACGTTGGTGGCGGTCCTCGCGAGCGCGCCGGTCACGGGCAGCGCGCCGAACAGCGCGCTCGCCAGATTCGCAAATCCCTGGCCGACCAGTTCCTGGCCAGAACGGTGGCTGTATCCGGTCATCGCATCGGCGACCACCGCGGACAGCAGCGATTCGATGCCAGCGAGGAACGCGATCGTGAGCGCCGAAGGCAGCAGGTGCTGCACCAGCGACAACGACATCGCCGGCAGATGCGGCGCGGGGAGCCCCGCGGGCATCGCCGGGAATCGATCGCCCACTGTGACGACCGGCAGATGCAACAACGTCACTGCCAGCGTTGCGCCGAGCAACGCGATCAGGAACGCGGGCCATTGAGGCGCAAAGCGTCGCAGCAACAGGATGGCCGCCAGCGTCGCGGCGCCTATGCCCAGCGTCGGCAATTTGAGCGTCGCGAGCGCAGACAGGTATGCGGCCCATTTACCGATGAAGTCGGCAGGCAGCTTGCCGGCGTCGAGGCCGAGAAAATCACCGACCTGGCTGGAGGCGATGATGACGGCGATGCCGGCGGTGAAACCGGTGACCACAGGCATAGGGATGAAGCGGATCAGCCGGCCGAGTCCCGCATAGCCGGCGGCGATCAGCATGATGCCGGCCATCAGTGTCGCGACGACGAGCCCGCCGTAGCCCTGCGTGGCAATGACTCCGGCAACGATGACGACGAATGCGCCGGTGGGTCCGCCGATCTGCACCCGCGAGCCGCCGAGAAGCGAGATGAAAAATCCGCCGACGACCGCGGCCACGAGCCCCTGGCTCGGCGTTGCGCCACTGGCTATGCCCAGCGCCATGGCCAGCGGCAAGGCGACGATCGCGACCGTCAGGCCGGCCAGCAGATCGTGTTGCCATAGTTTCGATAGCTGGCCCTCACGCCAGACGATGATCAGCTTGGGTGTGAAGGACTGCCAGAATTGCCGGGTTTGCGCTTTGACCACGCCGCGGATTATGGCTCAGCGCGCCGGACTCTGCCGCGGCGACTGGCGCGCGCCACAACCCACAGCTCGACCGCACCGGCCCCTCCTGCGAGCAGTGCGGCCGCAGCCGCTGCGACAGTGCTGCCCGTCGTGACGACATCATCGACCAGCGCCACACGCGGCGCGCCGTGCAGCACTCTGGCCGTGACGAAGGCGCCGCTCACGTTGCGCCGGCGCTCGAGCAGGTGCAGGTGCGATTGTTCGCGCGTGGCGCGCTGCCGCGCGAGCAGACTGCGATCGAGCGGCAGCGAGAGTTCGCGCGCGGCGAAGCGCGCCAGCTCCGCGGCCTGGTTATAGCCGCGCTCGCGCAGGCGCAGCGCATGGAGCGGTACCGGCACCACCAGATCCGGCAGTGGGGCTGCACAGCGCAGGCGTTCGCGCGCGAGCAGCGTGCCCAGCAGTCGCGCGTGGGCGCGCTCGCCATGGAATTTGAGTGCGCGCACCAGCGCATCCACCGGAAATTCGAAACGCCACGGGCAACAGACCCGCTCGAAGATTTCCGTGTCGAACGGCGCATCGGCCGGTGCGCGGGGAAGCTCCGCGAGGCAGTCGCCGCACAGGTCGATCGGCCCTGGCAGGCCGGGGCGATCGCAAAGCACACAACACGGCGGCGCCAGCGCTGTCCCGAGGGCGGACCGGAGCGTGGCCCCGAGTGTGGCCCCGAGCGTGACGAGCCGCCGGGCCATTGTCGACCGGGCAGGTCCTTTCGGGTTGACAGCGGGCCGTGTGCTGGCGAACATCGTTGCCGAAGACTTTGCCTGCGCCGGAACCTTAAGCGCAGCCGTCATTGCTGCTGCGAAGGAGGGAGATTGGCCATGCTGGAACCCCGGCACGACTGGACGCTGGCCGAAGCGGAAGCGCTGTACGCACTGCCCTTTCCAGAACTGCTGTTCCGGGCCCAGCAGGTGCACCGTGCGTGGCACGACCCGGCGGCAGTGCAGATGAGCACGCTCCTTTCCATCAAGACCGGCGCCTGCCCTGAGGATTGCGCTTACTGTCCGCAGAGCGTGCGCTTCGACACCGGTGTTGCCAACGAAGCGCTGCTGCCGCTCGAGGCAGTCATCGAGCGGGCGCGCGCCGCGCGCGCCGCCGGCGCGACGCGTTTTTGCATGGGCGCGGCCTGGCGCTCGCCTAAACCCAAGGATCTGGAGAAGGTCGCGGCGATGGTGCGCGGCGTGCGCGAACTCGGACTCGAGACCTGCGTGACGCTCGGCATGGTGTCGGGACCGCAGGCGCAGCAACTCAAGGACGCCGGGCTCGACTACTATAATCACAACCTCGACACGTCGGAAGCGTACTACGGCGAAATCATCTCGACGCGCAGCTATCAGGACAGGCTCGACACGCTGGGCGCGGTGCGCGCTGCCGGACTCAATGTCTGCTGCGGCGGCATCATCGGCATGGGCGAAAGTCCGCGCGATCGCGCGCAGCTGCTGGTCACGCTGGCGAATTTGCCCGAGCACCCGCAGAGCGTGCCGATCAACCAGCTCGTGCACGTACCCGGCACGCCGCTCGCCGATGCTGCGCCGGTGGATCCTTTCGATTTCGTGCGCACGATCGCCGTCGCGCGCATCATGATGCCGCGCGCCCAGGTGCGGCTGTCGGCCGGCCGCGAGTCGATGAGCGACGAGCTGCAGGCACTCGCATTTCTGGCCGGCGCGAATTCGATTTTCTACGGCGAAAAACTGCTGGTCACGGGCAATCCGGACGTCGCACACGACCGCGCGTTGCTGGCGCGGCTCGGCATGCACGCGGAGGCGCAGGGCGCTGCGCACGCCGCGCAGCAACCGACGGCCGCACAAGCGCCGGTGACGGCATCCGCAGCATCGGCGGCGTCCGCGCCGCCGCTGCAATCCGCCACGGCCTGATTCGCGCGTCCCGTGAGCAACGCTGCCACGGCGCTCTCCACACTGCCAGTCACGACGGAGCTGCTGGAGCGGCTGCAGTATTTCCGGCTCGATCCGCGGGTCATCGTCGACCTGGGTTGCGGCACCGGCGCGGGGGCGACCGCACTGCGCCGGCGCTATCCGCGCGCGCGCGTTATCGGTGTCGATATTTCCTACGCGATGGCGCGCGCAGCGCGCCGTGCGCAACGATTCTGGCAGCGCTATGAATGCCTGTGCGCGGATGCCAGCGCGCTGCCGCTCGCTGCGGAGTCGGTCGATCTCGTGTTCAGCAGCCTGATGCTGCAGCACTGCGGCGATCCGGCTTTTCCCTTCGCCGAAGTGCAGCGCGTGCTGCGCCCCGGCGGACTGCTGCTGTTTGCGACGCTCGGGCCCGGATCGCTCCCGGAATTACGCGAAGCCTGGACCAGTGCGGACGAGAGTCCGCACCTGCGCGAGCTCGCCGACATGCCGCGGCTCGCGGCAGCCGCGACGCATGCAGGATTGGCTGAACCGGTAATGGATCGCGATCAGCGCGTCACGCATTACGCGCAGGTCGCGGATCTCATGCAGGAGTTGCGCGCGGACGGCGCCGGCCGCGGCCTGGCAGCAGGGCGCCGTGCGCTCACCGGGCGAGGCCGGTGGCGCGTGATGGTCGAGCGTTACGAAACGCTGCGCTCGTCGGCTGGAATTCCGGCGAGCTGGGAGCTGATTTATGGCGCGGCCTTCGCGGGCGCCACGCGCCAGTCGAGTACGCAGACAGCAGACGGGCGCGCCGGGGGCGAGGTCGTGGTGCCGATCGACGCGCTGCGCACGCGCGGGCGATCGCGCCCATGAGCGGCGCCATCTGGTTCATCACTGGCACCGACACGGGCGTCGGCAAGACACGGGTTACCGCGGGGCTGCTGGCGGCCGCACGCGAGGCGGGCCTGAACGGCGCCGGCATGAAACCCGTGGCCGCGGGGGTCCAATGGCGGGAAGGGCAGGCGGTGAGCGCCGATGCGCTCGAGATTGCCGCGGCCTCCGGCCAAAGCACGCCCTACGACGATCTAAACCCTTTTTGCCTGATAGAGCCAATTTCGCCGCATATCGCTGCAGATAGGGCAAATATCCGGATTGATATCGACGAGATCGTGGAAATTGCCCATCGGCTGGCGCAGGCCCACGAACTACTCCTTATAGAGGGTGCCGGCGGTTGGTACACCCCACTGGGTCCCGAAGGATCGATGGCTGACCTGGCGCGCGAGCTGGCCGCCCCCGTCGTGTTGGTCGTGGGCCTGCGATTGGGGTGCCTGAATCATGCCCGGCTGACGCGCGAGGCCATCGAGCAAAGCGGTTGCCGCTTTGGGGGCTGGATCGCCAGCCACGTCGATCCGTATTTCGATGCGGTCGAAGAAAACCTGGCGACACTCGAGAACCTGCTCGGCGCGCCCCCACTCGGTGCGTTGCCCTTCGAGCGTGAACGCACCCGCGACGCGCTGCACTTGCGCGACGCGCTTCCGCACTTGCATCCGGCGCGCGCAGGTCAAATCACATAGTCACCCAGGGCCTGTTCGCACTTGATACGTCGATGCGTTGCTGCTCAAAAGGCTTTCAGACAAGGCGCGCGGCGTGGTTATTCCACGTAAGCGCNNCGTCGCGCCTTGCCCTGTGCAAACCCAGGCACGGCCGCATCGACGTATTGGGTGTGAACAGGCCCTAAGTCGTTGAGTTGCGATAGAAAAGCCGCATCCGCTAAGATGCCGCGCCGCACACGCATCGCCACTGCCGGCGGGGCCAGCCGCGAAAATCCTAAGGCCAGCTTAATGAACATGAAGAAACTCGCAACTGCCATCGCCGCCGTCACTGCCGCGCTGACGTCTCCCGCCGCGTTCGCGGCCTGGACGCTGAACATGACGCCGGGCATCACGGCCATTTCGCGGCGCATCTACGACCTGCACATGATCATGTACTGGTGGTGCGTGGTCATCGCGATCTTCGTGTTCGGCTGGATGATCTATTCGCTGGTGATGTTCCGCAAATCCCAGGGCGCGGTGGCCGACAAGAAGCTGGTGCACAACACCAAGGCCGAGATCATCTGGACGGTGCTGCCGGTCCTGATCCTGATCATCATGGCGGTGCCGGCGACGCGCACGCTGATCGAGACCGACGATGCCTCAAAGAGCGAACTGTCGATCCGCATCACCGGCTACCAGTGGAAATGGGGTTACCAGTACGTCGATTCGGGTGTCGAGGTGTTCTCGACGCTCGATCGCGCCAGCAATGCGGCGCGCCAGCTTGGATCCAGGATCGATCCCAACACCGTGCCGGACTACCTGCTCAACGTCGATCATCCGCTGGTCGTCCCGGCCGGCGTGAAGGTGCGGCTGCTGATCACGGCACAGGATGTCATCCACGCCTGGTGGGTGCCGGCGCTGGCGATAAAGAAGGACGCGATCCCGGGCTACGTCAACGAGGCCTGGTTCAAGATCGACACCGACAAGACCGGTCTGTACCGCGGCCAGTGCGCGGAGCTGTGCGGACGCGATCACGGCTTCATGCCGATCGTGATCGACGTGCGCAGCAAGGACGACTTCGAGGCCTGGCTGAAGACCCGGCAGGCGATGCAACGCCCGGCGGAACCACAGCCGACCGCCGCAGCGACAGCGGGCACGCAGGGCGCACCGGCCGGCTGAGGCAGACCTCTGGCCGCAAGCGCCCGATTCAAACTCAATTCAAAGATCAAGCCGCGAGATCATCAACATGGCCTACTCCTCTACCGCCGACTCCCACGACCACCATGATCGCAAGCCTTCGGGCCTGTGGCGATGGCTGTCGACGACGAATCACAAGGACATCGGCACGCTGTACCTGATTTTCTCCTGCGTGATGTTCTTCGTCGGCGGCGCGATGGCGATGATGATCCGCCTCGAACTGTTCAAGCCCGGCATGCAGTTCCTGGATCCGGCGTTCTTCAATTCGATGACCACGGTGCATGCGCTGGCGATGATCTTCGGCGCCGTCATGCCCGCCTGGGTCGGACTCGCCAACTGGATGATCCCGCTGCAGGTGGGCGCACCCGACATGGCGCTGCCGCGCAT
>PMNQ01000132.1 GCA_003162555.1 Gammaproteobacteria bacterium | reverse complement strand
TACGGCGAGAACCCGCACCAGCGCGCCGCGTTCTACCGTGCGTTGAATGCGCAGGGCGCTTCGGTCGGCACCGCGCAGATGTTGCAGGGCAAGGAATTGTCGTTCAACAACATCGCCGATGCCGACGCGGCGATAGAGTGCGTGCGCCAGTTTTCCGAGCCCACCTGCGTGATCGTCAAGCACGCCAATCCCTGCGGCGTCGCCAGCGCTGCGAGCATTGCGGCCGCGTACGAGCTGGCGCATCGTACAGATCCCACTTCGGCCTTCGGCGGCATCATCGCTTTCAATCGCCCGCTGGATGCCGCCACGGCGCAGGCCATCATCGGCCGCCAGTTCGCCGAGGTGATCGCCGCGCCGGTGATCGAGGCCGCGGCCAGAAGCGTGCTGGCCGGCAAGCCGGCCATCCGCGTGCTCGCCGTCGGCGACCTGGCCGCGCCCACCGGCGACGCTTACGAATTGCGCAGCGTCAACGGCGGACTGCTGGTGCAGGATCGCGACTCCGACACAGTCGGCGCAGGCGAGCTGCGCGTGGTGACGCGGCGCCAGCCGGACGAGCGCGAACTGGCCGACCTGATGTTCGCCTGGCGCGTCGCCCGGTGCGTGAAATCGAACGCGATCGTCTATGCGCGCGGCCACGCCACGATCGGCATTGGCGCCGGCCAGATGAGCCGTGTCTATTCGAGCCGCATCGCCGCGCTGAAAGCCGCCGACGAAAAACTCGAAGTGCGCGGCGCGGTCATGGCCTCGGACGCTTTCTTCCCGTTCCGCGACGGCATCGACACCGCGGCAGCCTACGGCATCAGTGCAGTCATCCAGCCGGGCGGTTCGAAGCGCGACGATGAAGTCGTCGCGGCGGCCGACGAACACGGCATGGCCATGGTGTACACGGGCATGCGCCATTTCCGGCACTAGCGTCTGTTGGCAACCTCCGGACAGGTCGGCACAACGCACCCATGAAGGTCTTGATAGTAGGCAACGGCGGCCGCGAGCACGCGCTTGCCTGGAGATGCGCCGCCTCGCCGTCCGTCAGCGAAGTGCTGGTGGCGCCAGGCAACGCCGGCACCGCGACCGAGCCCAAAGTGCGCAACGCCGCGGTCGCCGCGACTGACATTCCAGGACTGGTCGCGCTGGCGCGCGCCGAAGGCGTGGCGCTGACGATCATCGGACCCGAGGCACCGCTTGTCATGGGCGTTGTCGATGCCTTCCAGGCGGCGGGCCTCGCCTGCTTCGGGCCCAGCCGCGCCTGCGCGCAGCTCGAAGGCTCGAAGTCATTCACGAAGGAATTCCTGCGCCGCCACGGGATACCGACCGCGCAGTACCGCAGTTTCACACGCGCGAACTTCGATGCCGCATGGCTGCGCGCGCAGGCGATGCCGATCGTCATCAAGGCCAGCGGACTCGCCGCCGGCAAGGGCGTGGTGATCGCGCTGAACGCGACCGAGGCGCTCGCCGCCGTCAATGAAATGTTCCATGGCCGCTTCGGTGACGCCGGCGACACAGTGGTCATCGAGGAATTTCTCAGCGGCGAGGAAGCGAGCTTCATCGTCATGGCTGATGGCGAGCACGCGCTGCCCTTCGCCAGTTCGCAGGATCACAAGCGCATCGGCGATGGCGACAGCGGTCCCAATACCGGCGGCATGGGCGCTTATTCTCCGGCGCCGGTCGTGACGGCCGCGGTGCACGAGCGCGTGATGCGCGAAGTGATCATGCCGACATTGCGCGGGCTGGCGGGCGAGGGCATGCCCTACACGGGTTTCCTCTATGCCGGACTGATGGTCGACGCGCATGGCGCGCCGCGCGTCATCGAATTCAACTGCCGTTTCGGCGATCCGGAAGCGCAGGCGGTGCTGGCGCGGCTGCGCTCCGACCTGCCCGCGCTGTGCTTTGCTGCACTGGCAGGTCGACTTGATACAGAGCATGTCGAGTGGGATGAACGCAGCGCACTTGGCGTGGTGCTGGCTGCACCGGGGTATCCCGGTCCTGTGCAGACGGGCGCGGTGATCAGCGGCCTGGATCGCGCCGCAATGCTCCCGGGCAAGGTATTTCACGCCGGCACTGAACTGCGCGACGGGAGCATCGTCACCAGCGGCGGCCGTGTGCTGTGCGCCGTGGGCCTCGGCGCGGGCGTAGCAGAGGCGCAGCGCGCCGCCTACCAACTCACCGACTGCATCGGGTTTGCTGGCGCCCAGTATCGGCGTGACATCGGATACCGGGCCATCGCGCGCAGTGGCTGAGCAGCCCGGCGCGCAACGGCCGACGCGGCCTGCCTTCGCCGCACTCCAGCATCGCGGCTACGGCGGCTTCATGCTCGGCGGTGCAACCGCCATGCTCGCCGACAACACCGAGCACGTCATCAGCTACTGGGTGCTGCACCAGAAATTCCATTCGCCCGCGCTCGGCGCATTCGCCGTGATTTCACACTGGGTGCCGTATCTGTTGCTGGCTGGCTATTCGGGCGCGCTCGCCGATCGATATAACCCGCGCCGCATGATCCAGTGCGGAATGCTGCTGTTCATGGCGGTGTCCATCTGTTGGGGCCTGCTGTTCCTGCACGGCCAGATGTACCTGTGGCAGGCCTGGGTGCTGCTGTCGATCCACGGCATCGCCGGCGTGCTGTGGACGCCGCCCTCGCAGGTGCTGATCCACGACATCGTCGGCCCCGAACATTTGCAGAGTGCCGTCCGGTTGAATGCCAGCGCGCGATACCTGGGGCTTCTGGTTGGTCCAGCAGTTGGAAATGTCTTGTTGCTCGCGCTCGGGCCCGCGTTCGGAATCCTGGCCAACGCGCTCATCTACCTGCCGATGCTGATCTGGTTGCAGCGCCCGCGTTACACGCCGCTGCGCAGTGCGCCGGCGCAGCGCCCGCTGGCACTGGCCGTGGGTCCGGCCGCCATGGCCGCCAGCTGGCGCAGCATGAGCGGCAACCGGCAGATCATCGCGATGACGCTGCTGGCCGCGGCGGCCTCGCTGTTCATCGGCAATGCCTATCAGGCACAGATGCCTGGCTTTGCCGACGACCTGGGATTCCACAACGCGGGAGCCGCGTACACCGCGCTGCTCGCCGCCGACGCCGCGGGTGCGATCGCCGCGGCCGTGCTGCTCGAGAGCCGCAGCCTCCTGCCGCCGACGCCGGGCAGCGCACTGGCGCTGGCGGCCTGCTGGTGCCTCGCGATCGCTGGTTTCGCGCTGGCGCACAACTACCTGGTTACGCTGCCACTGCTGTTCGCCGCCGGCTTCTTCGAGTTGTCGTTCAGCGCGATGGCGATGACCATCGTGCAGCTGCGCGCCCCGGCCGCGCAGCGCGGCCACATTATTGGCCTCTACATCACCGCCAGCCTCGGCCTCCGCGCCTTCAGCGGCGTGACGGTCGGCCTCGGCGGCGCGCTGCTCGGCATCCACTACTCGCTGGCGCTGAGCGCCATCGCACTGCTCCTGTGCATCGCCGCAATCGCGCTCTGGAATAAGCGCGCCCCCGCCACCTAACCGTCGCGCGCCGCGCACAAATCAGTGTGCTCTGTCTGCATCCAGATCAAGGTCCTGTCGGGACCTTGATCTGGATGCCGGCGGAGAGAATTTCTTGCGCTCGGCGCGCGACTGAACTGGCTAGAAGCTGGCGCGCGCGAACAACTCCGGCCCGTGCGTACCCAACTGCATCGTGCCATTTGGATTGTTGTTGGTTACGTCGAGCCGCGTCTTCGTGCTCTGATACCCGAGTCCAAACGCCAGGTTCGGGCGCCAGCGGAACTGCAGATCGCCGTGGTAATCGGCCAGCGAGCCTTTCACCGAGCTCACCGTCAGCTTGAAGTACTGGCCGCGCGCCGAGAAAGCGAAGCGCCGCGTGATTCGCCAGGTGCCATCGAGCGCGAGCGTGACGAAGGGACCGGCGCCGCTGAATCGTTCGGACACCGGACCGGTCGGCTGCGTGGCGTTGGCATTGGCCTCGGCTTCCAGCAGATGGAGCCCGAGGCCCGCGCCCAGCTCGAAACGCCGGCGCTTCAGGAAGGAGTAGGTCCAGGTCAGATCGACCTGAGTCCAGTTGAATTCCGAATTGACGACGTCGGTCGGCGTGAAGGTGTGGCCGCCATAGACGATAGTCGTGGTCGGACTGGCTATGCCCGTGCGGTTCAGTTCCCACAAGTCGACGCGCAATCGTCCGCGCTCGCGCAGGCGGAACATGAACTCGGCGCGCGCCTGATGCGCCTTCGGGCTGAGCTTGAAATCATTCTCGAGCGAGAACGGCGTGCCCGGCGTCGGCGCGGTCGGGTCATCGACGCGCCCGTCGGTCGCAGCAGTGCCGAAGTAGGCGCCCGCCCGAAATGCGAAATGGTCCGTGATCGGGCTGGCCGGCTCGGGCGGCGCGGGTTCCTGCGCACCAACCGCCATGGCGGCAGCCAGCAGAGTGGCGGATAACAGCAGTTGGCGCATGCGGCAATTCCTGATCAGGGCGTCAGAGCCATCATCGGGCAGCGCCGGCTGCTGCGCCAGCGTCGCCACGCTGCGACGTTCGAAACTGTGAACCGCTAGGGCCTTTTATGCCCGGGCACCGCTCCCGCGGCGGACCGTCAGCGGTTGGCCGACCTGCGGTCGGCCACGTTGATCACCGCGCTGGCGCGCGTGATCAACGTTTCATCGCCTCGAAGAACTCGGCGTTGGTCTTGGTGTCCTTCATTTTGTCGAGCAGGAATTCGATCGCGGCCAGTTCGTCCATCGGGTGCAGGAGCTTGCGCAGGATCCACATCTTCGCCAGTTCCGCCTGGTCGGTGATCAGCTCTTCCTTGCGCGTGCCCGAGCGGTTGATGTTCACTGCGGGGAACACACGCTTCTCCGCGATGCGCCGGTCGAGGTGGATTTCGCTGTTGCCCGTGCCCTTGAATTCCTCG
>PMNQ01000035.1 GCA_003162555.1 Gammaproteobacteria bacterium | reverse complement strand
CTGCTCAACAGCCAGCCGATGGGTTTTTACCAGCCGGCGCAGCTGGTGCAGGAAGCGCGGCGCGATGGCGTCATCATCCTGCCGCCCGACGTGCTCATCAGCGATTGGGACTGCACACTGGAGACCGGCCGCGGCGGCGCACTTGCGATCCGCATCGGCCTGGCGCTGGTGCGTTCACTGCCGCGGGCCGACGCCGAACGGATCATCGCGGCGCGCGGCGTGCAACCGTTCCACAGCATTGCTGACCTGGCGCAGCGCGCGGCCCTGGCCCGGCGCAGCATGCGCATGCTGGCGGGCGCGGGCGCGCTGCGCCACTTAAGCAGGCATCGGCACGAGGCGGGTTGGCTGGCGCTCGGCGCCGAACCGCCGCCAGGTTCGTTGCCGCTGGCTGCTGGCCACGAACCAGCGGTGGCGTTACGGGCACCCGATATGGCCGAGGAAATCATGGCGGACTACCGTCAGCTCTCGCTGAGCACGACGCTGCACCCGCTCGCGCTGCTGCGCCAGCGGCTGCGCGCGCATGGGCTATCCAGCAACCTGGAACTGCGCGCACTGCCGGATGGCGCACCGGTGCGCGTCGGCGGACTGGTCACGCACCTGCAGCAGCCCGGCACGGCCTCGGGCGTGGTGTTCCTCTCGCTCGAGGATGAGACCGGCATCGTCAACGTGATCCTGTGGCCGCAGGTGTTCGAGACGCAGCGCGCGCCGGCGCTCGCGGCCAGTCTGCTGGAAGTGAACGGCACGCTGCAGAACCAGCACGGCGTCGCGCACGTGGTCGCGCGCACGCTGCACGACCGTTCACACTGGTTGAATGGGCTGACGCGCCGCTCGCGCGACTTTCACTAGTCTCTCAGCGCAAGTAGCTCAGCGCTAGTTGCTCAGCGCCTTGCGGAGCGATTCCAGCTCGGCGGCCGAATCGGCCAGCAGGCTGGCGCACCCTGCTTTCAGGCCCAGCCGCTGCATCGGACGCGAGTCGGCCAGCAAGCCCTGCAGCAGTTCCGGATCCTCGCCATGGCTGATCAGCAGGTCGGCGGCGGCCAGCACATCCGCAAGGTCGGGCGCGTTACGCGGATCGGTGTCCACGGTGGGCCAGTCGCGCACTGCGGCGACGATCTCGGGAGCCATCTGCCAGCTCTCGAGCAGCGCCTGCGCGATGCTCGCGTGCCAATCGCGCACCAGGCTGTGAAAAGCGGCCTCGTCCGCGAACAGTTCCGGATGCCGGCTCATCTGCGTCAGCAGATACAGCTTGCCGATGCCGGAGAGGATGCCGGCGAGCATCGCCGTGTCGGGGCGGCTCTTGCCGGTGGCGCGCGCCACCACGTAGGCCATCGCCGCGCGCGACACGCTCTCGCGCCACAGCGCGGCCATGGGCTTTTCAATGTTCTTGTACTCGCCGGCCTGACGGATCTGCACCATCGCAAACGCCGCTGCGGTAGTGCGCAGCGCATCGAACCCGAGCAGCACGATGGCTGTGCGCAGATCAGTGATCTTGCGGCCGCTGGGATTCAGCGCCGCGGCGCCCGCCATGGTCGTGACCCGTGCCGCCAGCACCGGTTCGGCGCCCAGTACGCGCACCAGGCGGTCGGCGTCGCTGTCCTCATCGGCCAGCATCTTCTGCAGCCTGATGGCCACCTGCGGATAGCTCGGCAGCGAGACGGTGCCAGCCGACAGCGCAGCCGCCAGTTCCCGCACCAGATTGAAGGCTGCGGTATCAGCCGTAGCCGCCGGGGGTGTTTTTTCCGCTTGTGAAGGTGTCATAGCGGTAATTATCGGCGGATCGCCCGCCGACTTGAGCGCCCGCGCAGCCCCGGCCGGGCCTAGCGCTGTTCGCGCAGGTACGGGAGCGCAGCGCGCAGGTAGACGAACATGGAGAACAACGTCACGGCCGCAGCCACGACCGTCAGCCATTGCCCCAGCCGGTAAATCGGCAGCCCGAACAGGTCGTGGCGGTACAGCAGCATGCTCACGCCGACCATCTGCGCGATGGTCTTGTACTTGCCGAGCGCCGACACGGCCACCTTGGTGCGATGCCCGAGTTCGGCCATCCACTCGCGCAATGCCGAGACGGCGATCTCGCGGCCGATGATCACGACAGCAGCCAGCACGATCACCAGGCGCGGATCGCGGCTGACGATCAGCACCAGCGCGACGGTCACGATCAGTTTGTCGGCCACCGGATCGAGGAATGCCCCGAGCGAGGTGGTCTGTCCGAGTCGCCGCGCCAGGTAGCCATCGAGCGTATCGGTAATGGCCGCGGCCGCGAACAGCAGACCCGCGGCAGCGTCCGCGATGCCAGCCGGATTTTGGCGGCCCATGACGAACAAAACGATGACCAGCGGAATCGCCAGGATCCGCAGCCACGTCAGCACTATCGGCAGGTTCCAGATCATCGACGTCCTGAGTGTGAACTAGGCCCCCGGATGCAGATGATCATAAAGCGTCCGGGCCAGTGCTGTCCCCACTCCCTCGACCTGTTCGAGATCGGCGATGCCGGCGCGAAGTACGCCGGGCAGGCCGCCGAAGTGCACCAGCAGCGCGCGGCGCCGTGCGGGCCCCAGGCCCGGCACGGTCTCGAGTATGGATTCCTGGAAGCGCCGCGCACGGCGGCGGCGGTGACCGGTGATCGCAAAGCGGTGTGCCTCGTCGCGGATCCGCTGCAGCAGGTGCAGCACCGGGCTGTCGGCCGGAACCGTGCGCGCGATCGATTCCCCCGGTAAATGCAGGCGTTCCTGTCCTGGCCGGCGGTCCGCTCCCTTGGAAATACCGAGCAGCGCCAGACCCGTGCATTGCGCGCGCGCCAGCCCCCGCTGCGCCGCCTGCAGCTGACCGGCGCCGCCGTCGATCAGCAGCAGGTCCGGCCGCGGCAGGTCGCCCGCCACAATGCGCGCGCCGTGACGCGCCAATGCCTGTTCTATCGCCGCATAGTCATCGCCGGGCGCGAGGCCCTCGATGTTGTAACGGCGATAAGCGCGCTTGATCGGGCCGTCCGGGCCGAACACGACGCAGCCTGCCACAGTGCCCTCGCCGCCCGTGTGGCTGATATCGAAGCACTCGATCCGCTCCGGCGCAGCCGGGAGCTTCAGCGTGTCGGCCAGCCACTGCAGCGAGAGCGCCACCGCGTCACGGCGGTTGGCACGCATTCGCAGCGCCTCGCGCGCATTGTCCTCGGCAAGTTCAAGCCAGCGGCCCGGCAGCCCGCGGCCACCGCGGCGCAGTTGCACCGGGTGCCCGGCGACAGCAACCAGCGCCTCGGCGAGCGCGGCGTGATCCGGCAGGTCCTCACCGATGACAATCTCCGCCGGCACCGCCTGCCGGGCGTAATGCTGCAGCAGGAATTCGGCCAGCGTATCGGCCGGCTCGCCTACTGCGGTCGGAAAGAAATTCGTGGTGCCGAGACTCGCGCCCTCACGCACCGTCAGGAGCGAGACGGCGTACTGGCCGGGCTCGCCCTGCAGCGCCACCACGTCCACGTCGCGCGTGCGCGGTGCATTGGCGATCTGCTGGTTCTGCAGTTCAGCCAGGCCTGCGAGCTGGTCGCGCAGCCGCGCCGCGGCCTCGAATTGCAGCGCCGCCGACGCCTCACCCATGCGCGTCTCCAGCTCGGCGCGCAGATCCGCACTGCCGCCTTCGAGCACGCGCAGCGCGCCGTCGAGGTCTTTGCGATACGCGTCCTTGCTGATGAGGTTGACACAGGGCGCGGAGCAGCGCCCGATCTGGTGCTGCAGGCAGGGCCGCGTGCGGTGCGCGAAGAAGCCGTCCCTGCAATTGCGGATGAGGAACACCTTCTGTAATTGGTGCAGCACCTGTTTGACGACCAGCGCATTGGGAAACGGGCCGAACAGCTTGCCGGCGGGCCGGCGCAGTCCGCGCCAGAATTGCAGCCGCGGAAAATCGTGGTCCGTCGGACACAGCAGGTAGGGAAAGGACTTGTCATCGCGCAGGATGACGTTGTAGCGCGGCCGGTGCGCCTTGATCAGGTTGCATTCCAGCAGCAGCGCGTCGGTCTCGGAACCAACTACGGTGACCTCGACGCGCGTCACCCGCTTGAGCATCGCGGCGACCTTGGCCGATTGAGGGCGCGAGCTAAAGTAGCTGCCGACGCGATCGCGGAGGCGCGCGGCCTTGCCGACGTAGATCAGCTCGCTGCTCGCGTCGTACATGCGGTAGACGCCCGGGCGGAAAGGGAGCGACGCAACGAAGCGTTGCGCGTCAAATGCTGTGGCGGATCCGGACACTCACGTGCGCTGCTTGCTGCGCTCGGCTATCAGCATCGCCAGTTCAAGCGCCTGTTCGTAATTGAGGCGCGGGTCGACCTGCGAGCGATAGGCCCGCTGCAGATCCGCGTCGGTGAGGCCGCGCGCGCCGCCGGTGCACTCGGTGACGTCCTCGCCGGTGAGTTCGATGTGCGCGCCGCCCAGGTGCGAGCCGAGTTCGCGGTGAATCCGGAACGAGATATCGAGCTCCTTGAGGATGTTCTCGAAGCGCCGCGTCTTGACGCCACCGGCCGTCGTCTCGGTATTGCCGTGCATCGGATCGCAGCACCACAGCACCGTCGAGCCCGTGCGTCGCACCGCCTCGATGACGCGCGGCAGGTGCTGCTCGATTTCCTTGACGCCGAAGCGGTGGATGAGCGTGAGCCGGCCGGGCTGGTTGTGCGGGTTTAGCACCGCAATAAGTTCCTGCAGCCATTCGTCGCTCATCGCGGCGCCGACCTTGACGCCGATCGGATTGGCGATGCCGCGGAAATATTCGACATGCGCGCCCTCGACCTGCGCGGTACGCATGCCGATCCACGGCATGTGCGTGGACAGGTTGTACCAGCGATCCTGGCGCGCGATGAAGCGCGTCTGCGCCTGCTCGTACAACAGGTGCAGCCCTTCGTGGCTGGCGAAGAACTCCACGCGGTTCGCATCGCCCGCCTTCTGGCCGGTGAGTGATTCAAAAAAATCGAGCGCGTCGCCGATCGAATCGACGATGCGCTGGTAAGCCTCGCGCAGCTGCGCGTGGCGCACGAAGCCCAGATCCCAGTACTCCGGGTGATGCAGGTCGGCGAAGCCGCCGTCGACCAATGCGCGCACGAAGTTCAGCGTCAGCGCCGCGCGCTCGTAGCCGCGCAGCAGCAGCTGCGGATCGGGGCGGCGCGCCTCGGCGGTGAATTCCGGATGATTGACCAGGTCGCCCCGATAGGCCGGCAACGAGACGCCATCGCGGGTCTCGGTGTCCGCCGAGCGCGGCTTGGCGTACTGGCCGGCGAAACGCCCCACGCGCACCACCGGCCGCTTCATTGCCTGCAGCAGCACCAGGCTCATCTGCAGCAGCACCTTGAGCTGCTTGGCGATGCGGTCGGACTCGCAATCGGCAAAGCTCTCGGCGCAATCGCCACCCTGCAGCAGGAAAGCCTCGCCGCGCTGCGCCGCCGCCAGGCGCAGGCGCAGGTTCTCGACCTCCCACGACACCACGATCGGCGGCAAGCGCGACAAATCGGCGACGGCACGCTCGAGCTCGGCGCTGTCGCCATAGGTAGGCTGCTGCTGCACCTTGCGCGACTGCCAGCTGGTCGGCTGCCAGGAAATGGTGTCGGTCGATCTCATGGTGGCGATGTTAACACGCCGGGTCCCAGCGCCCGCCCGGGCAGCCCCACTTCCAGGCTGGCGCCGCGCAGCGTGGCGGACTCGCCCACCACGAGTTCGCCGCCATACAGCGCCACAGTGTCGGCCACCATCGCCAGTCCAAGTCCGTGCCCGCTGGCGCGCTCGTCGGCGCGAACGCCACGACCGAGCACGCGCGCGCGGTCTTCGGGCGCGATGCCGGGACCGTCGTCCTCGACCCGGATCAGCAGCCGCTGCTCCATGGGCCGCGCGGTATCCAGCCGCACCTGTATGCGCACCATGCCACGACACCATTTGCAGGCGTTGTCGATCAGGTTGCCGAGCAGCTCGGTGATGTCGCCACCGTCGCCGGCAAAACCGGCATCGGCGGCGACGTCGGCGTCGATGACCAGGTCCTTGCCGGAATGTACCTTGAGCAGCGCCACGCGCAGGTCGGCCACCAGCGGCGCCACCGGCACGGTCTGTTGTCCGAGCGTCACGCCGCCGCTGGTTGCGGCGCGCTGCAGCTGATGATCGACGATCCGTGCAATGCGATCGATCTCATGATCCAGCGTGGCGTGTTGCGCGGCACCGCCCGACAGCGCCGCGCGCATGACGGCCAACGGTGTCTTGAGGCTGTGGGCCAGGTTGCCGAGCGTGTCGCGGTAGCGCGCGATGCGCGATCGCTCGGAACGCAGCAGCGCGTTGAGCGAGCGCGCCACGCCATCGAGCTCGCGCGGAAAACCTTCGTCGAGTTGCGCGCGCCGGCCGCTGTCGACCTCGGCAATCTGCTGCTCCAGGCGCCGCACCGGCCGCAGCACGCGCCGCAGCAGGCCGCCAAGCACCGCCAGCAGCAGCAGCGCCAGTGCGCCAAACCAGGCGACCAGCTGCCGACGGAATTGTTGCAGCCGCGCATTCTGTCCGGCCAGGTCCTCGGCCACGCTGAACACCAGTCTTGCGCTGTTGCCCGGCGCGTAGTCCCACTCCAGCCCTCGATTGAGAATTCCGAGCTCGGTGCCATCGGCGAGGCGCACCTGGAAGAATGCCGTCTTGCCAATCGCCACGGGCGCACCGTAGTCGACCGCGACGCCCTCCATCGACGGCGAACTCCACAGCACGCGGCCACGCGCACTGCGCACGGCTGCGTATTGTCCGGAGCGCGGACGGCTGAGGCGCGACTCGGGATCGAGCAGACGCAGGTCCATGCGGCCGCTATCGGTCAGCTCGGCGGCCGTGACCAGTGCGATCACCTCCTGGTCGAGCCGCTCGCGCAAGGCCTGCAGTGCCGAGTCGCGGAAGATGCCATCGAGCACGAATACCGTGAGCGCGAACGACAGCACCAGTGGCACGGCCACCGCAAACACCAGTTGCCGGCTGACCGAGGGCGTGCGGGCCATGTTCGCGGCGCTACCGCCCTAGGGCCTGTTCACACTTAGGATGTCGATGCGGCCGTGCCCCATTTTGCACAGGGCAAGGCGCGACGACCGACGTGTACTGTATGTACACGAGGGAGGAGCAACGCGGCCCTGTGCAAAATGGGGCCGGCCCCGGAG
>PMNQ01000131.1:263-3202 GCA_003162555.1 Gammaproteobacteria bacterium | reverse complement strand
TTGCGCAGGGTCGCGTTGGTCTCCCCGTCGGTGACGTACGCCCCGAAGCGGCCTTCCTTGACCACCACCGGCTTGCCCGTGGCGGTGTCGACGCCCAGCTCGCGCAGGGGCGGCGCCGCCGCGGCCCGGCCCCGACCACGCGGCTTGGGCTGGGCGAGCAGCGCCAGCGCCTCGTCGAGCGAGACGGTGAACAGCGCCGCCTCGGACTCGAGCGAGCGCGAGTCGGTGCCCTTCTTGATGTACGGGCCGTAGCGGCCGTTCAGCACCTGGATCTTCTCGTCCGGGAAATCCTGGATGATGCGGTTGGCGTCCGCCAGCACCTTCGCCGCGATGACCTCGAGCGCACGCTCGAACGTGACCGTGTACGGGTCGTCTTCCTTGAGCGAGACATACTTGGCGCCGTACTTGATGTACGGCCCGAAGCGGCCGATCGCCGTCAGCACGGTCTCGCCCGCGCTGGTCTCGCCCAGCGTGCGCGGCAGCTTGAACAGCTCGAAGGCGTCGGCGAGCTGGATCGTATCCATCTTCTGGCCCGGCCGGAGACCTGCAAAACGCGGCTTGTCGACATCATCCTTGGTGCCGATCTGCACGAAGGGCCCGAAGCGCCCCATGCGCACCGTGACCGGTTTCCCGCTGACCGGATCGCGGCCGAGTTCGCGCGCCTGCGCGACCTGTTCGCGCGACACCGTTTTCTCGATCAGCTCGACCTGCTCGATGAACGGCTTCCAGAACTTGGTGAGCGGCACCGTCCACGGCTCTTCGCCGCGCGCGACCGCGTCGAGCTCGTCTTCCATCGCGGCGGTGAAACCGTATTCCACGTAGCGATGGAAATGCTGCGTCAGGAACTTGCCGACGATGCGGCCGATGTCGGTGGCGGTGAAGCGCCGGTTGTCGATCTCGACGTATTCGCGGTCACGCAGCGTGGAGATGATCGACGCGTACGTGGACGGCCGGCCGATGCCGTGTTCTTCCAGCGCCTTGACCAGCGAGGCCTCGGTGTAGCGCGGCGGTGGTTCGGTGAAATGCTGTTCTGGGTGCAGGGCGAGCAGGCGCACCGCATCGCCCACCTGCATTGCAGGCAGCATGTGGTCGCCGTCGTCTTCGGCCGTGTCGTCGCGCCCTTCCTGGTAGACCGCGATGTAGCCGGGCTTCACCAGCGTGGAACCGTTGGCACGCATCAGATGGCGCGTTGGTCCGTCGCTGCCGGCCAGCATGTCGACCGCGACCGTGTCGAACACCGCATGCGCCATCTGGCAGGCGACCGCGCGCTTCCAGATCAACGCGTAGAGTTTGAACTGATCGGCGTCGAGGTAGCGCTCGATGTCGGCTGGCACGATGGCGGCCGAGGTCGGGCGCACGGCTTCGTGCGCTTCCTGCGCGTTCTTCGACTTGGTCTTGTAGATGCGGATCTCTTCGGCCAGCGATTCCTTGCCGTAGAGCTTCTCGATCGTAGCGCGGATCTCGGTGACCGCCTCGGCGGCGAGCGTGACCGAGTCGGTGCGCATGTAGGTGATGAGACCCACGCTGCCTTCGCCGATGTCGACGCCTTCGTAGAGCTGCTGCGCGATGCGCATCGTGCGCTGCGCCGAGAAACCCAGCTTGCGCGAAGCCTCCTGCTGCAGCGTCGATGTGGTGAAAGGCGGCGAAGGATTGCGACGCCGCTGCTTTTTATCTATTGTCAACACGCTAAGGGTGCCGCCGGGTCCGCCCTTGACGGGGGCGCCGGCGCTGCGCAGCACCGATTCAGCGGCGCGCGCCGTGCCCTCATTGGTGAAACTGAACTGCTCGACCTTGCGGCCGGAGTATTCCACCAGCTTCAGCGGAAAAGTCTGTTCGCTGTGCTCGCCCTCGGCGTCGATGGTCCAGTATTCCTGCGGCACGAAAGCGGCGATCTCGTCCTCGCGTTCGCAGATCATGCGCAGCGCGGGGCTTTGCACGCGCCCGGCCGACAGGCCGCGGCGCACTTTCTTCCACAGCAGTGGCGAGAGATTGAAGCCCACCAGGTAATCGAGCGCGCGGCGTGCCTGCTGCGCATTCACCAGGTCGAGCGAGAGTTCGCGTGGATGCGTGACCGCTTCACGGATCGCGTTCTTGGTGATCTCGTGGAACACCACGCGTTGCGAAGTCTTGCCCTTGAGCTCGCCGCGCTCCTTGAGAATCTCGTGCAGGTGCCAGGCAATCGCCTCGCCCTCGCGGTCCGGGTCGGTCGCCAGCAACAGCGTGGAAGCTTTTTTCAGCGCCTTCGAGATCGCGGTGACATGCTTTTCGTTGCGCTCGATCTGGCGGTACTGCATCGCGAAATCGTGCTCGGGATCGACCGCGCCTTCTTTCGGCACCAGATCGCGCACGTGCCCGTACGAGGCCAGCACTTCGTAGTCCTTGCCCAGGTACTTCTTGATCGTGCGCGCCTTGGCGGGCGATTCAACGATGACCAGGTTTTCTGCCATGATTCAGTTCAAGGTTCCATAAACGAAAAACCGCGGACTGGCCGCGGGTGGTGATAACGGCGGTTTTATGGCCGCGTTCAGTGCGGCACCGTGACGGGGGTGGCGTGCACCAGATCTTCCATGCGGGCGCAGGCCGCTTCCTGTGCGGGCTGACTGGAGAGCACCATCAGCACCACCCACTTGACCTGTTCCAGCCCCAACTCTTCGGCGTCCAGCGCCAGCAGGCGATCGATGACGATTTCGCGCTGGCCTGGGGAGAGAATGCCGCCGCGTTCAAGGGCCAGCAGCAGGCCACGGCAGCCGGCGTCGAGCCGGCGCTGTTCTTCACTGGAATAGACCCGGAACGCGCTTTCGTTGGCGGTCAGGCCCGGACGCTCGCGCACGTTGGCGAGGTCGGCCAGCCAGTCGAGGGCGCGTGTCACGTTGTCTTCACCGAAACCGACGCTGTGCAGGTCGCGTTCGATGCTCTCACGCTCGGCGCCATCGGGCAGC
>PMNQ01000131.1:0-188 GCA_003162555.1 Gammaproteobacteria bacterium | reverse complement strand
GTTTGGGGATTTCGTAACATCTTGTTTTAAATAGGGAACCCGCAGTTCTGCAAGAACCTCAGCCGGGGTCTCGACCAGCTTCGCGCCCTGACGAATCAGGGAATGGCAGCCACGCACCATCGGGTTATGTATGGAACCCGGAATCGCGAATACCTCGCGGCCCTGTTCGCCAGCGAGTCGCGCGGTGA
>PMNQ01000087.1:24695-37526 GCA_003162555.1 Gammaproteobacteria bacterium | reverse complement strand
TACGGCATCGTCGCCTTCGCCTCGAGTCTCGACCAAGCCGGCGTCATCGCACGTACTGCAGAGGACGCAGCAATCCTGTTACGTCACTGTGCAGGATTCGACGAGCGGGATTCGACCAGCGTCGATGCTGAGGTTCCAGACTATGTAGCCGGGCTCGATAGGCCACTGACGGGTCTGCGCATTGGACTGCTCAAGGAATTCTTCGACAAGGGACTCGACCCGGCGGTCGAGGCCTGCCTGCGCGCCGCGCTTGCAGTGCTGCGCGCGCAGGGCGCCACCTTGCGCGAAGTCAGCCTGCCGAACCTCCCACTGTCAGTGCCGACCTATTACGTGGTGGCGCCGGCGGAATGCTCATCGAACCTCGCGCGCTACGATGGCGTGCGCTTCGGCCATCGCTGCGAGAAACCGCGCGACCTGAAGGATCTGTACGAGCGCTCGCGCGGCGAGGGTTTCGGCGCCGAGGTGAAGCGTCGCATCATGACCGGCACTTATGTGCTCTCGGCCGGCTACTACGATGCTTATTACCTGAAGGCGCAGCGCGTGCGGCGGCTCATCGCCGACGATTTTGCCCGTGCCTTTGGTGAAGTGGATGTGTTGATCGGGCCTACTACGCCCACGCCCGCGTTCGAGATCGGTGCCAAGATGAATGATCCGGTCACCATGTACCTGAACGACATCTACACGATCGGCGCGAATCTTGCGGGGTTGCCGGCCATCTCCATACCGTGCGGTTTCGTGCAGGGTTTACCGGTCGGGCTGCAGATCGTCGGCGCGCATTTCGCCGAGGAACGCATCCTGAACGCCGCGCATCGCTACCAGCGCGACACCGACTGGCACACGCGTGCGCCGGAGGCGTACCGCTGATGAGTACGTCACCGAACATTACTAACACCGCAATCGAAAGCGGATGGGAAACTATAGTAGGGCTGGAGATCCACGCCCAGCTCGCGACCCGCTCGAAGATATTCTCCAGCGCAGCCACTGCCTTTGGCGCGTCGCCTAATGCGCAGGCCAACCTCGTGGACCTGGGTTACCCGGGCGTGTTGCCCGTGCTGAACGGCGAGGCCGTGCGCATGGCGGTGAAGTTCGGGCTGGCGATCGGTGCGCGCATCGCTCCGCGCTCGGTGTTCGCGCGCAAGAATTATTTCTACCCNNGCTACCAGATCAGCCAGTACGAGCTGCCGATCGTGGCCGGCGGCCACATCGACATCGTGCTCGACGATGGCAGCACGCGGCGCATCGCAGTCACGCGCGCGCACCTCGAAGAGGACGCGGGCAAATCGCTGCACGAGGGGCTGCCGGGATTGACCGGCATCGACCTGAACCGCGCGGGCACACCGCTGATCGAGATCGTCTCCGANNGGCACCCGCGCCGAGATCAAGAACATCAATTCCTTCCGCTTCGTCGAGAAAGCGATCAACTTCGAAGTGGCGCGCCAGATCGAGCTGCTCGAGAGCGGTGGCAAGGTGGTGCAGGAGACGCGCCTGTACGATCCGGACAAGGGCGAGACGCGTTCGATGCGCTCGAAAGAAGAAGCCAACGATTACCGCTATTTCCCGGATCCCGACCTGCTGCCCGTCGAACTCGATGACGGCTACATCGCTCAGGTCGCGGCCACCCTCCCGGAGCTGCCGGATCAGAAGGCGCAGCGCTTCGCGACGCAATATGAACTGTCGGGTTACGACGCGCAGGTGCTGACTTCGAGCGGCGAGCTGGCCGATTACTACGAGACCGTGGTGCGCGATTTCGGTGGCAGCCCGAAACTGGCTGCGAACTGGGTGGGCGGTGATCTTGCCGCGTTCCTCAACCGCGACGGGCTCGAGATCGGCGCGAGCCGCGTGAGCGCCGCGGCGCTCGCGGGGCTCCTGCGCCGCATCGGTGACAACACGATCTCCGGCAAGATTGCGAAAGATGTATTCGAAGCGATGTGGGACGGGCAACAGCAGGCCGACACGATCATCGAGTCGAAGGGACTGCGGCAGATCACCGACGACGGTCCGATCGAGCAGGCGATTGCGGCGGTCATGGCCGCGAATCCCGGCCAGCTGGCCGACTACCGCGCCGGCAAGGACAAACTGTTCGGCTTCTTCGTCGGCCAGGTCATGAAGGCGACGCAGGGCAAGGCAAATCCTGCGCGCCTGAACGAGCTGCTCAAGCAGAAACTCAGTGGCTGAAGAACAGGCCGCCGGCGAACTGCGCCGCTTCCTGCTTGAGGGTCAGCCATTGCGCGGCCATTGGGTGCGGCTGGGTGCAGCCTGGCAGGAGTTGCGCGCGCGGCGTGCCTATCCTCCGCTCGTGGAAGCGTTGCTGGGCGAGGCCGCATCGGCCGCCGTGTTGCTGGCTGCGACGCTGAAGTTCGCCGGCACGCTCACCGTGCAATTCGCCGGCAGCGGGCGCGTGCGGCTGCTGGTCGCGCAGTGCAGCGACGATTTTCGCCTGCGTGCCATCGCGCATCACGACCTGGCCGACGGCGAGGCCGTCGGCTTCGAAGAGCTGGTCGGCGCCGGAAATCTCGTCGTCACGGTGCAGTCGGATAATTCGTCGGCCAACTACCAGGGCATCGTGCCGCTCGAAGGCGGCACGCTCGGCGAATGCCTGGAACGTTACTTCGAAGGCTCGGAGCAATTGCCGACGCGGCTGAAGCTGGCGGCCGATCGCGAGCACGCCGGCGGCATGCTGTTGCAGCGGTTGCCCGCGGGGGCCGCCGACGCAGCCAGCGGCGAGGGCGCCGGCGCGTTGCTGCAGAGCACCTGGGAAGATCTGCAGCAGGGCCTGCAATCACTCGCTCCTGAATCGCTGCTGGATGCTCCGGCGGAAGCCGCGGTGCAGCGCGTTGCCGGGGAACATGATTGCCGGCTGTTCGGCGCCACGCCGGTGAGCTTTGCATGCCGCTGCAGTGAGGAGCGTGTCGCCGGCCTGGTGCGTTCGCTCGGCATTGACGAAGCGCGCGCCGCGCTGGCCGAGCAGGGTGCGCTGAAGGTGACCTGCGAATTCTGCGGCCGCGATTATCGCTACGACGCGGTCGACGTCGAGCAGCTATTCGCCAGCGAGGCCTTGCCGCGTGCCGATCGGGGGCCGCTCAACTAGCTTCAGGCCTGCAGCGAGAATGGCGTGAAGTTGGTGTCCGTGTCGTAGAAATCCTCGTGCTCGGCGCGCTTGAGGAAATTGACGACCCAATAAGTCAGCGGCGTGCTCAGCGCCTCCCAGGCGGTCTTGAGCACGTACTGTGTCAGGGTGACCGTCAGCAACAGCTGGTTGTCCCAGATGCCATAGAAGGCGAGCGTGTAGAACAGCGAGGAATCGACCGCCTCACCGCAGGCCGTCGAGCCGATCGTGCGCGTCCACAGCCAGCGGCCGCGCGTGAAAATTTTCATCTTCGCCAGCACGTAGCTGTTGACGAGTGAGCCGGACCAGAAGGCGATGACCGAGGCGCCGGCGATGCGCCAGGTGTTGCCGAAGATCGACTCGAGGGCCGCCTGCTTGTCGGCCCAGTGCGCGGCCGGCGGCATCGCCACGATGACCGCCGCCATCAGCGAAGCGAAGGCCAGCGCTGCGAAACCGGCCCACACGCAACGGCGGTCGCGGGCGTAGCCATAGACCTCGGTGAGGATGTCGCCGAAAAAATACGACAGCGGAAAGAACAGCACGCCGGCAGCAAAGGTCACCGCGCCGAAAAGCGGCAGCTGCACGGTCGTGACCTTTTGCGCGCCGATCAGGTTCGCGCACAGCAGGATGCACACGTACGCGGCCATGAGCAGGTCGTAGTAGCGGTACCGGCGTTCGGGTTTTACGGTCATGTGCTTGCCTGCATGTTGCTCAGGGTCTGCGGTTCGCGTCTGCTTCGACCAGGTTCAGGTAAGAGGTGCCGCCGAGCTCCGCCATCTGTTCTGCGATCCAGTCCCTTCGGGAGAGCACGTAACCCGAGGGCGCTTCGACGCGCATGCGCAATGGATTCGGCAGCACCGCCGCCAGCAGCGCGCTGTCGGCCCGGTTCAGGCGCCGCGCGTCCTTATGATAGTAGTGTTGCGCGGCCGCCTGCACGCCATAGACGTCCGGGCCGAACTGGGCGATGTTCAGGTACACCTCCAGGATGCGCTCCTTGGGCCAGCAGACCTCGATCAGCAGCGTGAACCCCGCTTCCAGGCCCTTGCGCAGGTAGCTGCGTCCCGACCAGAGGAACAGGTTCTTGGCAACCTGCTGCGAGATGGTGCTGGCGCCGCGCTTGTGGCGGCTGACGGCGTTGTGGCGCACGGCCTCGCGGATCGACTTGAAATCAAAGCCGGCGTGAAACGGGAACTGCTGGTCCTCGGAGGCGATGACCGCGAGCGCGGCCTGCGGCGAGATCTGCTCGAGATCGACCCACCGGTAATGCGTCTGGTATCGATGGTCGCCGGTAAAAAACGCCTCGAGCCTGGCGTTCACCATGAAGGCGCTGGTCCAGGGATTGATCCAGCGCAGTGCAATCACCAGCAGCACGGCCAGTGCCAGGGCAGCGGCCAGGGCCTCAAGCAGGGCGCGCCCCACGCGGCGCAGCAACCCGGCACGATTCGCCGTCATGGGCAGCGACAGGTCCGGCGCGTCCTTAACTTTTGGCGTCGACGCGCCGCGCGCTGTTGATGATCACGTCTTCCATCGGCGCGTCGGTGTAGCCCTGGCGCCGGCCGGTGCGTACGGCGGCGATCTTGTCGATGACCTCAAGCCCATCGACCACGCGGCCGAACACGGCATAGCCGTGCTGGCCCGGACGATGATCGAGGAAGTCGTTGTCCTTCAGGTTCACGAAGAACTGCGATGTCGCGCTGTGCGGCGAGTCAGTGCGCGCCATCGAGAGCGTGCCGCGTTCGTTCTGCAGGCCGTTGTTGGCCTCGTTCTTGACCGGCGCACGCGTGGGCTTCTGCGAGAAATCGGCAACGAGGCCGCCGCCCTGGATCACGAAGCCCGGCACGATGCGGTGAAAGATCGTGCCGTCGAAGAAACCGTCGTCCACGTATTGATGGAAATTCGCTACCGTCAGCGGCGCATCCTTGTCGAACAGTTCTATGGTGAAGGCGCCGTGCGTGGTTTCAAAACGTATCATGGTGTGGAACTCTGCAGTGGTGACCGTTAAAGCTTCAGTCCGGTGGCCGTTGCGCTTCCGTAACGCGCGGCAGTCCGGCCAGGTCGGCATGGCAGCGTACGTGAGCGAACCCCTGTGAGACAAGCAAATCCGCGACTGCCCGTTGCTGGTCGGCGCCGTGTTCGAGCAGCAACCAGCCTGCTGCGGCCAGGTATGAGCTGGCGCCGCCAATCAACGTAGCCAGTGCCTCAAGACCCGTCGCACCACTGCTCAGCGCGACTGGCGGCTCGTGCCGCAATGCGGGATCCTCGAGCGAGCGGTCGCCTGCGGCGATGTAGGGCGGATTGCTGGCGATCAGGTCGTAGCGTTCACCCGCGAGCGGATCGAACCAGTCGCCGCCGACGAAGCGCACGTTGCCCACATTGAGCGCGCGGGCATTCAACTCGGCCAGGGCCAGCGCGGCCGGGGATTTATCGGTTGCCGTGATGCGCCAGCGCGGCCGTTCGCTCGCCAGCGCGAGCGCAATCGCACCGGACCCGGTGCCCAGATCGGCAACACGGGCTTCCTGCGCCGGCAGCAGGACCAGAGCGCGTTCGACCAGCAATTCCGTTTCCGGCCGCGGCACCAGCACATCCGGCGTGACTTGCAGCTCCAGCGTCCAGAATTCCCTGCGGCCCGTGATGTAGGCGAGCGGTTCGCCGCGTGCACGGCGCGCGACCGCCAGCTCGAATGCGGCCGTCTGTGCCGGTTGCAGGGCTTCAGTATCATGGGCCAGCAATGTGCTGCGCGGGCGCACCAGCGTGTGCGCCAGCAACAGCTGCGCATCGAGCGCAGATTGCAGGCGCGCGGTTGCGCGGGCCAGTGCGGCCGCGATGCTCAGCGGTGATTGCTCTGCGTCCATCCCGGTAATGATAGATTGCGCGCCTGAATATTCATGGTCCGATCACGGAGTTTCTCATGCCCCAGCTCAAGCTGCCGCCGCCCACCGCATCGGTCAGCGAGCTGCTGGATGCTGCGACAGCTGTTTTTCGCATGACGCTGGCCAAGGCGCTGCCGGCCGCGCTGTTCGCGATGTTGATGGCGGGTCTGTCCGGCATGTACTGGATGACCACTGGCAAACCCTTCGATTTCTTCCATCCGCCGCTCGACCCCAGGTTCTGGGCGCTGGCTGGCGTCGGACTGGCGTGCTATCAGTTACTGGCCGCCATCGTCATGCTGCGCCAGAAGGCCATGATGGGCGGCGGCGCACCGGACCTGCAACGCGAAGCGTCCGCGGCGCTGCAACGCTGGCCGATGCTGGTGGCCACCTGGGTGCTGGGGAGCGTGGTGACCGCCGCCGGATTCGTGCTGGTCATTCCCGGCGTGTACCTGTTAGTGGCGCTGTTGCTGCTGCCGCCCGTGGTGCTGTTTGAGTCGACCGGTGCCGTGCAGGCGCTGGTTCGCTGCGAGCGCCTGGTGCGGCCGTTCTGGCTGCGCGTCATGGCCGCCGCGGTGATCGCGCTGTTGATATTTTTCATCTGCCTGGTTGCGGCTGGCGTCTGCTTAGCGGTCCTGAATGCGGTCGTCACCGCCTTCGGTGTGCAGCCCGAGGCGTTCAGGGCTTTCTCGGCTGCCTGCCAGCTGGGTGTCGAGGCCGTCGCGCTGGTGTATTTCAGCGCGCTGTGGCTGGTGCTTTATTCGGTGGCCAGTTCCTCGGCCTGAAATTCGCGCTGCAGCGCCTCGATCAGCTCGTCGAGGTCGCCGTTCATGATCGCCGCGAGCTTGTAGAGCGTCAGGTTGATGCGGTGGTCGGTCATCCGGCCCTGCGGAAAATTGTAGGTGCGGATGCGCTCCGAGCGGTCGCCGCTTCCGACCTGGAGCTTGCGCGTGCGGGCCTGCGCACTGGCGCGCTTTTCCTGCTCGGCGGCCAGCAGCCGCGCCTGCAGCAACGACATGGCGCGCGCGCGGTTCTTGTGTTGCGAGCGCTCGTCCTGGCATTCCACCACCACGCCCGTGGGAATGTGCGTGATGCGGATTGCCGATTCGGTCTTGTTGACGTGCTGGCCGCCAGCGCCCGATGAACGGTAGGTGTCGATGCGCAGGTCCGCGGGATTGATTTCGATGCGATCGATCTCGGCGAGTTCGGGCAGGATCGCCACCGTGCACGCCGAAGTGTGAATGCGGCCCTGCGCCTCAGTAGCCGGCACGCGCTGCACGCGATGCGTACCGGACTCGAATTTCAGGCGCGCGTACACGCTGCGGCCGACGAGGCGGCAGATCACCTCGCGGTATCCGCCATGCTCGCCACTGCTCTCGCTCAGCAACTCGATCTGCCAGCCGCGCGTCTCGGCATAGCGGCTGTACATGCGCAGCAGATCGCCGGCAAAGATCGCGGCCTCGTCCCCGCCGGTGCCGGCACGAATTTCCAGATAGATGTTGCCGTCATCGTGCGGATCGTGCGGCAGCAACAGGCGCTGGAGCGAGTCCATCCGCACGACGAGCTCGGCCTTGAGCCGCGTGGCCTCTTCCTCACCGAGAGCGCGCATCCCCAGGTCGCCGTCAGTACGCAGTGCCTCGGCCGAGGCGAGCTCCGCCTCAAGCCGGCGATATTCGTTGAATGCGGTCGCAGTCGGCAGGAGCCGTGCGTATTCCATCGACAGTTCGCGAAATTGATCCGTGCGCCCTGACACCTGCGGATCGGCGAGCATCTGGCCCACTTCCTCGCAGCGTTCGGCGGATTTTTCCAGCTCTTTGGCGGATCGAATCTTTCATCGCCCTGCTATAGTCGCATGATCATGCCGCTTTGCCACCGCCTTGAGATTAGCGCGCCGCGCCGCGCCGCCATTGCCACTGGCATTGCCGTTGCCATTTCGATGGCCGGCATGCTCGCGCCGTTCACGGCAGCGGCCGCAGCACCCGCGACGGCACCTGCGACAAAATCTGCTACGGCGCCCGCTCCCGCACCGGCGCCCGCGCCGGTCGATTTNNCCCGCGCCGGTCGACGGCAACGCCGCGGTCGCCAGCGCCGAGCAGGCGTTGCAGCGGGGCGATTGCGGCGCCGGCAGCCGCCTTTACCGGCAGGCGAGCCAGGTGCTTGAACAGCCCGAGCTGGCGGCACACGCCACCTCAGTGGCCCTCGCTTGCGGCCAGTACGCCACGGCGCATGCGATCGCCGAAGCGTGGCTGAAGTTCTCGCCCGGCGACACCGGCGCGACGTTGGCGCTCACGCAGGCCGAGCTCGGCAACTACCAGATTCCCGAAGCGCAGCGCCACTTTCGCCAGCTGCTGGACGGCGCAGGGAAAAAAGTAGCGGAAGCCATTGACGCTGTCGTGCAGCGCGCGGGCAGCGAGCCGACGCTGGCGATGGTGCGCAATATTGATGCGGCGCCGTTGCGCGGCGCCGACGCACAGCTCGAACTCGGCGCGCTGGCGCTCGATGGCTGGGATGCGACGCTGGCGCTGCACTACGCGCAGGGCGCCAGGACCGCGGGCGCCAGCGCACCGGCGGCAGCCCTGATAACGGCGCGTGCGGAAGCGATACTCGGCAACGCAGCCGGCGCGGATGCCGCGGCCCGGCAGGCTGGNNGCAGGCTGGCGCCGAGCCCGGCGGGCGCCTGGCGCTGGCGCAGGCGCTGCTGGTGCTCGGCGATGACGGCGCCGCGCAGCGTGAACTGGAGCGCCTGCGTACCGATCCCGACGCGGCCGGCGGCGCAGCGCGGCTGCTCGCTCAGTTCGCCATGGAGAGCGGCGACTACGCGGTGGCCGAACAACGTTGCCAGGCGCTGATCAACGATCCGAACTCCGCGCCGCTGGCGGTGTACTACCTCGGGTTGATTGCCGAGCGGCGCGGCGACGATGTTGCCGCCCGGCGTGATTACTCGTTGCTGTCGGGCACCAGCTTCGAACCACAGGGGCGCCGGCGCGTCGCCGCCATACTTTATCGGCAGGGCGAGCGCGACGCGGCAGTGCGCGTGCTGAACGCCACGCGTGACGCCGATCCGGATGAGCGCATCCGCAGCGAATTGGCCGCTGCCGACCTGCTGTCCGTGTCGGGCGCCGCCGACGAGGCGATCAGCCGCATCGACAGCGCGGCCAAACGGTCGCCTGGCAATTCCGAAATCGCCTACCAGCGCGCCGTGCTGCTCGAGCGCGCGGGCCGCGTCGATGCCGCAGTTGCCGAGCTCGAATCGCTCCACCGCGCACGGCCGCTCGACGCCAGTGTGACCAATGCGCTCGGCTACACGCTGGCCGATCACAAGCGCGATCTGCCGCGGGCCGAGCAGTTGATCCGCGCCGCGCTCGCCACGCAGCCTGACAATCCGGCGCTGCTCGATAGCCTGGGCTGGGTGCTGTATCGGCGCGGACAGAGTGCCGCGGCCGTGGCGCCACTGACGCGCGCATTCCGCCTGCTGCACGACGGCGACATCGGCGCCCACTGGGGCGAAGTGCTATGGGCCGCGGGCCAGAAAACCGAGGCGCGCGCGGCGTGGCAACGTGCGCTGACGGTCGACCCCGACAATGCGCTCCTTGGCCAGACCGTGCGCCGATTTGCGCCGACCTTGAAGGCGCCCAAGCCACCGCCGGCGCTGGAGCCGGCGCCGCGCACTTCGGTCTGAGGTCAAAGCGCCAGCTGCCATGCGCGCGCTGCTCGCCTGGTCCGTGCTGCTGCTGTTGACCGGATGCCACACGCTGGCGCCGGTTGCGAATACACCGTGGACCGAGCGCCGCGCCGCGCTGCAGGCAATCGACTACTACCGCTTCAACGGTCAGCTCGCGGCTGCCACTGCCACCGACGGTTTCAGTGCTGCGCTTCGCTGGCAGCAGCAGGGTGCGGCGAGCGATCTGCTGCTGCGCGGCCCGCTCGGAGTGGGCGGCGCACACCTTGTCTATGACGGCGCAGTGCTGCGCGTGACCGCCGCGGACGGCTCGCAGCTCGAGGGCGAAGCCGCGCACGCCGAATTGGTGCGGCTGCTGGGTTTCGAACCGCCGCTCGCGAGCCTGCGCTACTGGCTGCTCGGCGTGCCCGATCCAGCCGTGCCCGGCGCGACTGAAACGCTTGATGACATGCAGCGGCTCTCACACCTGCAGCAGGGCGACTGGCGTATCGACTACGACGAATATTTGCGCGACGGTGCGCGCTGGCTGCCGCGGCGCGTCGCGATTCAGCACGGCGCACTGCGTTTGCGGTTGCGGGTAGCGAACTGGCAGCTGCCATGACGGTCCGTTGGTGGCCGGCGCCGGCGAAGCTCAATTTGTTCCTGCACGTGACCGGCCGGCGCGCCGACGGTTTCCATAATCTGCAGACGATGTTCCAGTTGCTCGACTGGGGCGATGAGATTGGCATCGAGGTCAGCGATGACGCCCGAATCGAGCGCGTTGCCGGCCCCGCGGCCATCGCGCCGGAGGATGACCTGACGGTGCGGGCCGCCCGCGCGCTGCAAAAGGCCACAGGTGTGAGGCGCGGCGCCCGCATCCGGGTGCGAAAACGCATCCCGCTGGGCGGCGGACTGGGGGGTGGGAGTTCGGATGCGGCGACGGTGCTGCGGGTGCTGAATAAGCTCTGGGGCACGCACCTGACCATGCCTGATCTCAATCTGATCGGCACTACAATAGGCTCCGATGTGCCGGTTTTCCTCTACGGTTCATCGGCTTGGGCCGAGGGGCGCGGCGAGCTGCTGACGCCCATGGAGCTGCCGGAGGCCTGGTACCTGATCGTGCATCCGGGGGTGGCCGTAGGCACGGCAGGCATATTCCAGGCCCCTGAATTGACACGAAATTCCCCCCTAGTCACAATGCGCGCCGTTTCGCTGGCTGAAGGCCGGAACGATTGCGAGCCGGTGGTGCGATCGCGCTTCCCGGAGGTCGCCGCAGCGCTCGACTGGCTGGGTCCAGGCGCGCGGCTGAGCGGTACAGGATCTTGTGTTTTTGTGGCGTTCGATGAAGCGGCGGCGGCCGAACGCGTCGCGGCGCGGGTGCCGGATGAGTGGACGAGTTTCGTGGCGCGCGGTGTAAATCAATCGCCCCTCGATGCCGCGTTGGCGATAATCGCCTGAAGGGTCTAGGGCCCTGCAAGGGGCGCGCGGAATTTTGGGGTGTCGCCAAGTGGTAAGGCAGCGGGTTTTGATCCCGCCATTCGTAGGTTCGAATCCTGCCACCCCAGCCAGTCAGATCTTGAGGGATGAGTTTTAAGGTGGATTCACAGTCGATCACGCTGTTCACGGGCAACGCCAATCCGGCGCTGGCCCACGATATTGCGCGGCATCTGATGCTGCCGATGGGCCGTGCCTCCGTCACGCGCTTCAGCGACGGCGAGGTGAATCTCGAGCTGATGGAAAACGTCCGCGGACGCGACGTGTTCCTGCTGCAATCGACTTGCCCGCCGGTGAACGAGAACCTGATGGAGCTGCTGGTCATGGCGGACGCCTGCCGGCGCGCCTCGGCCGGCAGCATCACCGCCGTGATTCCTTACTTCGGTTACGCGCGCCAGGATCGCCGCCCGCGCGCCACGCGCGCCGCGATCACCGCCAAGCTGGTGGCCGACATGATCTGCGGCGCTGGCGTCGAGCGCGTACTGACGCTCGATCTGCACGCCGAGCAGATCCAGGGATTCTTTGGCATCCCGGTCGACAACGTGTTCGGCTCGCCAGTGCTGCTGGGCGATGTGTGGCGCCAGGCCTATCCGGACGTGATCGTGGTTTCGCCCGACGTCGGCGGCGTGGTGCGCGCGCGCGCCTTCGCCAAGCGGCTCGACGATGCGGAGCTGGCCATCATCGACAAGCGCCGTCCGCGCGCCAATGAATCGAAGGTCATGAACATCATCGGCGAAGTCAGCGGCAAGAGCTGCGTGCTGATCGACGACATGGTCGACACCGCCGGCACGCTGTGCCTCGCGGCACAAGCGCTGAAGGACGAGGGTGCGGTCAAGGTGGTTGCTTACATCACGCACGCGGTGCTGTCGGGTGGCGCGGTCGAGCGCATCGCCGCTTCCGCGCTCGATGAGCTGGTGGTCACCGATACGATTCCGCTGAGCGAAGCCGCGCAGAAATGCGGCCGCATCCGCCAGTTGTCGGTGGCAGCGTTGCTGGCGGAAACCATTCGCCGCATCCGCGATGAGGAATCGGTCAGCTCTCTTTATATCGACTGAACAGTTTTTTGGTGGGCGGGCACTGGTCGCGGTGTACGCCCGTGTTGTTAACAATCAGGAGTATTAAATGCGTATTGCTTTCGAACTCAGCGCGGAACCGCGTAATGACCAGGGCAAGGGTGCGAGCCGCCGCCTGCGTCATTCCGGCAAGGTTCCCGCTATTCTCTACGGCGCTCACGCGGAGCCGGTCAGGCTCTCGCTCGAGCATCACAAACTGTTGCCACTGGTGGCCGACGAGAAATTCTACTCGTCGATCATCAGCGTCAACGTCGGCGCGCAGAAGCAGCCGGTCATCGTCAAGGACGTGCAGATGCACCCGGCGCGCAACGCCATCGTGCATCTCGATCTGCAACGCGTGCTTGAGAACGAGAAGATCCGCCTGCACCTGCCGATCCACTTCAACGGCGCAGCCGCTTCCCCGGGTGTCAAGACCCAGGGCGGCGTGGTCTCGCACCACATGGCCGACATGGAAGTGGTCTGCCTGCCGAAGGACCTGCCCGAGCACATCGAGCTCGATCTTTCAGCCATGAACCTCAACGACACGCTGTATCTGACCGACATCAAGGTGCCAGAGGGCGTGACGATCTCGGCGTTGGCGCACGGCGCCAATCCGCCGGTCGTCTCGATCCATGCGCCGCGTGTTGCCGAGCC
>PMNQ01000087.1:0-24672 GCA_003162555.1 Gammaproteobacteria bacterium | reverse complement strand
TGAACCCATCCATGGGGGCTCCGGCCGCGACATCCATGTCGCGGACGGTCCCGACAGCGAATGGTGCTACGTGCCGACGCGATGGCTCGCCTTATTGGCGCAGCGATCTGGCGGTCACGTGGGTTTTTGTTGCCGGCGCTACACGTGGTGGGGCACTCCTGTGACGGGACTTCCACTGAAGCTGGTAGTGGGGCTGGGAAATCCCGGGGCGGAGTACGCGCGCACGCGGCACAACGCGGGGTTCTGGTATGTCGACGAGCTGGTGCGCAGCGCAGGCGGAAGCTGGCGGCGGGAGTCGCGCTACCAGTGCGAGCTCGCGCGCATCAAGGTGGCCGAGCAGGAATTGTGGCTGATGAAGCCGCAGACGTTCATGAACAAGAGCGGTGCGGCCGTGCAGGCGGTGGCGGCTTTCTACCGCATCGCACCGGGCGAGATGCTGGTGGCGCACGATGAGATCGACCTGCCGCCCGGCGTGGTGCGGCTCAAGGAAGGCGGCGGCCATGGCGGGCACAACGGTGTGCGCGACGTGATCGCGCAACTCGGCGCGGATTTCTGGCGGTTGCGCATTGGCGTCGGCCATCCGGGTTCCAAGGACCAGGTGATCGACGCGGTGCTGGATCGCGCGACGGGCGAAGAGCAGAAGCTCATCGACGCCGCGCTGGAACGCGCGCACGCGGCGCTTCCCGACCTGCTGCGTGACGGCGCGCAAAAGGCCATGCACCGGCTGCATACACGCGACGAGCCTGCCCCTGCGGGCGGGGCGCCAGGAGAGAAATGAGCATCAAGTGCGGCATCGTCGGCCTGCCCAATGTGGGCAAGTCGACTCTCTTCAATGCACTGACGCGTGCTCAGATCGCGGCGGAGAACTATCCCTTCTGCACGATTGATCCGAACATCGGTATCGTGCCGGTGCCGGACCCGAGGCTCGCCGAGCTCGCCGGTATCGTGCATCCGGAAAAGATCGTCCCTACGGCGGTTGAGTTCGTCGATATTGCAGGGCTCGTGGCCGGCGCCTCGCAGGGCGAGGGGCTGGGCAACAAGTTCCTGGCGCACATTCGCGAGACCGACGCGATCGCGCACGTGGTCCGCTGCTTCGATCACGACGACATCGTGCACGTGGCCGGGCGGATCAACCCGATCTCGGACGTGGATGTCATCAACACCGAACTGGCGCTCGCCGACCTGGCAGTGGTGGAAAAAGCCGTCGACCGCGCCGCCAAGGCGATGAAGAGCGGCGACAAGGAGGGCGCTCGGCGCCATGCATTGTACGAGCGCGTGCGTGTGGAGCTCGACGCGGGCAAGCCGGCGCGTGTGGTGCCGGTTGCCGAAGAGGAACGCCGCGACATGCGCGAGCTGCAGCTGTTGACCGCAAAACCCATCATGTACGTGGCCAACGTTGACGAGGCCGCGCTCACTCACGACAACGCTTATCTGACGGCGCTACGCGAGCGCGCTCGTTCCGAAGGCGCCACCGTGGTGCCGGTGTGCGCCGCGATCGAGGCCGAGATCGCGCAACTCGAAGAGGCCGAGCGCGCCGATTTCCTCAAGGATCTGGGGCTCGCTGAGCCCGGTCTGAACCGCGTGATACGCGCCGGTTACGAACTGCTTGGACTGCTCACGTATTTCACTGCGGGCCCGAAGGAAGTACGCGCCTGGACAGTGCGTGGCGGCAGCACTGCGCCGCAGGCAGCCGGTGTCATCCACACGGACTTCGAGCATGGATTCATCCGTGCGGAGGTCATTTCCTACGCAGAGTATGTCCGCTGCCGTGGCGAGGCTGGCGCAAAAGAGGCCGGCAAGATGCGGTTGGAGGGCAAGGAATACGTCGTCCGCGAGGGCGACGTCATGCACTTCCGCTTCAACGTCTGATCAGCGGCGGCTGGATGCTCCGGGAAGCGCTGCTACCGGCATCGCCAGCAGTTTCGCACGCAGGGCGCTCACGTCGCGCTTGAGCTGCGGCACCAGCGGCCGAACGCTGGCGCTGATATCGTTATCCACTGCCGTCGGCGCGAGATAATTGTGGCAATAGCTGCGGAAATAGGCCGCGTACGCCTGCTCGTAGCGGCGGAATGGATCCCCAAAGGCCTGATGCGCCAGGATCGTCTCGCCAAAGCGCTCGACGCACATCATGCTCGCCGAACTGTGCAGGTAGGTGTAGTGCTCGGCCACGACGGCCTGGGTGTAGCTCTTGCTTGAATGAAAATGCTGCACCAGATCGCGCCGCCGCCGGCCGCGTATTGACTGTCCGCGCAGATATTCGAAAAACGCCTTGCGATGCACCAGCGTGAAGGCCGTCGTCAGCAGCGTGGTCGCCTGCACGTTGCTGCGGTGCGGCCGCGCAACGGTGGCCATGAGCAACGCATGCACTGCTTCCCAGTTGCGGTAGGCAGCAGGACTGGCCAGCAATTTCGCTGCGATTTGCTGCTCAAAAGGCGTGCCCCTGTGCGCAGCAAACTCGATGCGCGCTTCAGACTCTTCCATCAACTGGTTGCGCGTGACCAGCGGCGGACCGTTGGCCAGGTTCAGGCGCAACAGTTTCGAAAAGGTATCGGCAATACTGGGCCGTATCTTGGGTTCGGACATCGGTCGTAAATCCCTCAGGCAAAACACCCGCCGGCGTGCTGCGCCAGGCTGCGGTGGTCTTCTTATATGCTGGCGATGTTGCGCGCTTTTTACGCTCCGATCCAAGTTATTTTTTCTCACCTGGCCGCTGTGGCCCATCCGACCGGATTCGGCCCCGTTTACTGTAAAATTCCAGTAGGATTTCGCCTACAGGATCCGAATCCGGCCTCGGCGCGCCTGCCTTGACGGGCGAGGGGCGGGCCGGGAGAATCCGCCACCCTTTCAGGGGCATACACTTAAGGCTAGGTAGCTCAGCTGGTTAGAGCGTGGCACTCATAATGCCGAGGTCGTGGGTTCGAGTCCCACCCTAGCCACCAATCTCTTCAATGACTTGCAGGTGCGACGCCCAAAGCGCCGTTCCACGGTAAGCGCACCGTAAGCGCAATCAGCGGTCCACGGTGCACAGTGCAAACCGTCACTTGGGCGATGAAGCTGGTAAGTGCAAGCACCAATCCACTCGATCGTTGGCAAGAGACAGATCTCCTCGCGAAATCGGATGCCAAACCTGTCGCTTATTCTTGGCTATTGCACTTTCCAGTCTATTCCATATAATTGCAATTATGAAATCATTAGACGCCATCGCAACCCTGAGCGCACTCGCATCCGAAGCCCGCCTTGCGGTCTATCGCATGCTTGTCAAACGGGGCCCGGACGGATACACCCCGTCGGAACTGGCCAAGCGACTGGACCTTCCGGCCCCGACGCTGTCCTTTCATCTGCGAGGTCTGACCCAGGCAGGGCTGGTGGTCAGCCGCCGCGAGAGTCGCAACCTCTTCTATAGCCCGAACTTTGGGCGCATGAGCGATCTGGTCGGCTTTCTGACCGAAAACTGTTGCAGCCTCGCCGAAGCGTCGTGCGATACGGACTGCCAACCGATGGCTGCGCCCGTTCAAAAGAGGAAAAGAGCATGAAGCGCTTACATGTCCACGTTTCCGTCAAAGATCTCGATGCGTCGATCCGTTTCTACTCACATCTCTTTGCGTCTGTCCCCTCGGTGCGCAAGGACGACTACGCCAAGTGGATGCTTGACGATCCGCGCGTGAACTTCGCGATCAGCCAGCGCGATGGAAAGCCTGGAGTGCAGCACCTCGGTATCCAGGTTGAGGATCGTGGTGAACTCGCCGAAGTATACGAGCGATTGCAGCGATCCGAAGGCCCGGTGATCGAGGAGGGCGAGACCACCTGTTGCTATGCGCACAGCGAGAAGAGCTGGATCGATGACCCGCAGGGCGTCCAGTGGGAGACTTTTCTGACCACGGGCGAAAGCACGGAATACGGTTCCGATGAGATACGATCCGTACAGGAAAAGCGCCAATTCGATGCGCCTTGTTGCGCACCGACCTGTTGTGCGCCAGGCGCTGCCTGAGCCGCGAGACTGGCGTGGTTGAGATACGGGAAGCCGCCAACGCGGATCTGGCCGCCATTTATGCACTGCTTGAGCAAGCCGGGCTCCCGACGAGCGATATTCCCGCCTCAAATCCGCGGTTCATCGTGCTCCGCGAAGACGGAAACATCGTAGCGGTGGGTGGATTGCAACCCTTCGGTTCGGCGGCCTTGGTCCGCTCCGTCGTAGTCGCTGCAAATCGGCGCGGGGCAGGGCTGGGCCGCGTCATCGTCGATGAGCTGGAAAAAGCTGCGTGTGCAGCACGGATTGATCGATTGATTTTGCTTACCGAGAGAGCGCGCGATTTCTTCGCGCATCGGGGGTTTCAGGTCATTGAGCGAGGCGACGCGCCTCAAGAAGTCCAGGGCAGTGAGGAATTTCGGGCGCTGTGCCCGGATTCGGCAACCTGCATGATGAAAGTGCTGACGGAGTCCGCTTAGGAGTCGCCATGGCCGATCGACCGTACAACGTGCTCTTTCTGTGCACCGGCAATTCCGCGCGTAGCATCCTCGCCGAGGCTCTGATCAACCAGTGGGGCCACGGCAAATTCAAAGGCTTCAGTGCGGGCAGCCATCCGAAGGGCCAGGTACATCCCATCGCGCTCCAGCTGCTCGAACGCATGAACTTTCCAACAACCGGCTTGCGAAGCAAGAGCTGGGATGAGTTCGCCGCTCCGGGCGCGACCCCGCTCGACTTCGTGTTCACCGTTTGTGACAACGCCGCGGGCGAAGTCTGCCCTTACTGGCCGGGGCAACCGATGACGGCGCATTGGGGTGTTCCTGATCCCGCTGCCGTGGAAGGAACAGACATGGAGAAGTGGGCGGCCTTCCGTGAGACGTTTAACCGACTTGAAAATCGCATCAAGAACTTTGCGAGCCTCCCCATCGCATCTCTTGATCGCATCAAGCTCAAAGAGCACTTGGACGCCATCGGCAACACACCGGATTCAAGAGACCCAGGGTGATGCTTCGTAAGCGGCTCGCGGCGGAGGCGTTGGGATCGCTGCTCCTCGCGGCAACGGTCATCGGCTCGGGCGTCATGGCCCAACGCCTGGCCGGCGGCAATGCGGCCATGGCGCTGCTCGCCAACACGGTTGCGACGGTCGCAGCTCTCGCCACGTTGATTGCCCTCTTGTCGCCGGTGAGCGGCGCACACTTCAATCCCGCGGTTTCGTTCATCCAAGCTGTTCGGGGCGCGTTGCCATGGGCAGATGCGGGCGCCTACGCATTGGTTCAGGTGCTGGGTTGCGGCATGGGTGCCATGTTGGCGCACGCGATGTTCGAACTGCCACTGTTGCAGTCCTCTATGCACGTGCGAGCGGGCCCAGCGCAGGGACTCTCCGAATGCGTGGCCACCTTCGGCCTCCTCATGGTCGTGCTCGGCGCTCGCGAGCGTGACGCGCCTTGGATGGTCGCCGGCTGGATCGGCGCCGCGTACTGGTCCACGGCCTCGACATCCTTCGCGAACCCTGCGATTACGATTGCCCGTTCGATGTCCGATACCTTTGCCGGCATCCGACCGCATGACGTGCCCCTGTTTGTCATCGCGCAGCTCCTCGGAGCTGTCGCCGCGTTATGGGTCGCGCGCTATCTGTTCCCGGCTGCGCGGCGGCTCTAAGATCTGGCAACAAGTATTCAATCAGGGGGAAAAGCATGCTGCGGTATTCGATCGAAATCATCGGCTGGCTTGCCGCAGCCATGATGCTGTCCGCCTATCTGCTGCTCACCATGGGGAAGTTGAGCGCGCGCTCTAACCTCTACCATTGGCTCAACGCTCTCTCAGGTGCCGGTTTCATCATCAATAGTGGATGGAACAGCGCCTACCCATCGGCATTCATCAATGTTGTGTGGATGTGCATCGGGCTCTACGGAGTATTCGGGCGGTACCTCAGTGGCTCATCAGTGAGCCGCTGATAGGCAGCGGTGGTGTCGGTGCCTTGAGGTCAGGCGACAAAACGAGAGGCGTGGGCAAACGCGCAAGTGGTACTGCTTTGCGGAGTATGTCCAGAGTCATCCAGCCACAGCCGAGATTTCTTGGGGCATACCATGGGGCATGCCATGGGGCATGCCATGGGGCATGAGCCACAGGTGCTCCGATTAAAGACGTGTACTATCAACTTGTTGGAAGTGGTATGCGGTGGCCACCTAGCCACCATTCAGGAACAATGAGTTAGGCGATATGCAATCGCCGACCACCGCAGTGGAGATGCAGCAATTGCTGCACAAGCCGGCGAGTGACTATGGCAGTGTGCCGAGTTCAGAAAACTCCTCGTAGACCGCCTCGATTGGAATGGCAAATCCTATCCCCTGTGTCCCACGTAGCACCATGGTATTGACGCCGACCACTTGACCAGTCTCCGTGATCAAGGGGCCTCCACTGTTACCGGGATTGGTTGGCGCGTCGGTCTGCAACAGCCGGTCCCGACCGGTACCGCGCTCGCCCGAGTAGACGCCAGAAGTTACCGTAAAGGTCAGGCCGGAAGGATTGCCAATCGTATAAAGACGTTCACCGAAGCCGAGCTTGGTGGAATGTCCAAATGCGATTGGTGTGCAATGATTTAAAGGAAGTGAAAATAGGGCCAGATCCAAATGATTCGCGTACTGAGCGTGCAGCGCCTCGAACGTGGTGCCGTCGGACAGCATCGCGGAAAAACCGGCACGTGCAGAATCTTTAACCTTATCACTGATGGCCTGGCTCACGTCTGCCTGCCGCAGATCGAGGAGCATTTGTTGCATCTCCAGGATCTTCTTGTCCAACTGGATCTGCTCTAGATTCGTCCCGCGCTGGAGCGCAAGAGATTCGCGCACTCGCTGCGCGCCGTAGATAGACGCTTGCAACTGCTGTCGAGCCGAAACGAGGCGCGCTCGCGTATCAGGATTCTCGACAAATTCATTCGCTACTCGACTCCCGTCGATCTCCACGACGTGGCGATTTGTTATGACATGACACGACTCATCGACAATGAAGCCAGACCCAAGCCCCCAACCCGTTTTGATCAGAACCGTGGCACCGCGTGCGGCTTCAATGGAATTTCTCGCCGTGCCAGTTCCAGCCGGTGTTCGCTCGGCGCCTGGAATCACATCGATCGGTGCGGAGGGAGATTTCGGATTGGTTGCGGCTATCCCGGTGGACGGTTGCGCCCTTGTGGTCGATGGCTTCGAGGGGTGTCCGCGCATGAACTGAACGACAAAGCCAGCGGTGACGAGCGCCGTGATCACAAGCGCACGCACCCCAAATCCAGATTGCTCGGTTTGGTTGTGTGGGTCGTTTCTGCGGGCACCAGACAAGGGGTCCGTTAACGAGCGAATTTTGGCAAAATAGACCCCGCAGGACTCACACTTGACCGCGTCCTCTTGGTGATGGCCACACTTTGGACAATCCATGGCAGCGTTTTATCAGTTCCTCGATCGTCAATCCTGTACGCGGATCTAACTTTCCCGCGAGATTAACACCCGTGGGCGAGGGCCCGGCACCAGCTGGCCAGGAGATGGCTCACGGCGGGTATAGATCCTGCACACAGAAGGAAGGAACTGCAGCGCGCAGTCACCGCCTTCCCATCCACGTCTTGAGAGTCGTTTCCAGAGCGTGCTACGGAGTCCGTTGATCATCCCGCGCGCGACACCTGGCTGCTCGGTAAATTCAAATCGTAGCGTGCGCCCCGACCGCGGCCCACGGCAACGAGGCAGCCCAGGTCAACGAGATGGGCAAGATCGCGCTGCGCCGTTGCGGGGCTCGCTTTCGTGAGATGCGCGTACTTCTTGTTCGTAATGCCGCCCACGAACCCACCGGGTTCCGACTCGAGCATGCGATTGAGCGCCTTGAGCTCACGTTCGTTGAGCTCGCTGTGCGCGTGCTGCATCCAGAAACGAGCCTTCTGGACGACTGAGGCAACCAGAGACTCACTGGACCGGATGGCCGCTGTCACTTGCTGCAGAAACCAAAGGAGCCACGACGTGATGTCGAGGTTGCCCGAAGACACCTGCTCAAGAGAGGTGTAGTACGCGTCGCGTTGATCCATGAAGCGCGCCGACATACTGTAAAGGCGCACAGAGCGGTGCTCATCCTGGGCCAGGGCCATGTCGAGAAGGGCGCGGCCAACGCGCCCATTGCCGTCTTCAAATGGATGAAGAACCTCAAACCACGCGTGGGCAAGACCTGCGCGAAGTAGCCCATCGAGACTGGCCGGCGGGTCATTGAGCCAATGGAGGAACGCGCCCATTTCGCGGCCCAGACGAGCGCGCGGCGGCGCTGCGTAATGCACGCGCTCGCGACCGATGGGGCCGGAGACGATTTGCATCGGGGCTTGGCCTCGAAGGGTTCCGACGCGAATTTTCACCAGACCGGAGCGACCCGTCGGAAAGAGCGCGCCCTGCCAGGCGCTCAATCGCTTGAGGGTGAGCGGTTTGTCATACCGCTGAGTGGCGTCGAGCAGTACTTCGATGAGTCCTTCCACGTCGCGTGAGGGTCGTGGCAGACCGCCTGTGGGCAGTCCAAGTCGGCGCGCGATAGAACTGCGCACAGCGTCCGGATTGAGTTTTTCTCCCTCTATCGCACTGGTGGTCAGTCCCTCCAGGGTGAGCACTTCGAGTTGGGCGGAAAGATCGAGCTTCGAGTCGAGGAGACGCGCCACGCCGGCGAGTTCACCTTGGGCCCGGCGAGCCCGGGACAGGGCGGGGGACAAGATAGCCTCATCCCAAGTGAACTTTGGCCAGTTCGGGTGCTGCCAGACCCAGCGTCGCGGGCGTGTCTTTGCGGGGGTCATAACCACCTCATGAGGTGAGGTGATTATAGGCACAAAACGCCTCAGGCGGCCAGCGGAAACACCTCACAGAATGAGGTGAAAATGGGTCAAATCACCTCGACTTGGGCTTTGGGGTTGGAAGGTCATGAATCGGTCCTGGTGCGTTGACGGCTTACGCAGCCGAACATGTCGCAGTTGATGTCCATAGCCGTCCAGCAAAAGCCAAATTGTCTGGGGCATGCCATGGGGCATGAGTAGTCGGTGCACGAACAATAACCCTTAAATATCAAACCTATAGATGTAGTATTCGGTGGCCACCCTAGCCACCAATCCCGTCAAGCACTTGCACGGTTCCCTCACGGGTCGCACTAGGCTTAGCACGGGACTTTTGGGTGACTCCCAGTCGCACACCCGCTCCGCCAGTGCAATAAGCGCGGCGATCCTCGAACCCGATGCTACTGCCGCCGTTTAGCCGCTGCGCTCATGCGGAGCCCCGACTCCGGCGATGCGAAGCAGCTGGGCGGACCAGGCTACTTCAGTTGCAACGCACAGGTGACGTGATGCTCGGCGGCAGCGGCGCAATCCATCGACTCGAACTGGTGATTCGGATCATCCAATGGAATGAAGGCGACCAATCCGCCGGGCTGCTCGGGGCACTGCGCTTCGATGACGTAGCGCCGGCTGACCGTTTCGCGGCCGACCACTCGGATCTGCATCGCGTCACAGGCCACTCCGTTCTGCTTGATGGCCTGCTTGAATCTATCCATCATGACCTGGGCCGGCGGGGGTCCGCTGTTCGAGAGGCGACAGCGCAGATTCTGTTCCGCCGCGTCCTGGCAACTCATCGCTGACATCGACGCACCCGGATTGATCTGCTGGTTCTTCAGCAAATAGCCCTTGCCGTCAGCACATGCCACCTCGGTATATTCCGTACTGGTCGCAACCACGATTCCGTACCAGCGCACCAAGTTCACGTCGCAGGAGGTACCGGCCTTGGCCAGCAACGCGGCGGCCATGGCCTTGATATCCTTATTGGCTTTGAGCTGGCAAAACAGATCCGACTTTTCCCCGTTAGCCAGACTAGCGGTATGGGTCGCATCCGCGGCAAAACATGACATGACCAAGGGTCTCTCCGGACCCTGAGAGGCAATGAAATAACCCATGCCATTGCCGCAGGCGACCTCATACGCTTTCATTTCTACGCTCTTGCCACCGATCCGGGCGTTGCTGTGACCCACCTGCGCGGCGCTGACTGCGTCACACGCGAGTTGCACGTCACTGATGAGTTTGCCACTCTCCTCTCTGACCTTGGCGCGCTCGGCGTCGGTCATTTCATTTATCTTGGCAATATCAGCTGGTGATATGGGCAGCGGAATTCCCGTCGGGCTGCCGAACGGTTGCGGGTCAGGCTGCCCGATTGCCAGCGCCTGAGAACACCACCCGCCGGCTATGGCGGTCAGAACGGACGTCAGACAAACTAGCGCAAGCTTCATGCATGATCCTTTGACGAGATTTCGCCAAAGCCCAACACCTGCCCAGGCGCCGCCTCCCGGCTCTCCACAGGACGCAGTACGAAGCCAATCTAACGGCCTGTACCAGCTGATTGTGCGCCAATGTGGCGTGATGGATCAGCAGATTTCCATTTCACGGACTGCGGTTTTACCGAGCACGTCCATGGTCAAGGAAAAAAGGTATAGCCGCCATCGATTGTGTTGGCGGCTCCGGTGAATACGAATGAAGAGCCGTCCAACGAGGGTCAAATTCGCTGGGGGCATTTTTGAGGGCACCAGCAAACTTCTTGCTAAGAAATCAAATTGACTATCAAGAAGTTACAGTAGTAGCCAGGTGGCCACCCTGGCCACCACCATTATTCCGTTCGTATCGCATCTGGCTACGGGTTCGGCCCTGCACGGCTCTCGTGCTAATCTCGACACAAATAACAATTTGGGGCACCCAATGAAGGGAAATCGGCTGGTCGGCCTGCTGGCGTGTATCGCCCTGGCTTCTTTCGCTGGCACGGCAGGCGCTGCGCCCAACACGATCAAAGTTGGGCAATTCACACTGCTGCTCTGCAATTCCGATTACATCGGGTATTGCGGGGCACTCGAGGTCCCACTCGACCCAACTGGAGGAGTGCCCGGCAACATCACAGTAGGATTTGAATACTATCCACGCCGCGACAAGGCACATGCAAGCCTCGGTGTNNGATCGACTGTCCCGAGCTGCAGGCCGGTTCAGCGGAGCTCAGCGCAGTGGCTGATTGCGCCAGCCAGTTGGGATCGGCGGCCTGGCTCTATGGCACCGCGTTTGCAGCGGGCGATCTGGCGGCCGTGATGGACGCGCTGGAAATCGACCGCGTCGATTTTTACGGCGACAGCTACGGCACGTTCGTCGGCCAGGTCTTTGCCGCTCTGTATCCGCAGCGAGTGCGCAGCATCGTGCTGGACAGCGCCTACCCGGTGCGGGCGCCGGATGCGTGGTTTCCAACCGATTGGGCTACCGCCTGGGCGGGGCTGGACCTCAGCTGCCGGCGATCGCCGAGCTGCACCGCGCTGGGTAGCAGCGCCAGCTCGCGCATGCAGGCCCTGATCGGTGCGGTTCGCACCCAGGCCATCAGCGGCCAGGCGCCGGATGGTTTCGGTGTACTGCAACCCACCACGGTCGACACCGGCGCCTTGATCCGCCTGATCGACGCCAGTGGTGACGGCGCATCGATCTATCGCGACGTCGATGCGGCGGCGCGCGCCTGGCTCAACGATCACGATGCCCGGCCCATCCTGCGCATGGTCGCCGAGAATGAAACGGCTACCGACGACAATCCCGCCGATTTCAGCTACGGGCTCTACACGGCCGTGATCTGCCAGGACTACCCGCTGCTCTATGACTTGAAGGCCGGCGCGAATGTTCGCGCGCGTCAATACGCGAACGCGCTCGATCAGGCACGCGCGCAGCGCGCGGATCTGTTCGCGCCGTTCACAGTCGATGAGGGGCTCGATTCCCAGCTCTATCTCACGCCGCTCGACACCTGCCTGCCCTGGCCCGTGCCGCCCAAGGGCATCGTTCCGGGGGTGCCGCTGCCGCCCAAAGTGCATTTTCTCGCCGTACCCACGCTGGTGCTCTCGGGTGACCTGGATTCCGTGACGTCCCCGGCCGATGCCCAGCAGGTGACTGACCAGTTTCCGAATGCAAGACATGTCGTGGTTCCGAACCTGACGCACGTGGTGGCGGGCGGCGATCTTGTCGGTTGCACATCCTCCATCGTCCTGCAATTCGTCCAGAATCTCAGCGTAGGTGATACAAGCTGCACCGCCAACGTGCGACCGGTGCGGACGGTGCCGCGGTTCGCGCGCTACGCCAGGGATCTTGCGCCGATTGTGGCGGTTGCCGGCAACAAAGCCTCTGATACCCAGCGGCGGATCGCGGCGGCCGCACTCGAAACGGCGGGAGATGTGGTGGCCCAGTGGTACGCCACCTGGGGCACAGACCTGCGCGGTTTGCGCAAGGGAACTTTCAGCTACGCGGAAACCACCAACGGTTACGAGTTCACGCTGCACAACGATCGCTGGACCGAAGATGTCGCCGTTTCAGGCACTGTTTCGTGGAACACCAACACGAATGTCGTCAAGGCGGCGATCACCTTCAGTTCGGATGCAGGATCGAGCGGTACGCTGGACCTCCGCTGGAATGATGCCGATATCAACGCGATCGCCACGATCCAGGGGAAAATCGATGGCGTGGCGGTGAAGGGGCAGCGTATCGCACCGTAAGGGCTTGCTGACATGAGTCGACTTTCACGCCGCGAATTCATCGCCAAAGCCGCTGCCATCGGCGCGACTCTCGCCTGGGCGGGCCGGGCTGCGGGTTCTGTCTTGCGTTGGCGCGAGCGGCGCGATCTCTATCCTGAGGGCGTCGCCTCGGGCGATCCGGAACCGGAAAGCGTGATCCTGTGGACGCGCCGCCCGTTCGCCACCGGCGATCGCGCGATGCTGACTGTCGAAATCGCGCTCGATGCCGATTTCCACAAGATCATCGCAAGCGTCGATGCCCCGGTGCTCGCCGAATCCGATTGGACCTGCCGGGTGCTCGCGGCACACCTCGAGCCCGCGACCGTCTATTGGTACCGCTTCGTCGATGCCGAAGGCAACGGCAGCCGCGTGGGCCGCACGATCACCGCGCCGCGGCTTGATGATGAGCGCCCGGTGCGCTTTGCTTTCGTTTCGTGCCAGAGCGTCAACGAGGGCAAGCAGAATGCGTGGCGGCGGATGATCTGGGAGGACCGCCGCGCACCCGCGGACAGGCGGCTGAACTTCGTGCTGCACCTCGGCGATTTCATCTACGAAGTCGTCGAGTATCCGGAGGATATCGCGCATCGCTACGATCGCACCGTCTACGACATCGGCCGCATTCCCGACGGGCGCAAGGTCGGCAACTTCCACGTGCCGACCACGCTCGAGGGTTACCGCATGGTCTATCGCGCGCATATCGCCGATCCCGACATCCAGGACGCGCGCGCGTGGTTCCCCTTCGTCTGTATCGGCGACAACCACGAGTTTTCGTGGCAGGGCTGGCAAAGCACCATCAAGTACAACGGCAGGTCGGAACCGGCGCAGCCGTTGCGCGTCGCGGCCAACCAGGCGTGGTGGGAATTCATTCCCTCGCGCGTCGTCAAGGCCTCGGGACCGGGGCTCGATCGTTTCGCGCCGCCCCATGTCGAGGTGGCGCCGATCGAGCGGTTCGACGCCGATGGACTCGGCGACGAGCCCAACAACCGCATTGCGCTGGCCAGCATGACCGCCTACCGCACCATGCGCTTTGGCCGTCATGTCGAGCTGGTGCTGACCGACCTGCACAGCTTCGCCATGGAAGACCCGTCCTCACAGTCTGGTGCTGATCCGTTTGGAACGGACGATTTTCCGCTGATGTTCCCCGAAGACGTGATGAAGGTGCTCGACGGCGGGAAAGCGTACAACGGAGGCAAGCCGCCCGACACGATTGCATTTGGTGGCCAGGCATTTCCCAATTTCCGCAAGGACGAGCCGCCAGTCACGCTGCTCGGCCGCGAACAAAAGGCATGGTTCAAGCGCACGCTCGCTGCTTCCAGGGCGACCTGGAAAATCTGGGGCGCGACGAATAGCACGTTTGAAATGAGAATCGATCCGCAAAATTTGGCTGCTGGCGTGGCCAAGAGCAGCTGGCCAGGTGCGGGGTACGCCTGTGGCGGCGGTGGCGATCTGGGCGGCACCTACCACGAGCGCGCCGAGCTCTACGATTTCATTCGCGATCAGGGCATCGACGGGTTCGTTGCCGTCTCGGGGGATCGGCACAGCTTCTGGGCCGGCTATGCGGCAAAGGCCTTGCCACCCCGGAAATTCGAGCCGGTCGGCGTGGCATTCACCACCGGGTCCATCTCGGCGATCGGCCTGGCCGAGTCGATGGAGCACGGACTCAAGGACCATCCGTTGCGCCCGCTATTTGCGGTCGAGCGGGCCGGCGGCAGATACGAGGCCACGGTCAATATCACCTGCAAGCATGGGGTTAGAAGCGCGCTCGAATATGCGCGCACGGGCGATATCGCGGCGGCAAGGAAACTGACCAATCCCGACAATGCGCCGCATCTCGAGTTCATCGATTGGGGTGGGCACGGCTATACCGTGGTGACAGCAGATGCCAATCGCATCGCGAGCGAATTCGTCTGCATCCCGCGTCCGATCACCAGCGCGCCCACCAGCGACGGTGGGCCGTTGCGCTACCGCGTCGTCCACAGCGCCGCCCACTGGCGCGCGGGCGAGGTTCCCAGGCTCGAGAGGCAGGTCATCGAAGGCGACGTCTCGCTGTCGATCTGATCGCAGAGCCCCGATGGCTACGCCAATTGCGCGTGCTGCGATGTACCGCCGCCGTAAATTTCCGGAACCCCGCGACCGTCAGTATTCGGCGAACGCGTCATCGGGATAGCAATAGAGCCAGCGCTCACCCGGTTCTGCCGAAGCGATCACCGGGTGCCCGGATGCGTGAGCATGTTTGGAGGCGTGGCGATTTGGCGAGTCGTCGCAGCACAATACCTGGCCGCATTGTTGACAAACGCGCAGGTGAACCCACTGGCCGCCTGTCTTCACACACTCTTCGCATTCTCGACGCTTCGCGTGCTTGACGGTGGTGATGGCCGCAATATGAGCGCACGCACTGGTGGTCATGATGTCATCCTTGTGCCAATTTACTCGGCGAGTACCCGGTGAACGAAGAACACTGCAATTGAGCCTTCACCCACGGCCGATGCCACCCGCTTGACGTTTCCACCTCTCACATCGCCGACCGCGAACACGCCAGGCCGGCTGCTCTCGAGAAGCAGCGGGGGCCGTGTGAGCGGCCACTGCGCAGACGCAAGATCGTCAGGCGTGAGGTCTGGCCCCGTCTTGATGAATCCCTTTGAGTCGAGCGTGATGCAGCCGTCGAGCCAGGCCGTGTTTGGCAAGGCGCCCGTCATCATGAAGACGTGCCGGATGTCGAGCGTCTGGAGCGCCCCGGAGGACCTATCCCGCACACGCACCCGCTCGAGATGTTCATTCCCTTCGAGGCCGATGACCTCCGTGTGGGGTCTGAGCGATATCGACGGGCTCTCCTCGATCCGGCGAATCAGATAGCGCGACATGGTGTCGGCCAGCCCGCCGGATCGGACCAGCACGTGAACATGCTTCGACGTCTGTGCGAGAAATACCGCGGCCTGTCCGGCGGAGTTGCCGCCTCCAACGACGATGACTTCCTCGTTGCTGCAGACCTGAGATTCCATGAACGTCGCGCTGTAGTAGATGCCAGCGCCCTCGAACTGCGAAAGCCTGTCGAGTGGCGGTTTTCTGTACTGCGCGCCGGTTGCGATGATGACGGCGCGCGCCTGGAGGCGCTGGCCGCCCTCGATGGTCACGCCGAACGGCTTCCGGCTGCAGGTCATCGACGTCGCGCCTCTCGAGATCATGATCTGCGCGCCGAACTTCTGCGCCTGTGCGATCGCTCGGGCTGTCAATTCCCGCCCTGAAACCCCGGTCGGGAATCCAAGGTAGTTCTCGATTCTTGAGCTCGACCCGGCCTGACCGCCCGGTGAGCCGGCTTCGAGTACCAGCACGTCCAGGCCTTCCGACGCGCCGTACACCGCAGCAGCCAGGCCGGCTGGTCCCGCGCCGACCACGATCAGATCGCGCACGTGCGCGGCATCAATGTTTTCGTTGAAACCGAGGCAATCGGCAATCTGCTGATTGGTCGGATTTCGCAGCACCACCTGCTCCCGGCAAATCAGCACTGGAACATCGGCAACCTGGACGTTGAATCGATCGAGCAACTGCTGGAGATCGACTTCCAGATCCAGATCGACGTAGTGATGCGGGTGTCCATTGCGCGCGAGGAACTCGCGGGCGCGCAGTGTGCCGGCGGAATGCGCCGACCCGATCAGCATCACATCGCCGACACCCGACGCGATCAGCTCCATCCGCCGATAGATGAACGCCCGCATCAGGATGTCGCTCACCTCCGCGTCGGTCTGCACCAGAGCGAGGACCTGCTCGCGACTGAATTGAATGACTTCGCCCGGTTCGCTGACCACTGCGCGCAACAACGAGCGGCGGCCGAGAAGCAGGTTGCCTTCGCCGGTGAACTGGCCCGTGCCGTGGGTTACAACCAGCGTATCGCCGAGGCTCGAGGGCTGGATGATGTCGATCCTGCCGGAACAGACGATAAAGAGCGGGACGGTAGCGTCGCCGACCTCGATGAGCACCTGTTTGAGCGCGACCGCGCGCACCGTGCCGTGCGTCGCGATTCGCGCGACTTGCGCGGGCGTGAGCGTCGGAAACATCAGCGCCTTGTGCGCATCACTGATGGGCGGCGGCGGACGCAGGGAGGGTGTCATGAGAGAGGCTCAATAGTGACCATACCGGTTCACCCGACCCGTCGCAATGTGCCCACTACCTCCTGTGTAGACATCATAATGCCGAGGTCGTGGGTTCGAGTCCCACCCCAGCCACCAAATAAGAGAGGGGATAAGTCATGCGCATGTTCCAGCTGCTCGCCAGTCTGTGGATTGCTATTGCCGCACAGGCGGTACTCGCGGACAGCCCATCGGCGATTGGTGCGCTGCGCGTCGCATGCGCGCAGGATGCGCAGCGGCTGTGCTCTGGTGTGCAATCTGGAGGTGGCAGGATTCTGGCCTGTCTGAAGGCACACAAGGACCAGCTCTCACCCCAGTGCAGACAGGCTGCGGCCCAGGCGTCCAACCAGGGCAGCACCAGCGCGACGACCAATGATCCCGGAGTAACCACCGCAGCGAACCCGGCCACCGCGCCGAGCCCAGCCGCCGGTTCCCCTCCTGTAAAAGCAAAGCGAGCCGCGGCAACACCCGGATCCTATCTGCTGTTGAAACAGGTCGAGGTGATCGATCCGGGCATGGACAAAGTCCAGGCGGCGTTGCCCGCGTATCACCTGCTGCTCCCCACGGACTGGAAGTTAGTTGGAACCGTTAAGTTCGGCGGCGGCCAGAGTGGCTGCTTTGCCGACCTGTTTGCGCTCGTGATCACCGCAACCAGCGCGGATGGTTCCACCAAATTCCAGACGGCTCCCGACTACACCTGGCAATACGCCGACGACCCGGCAGTGATGAAGAGTCTTAAGGATCCCAACCGACGTTCGCTGGGCGCATCGAACAAGCCGTGCAAGGTGGCGAAGCCGATGAAGGCGGAAGACTACTTCCGCCAGAATGTCCTGACGCTGTTTCCCTCCGGTACCAGTGTGGTCTCGGTGGAACCCTTCCCAGAGCTGAATGAAATCGTGCGTCAGAGGCTGGGGATGCAACCAGGTGAGGGCGGCAACGGCCCGGATCGCACCGAGGCCATCCGAGCGCGCCTCGCGTTCAACAAGGATGGCAAGGACCAGGAGGAGTGGATAGGACTGGTTGTGGAGACGAAGATTTCGTCCTTCGGGCGTGGTTCGTTCTACAACTCGCACGCCCTGTCGCTGGTGGCGCTGACGGCACCCAAGGGCAAGCTTGATGCCAATGACAAACTGTTCAAGGTCATCGTGGGCTCCATCCGACCCGAGCCGCAATGGGTAAAGTATTCGGACGGCGAGCTCACGAAGCTGTACCAGGCGGAAGCGCGGAAGAACGCGGTCATGGACCAGATCTACGCCAAACTGCAGCAACAGGCGATCTCGGACATCCAGGAAGTCACGGCCAACCAGCAGCGTGGTTCCAACGTCAGCGCCATGCGGACCGACCAGAACATCCGCAACGTGCAGACCTATCGCGACCCGGGCACTGGCAGGACCATGGAGCTGAGCAACCTCTATGACAACGCCTGGTACAACAAGGACGCGAACCAGTACGTCATGAGTGACGATCCGAACTTCAAGGCGAGTGGGGCGCTGTCGGGCAACTGGACCGAATTACAGGTCGTGACCCCCTCGCCCTGACTACAGCGGCCTGCGGCCGTGGATCTATGAAATTTTCAGCAATGTGCGGCCGCGAACGGACTCTACTGCGGATGCGGCACAGTATCGGCAATTGCATCAACGGGAACAGCCATGACAAATGCCAAATCATTGACCGACGTCAAGACCTTGCGTATCCAGGCGCGTAAACATATCGAGGAGGGTGCGGTTACGGCGGGCTACTCCGCCGATCGAACGGAAGTCCTCAAGCTCCTCAACGAAGCCTTGGCCACGGAGATTGTCTGCGTATTGCGATACCGGCGTCACCACTTCATGGCACGAGGAATTGATGCAAAGAGTACGGCGGATGAGTTTCTTGTGCATTCAGATGAGGAACAGGGGCATGCTGACCGGATCGCCGAGCGCATTGTGCAGTTGGGTGGCGCGCCGGATTTCGCGCCCGACAGTCTCGTAAGCCGCAGTCATGCGGAATACGTCGCGGGCGAGACTCTGGTCGAGATGATCAAAGAGGATCTGGTTGCCGAGCGGATTGCGATCGACAGCTATCGCGAGATGATTCAATATCTTGGCGACAAAGATCCTACAACCAGTCAAATGCTTAAGGGCATTTTGGCGGTCGAGGAGGAGCATGCCGACGAATTGTCCGACTTGCTCCAAGGCATGCCGGTTGGTGCCGCCAAACCAGCTGCCGTCGTCACACAGCTGAGCAAACACGTTTGAAGGAATCTAGATCGCGCTAAGGTACTCGCGGCTCATCGCCAGTGATTCGAGTATGGGACGCCTGAAAGGTGCTTCCTGCTCGACGTAGAACCCTTGCAGTTTCACGGCGTGCGCGGCCTCGAAGACGCCGCGCCAGTCAATTTGCCCTTGGCCAATTTCCACGGACCGGAATCCGGTCGGACTGGCAGGATCCTTGACCATGTCTTTGACGTGCAGCAGGTCGACCCGCTCCGCGTAGGTCCTGATCGTCGACGCTGGGTCGCGTCCGCCCACCAGCACCCAACCCAGATCCAGCTCCAATCTCAGCTGCTGCGGACTGGTAGCGGCCAAAAGCAGATCGTAGCCACAGGTGCCGCCCAGATCGGCGAATTCCATCGGATGATTGTGGTACGCGAGCCTGAGGCCTGCATTGGCGACAACGGGTGCGATCTTCGCAAGATACTCGGCGTTGATCTTCCAGGCATCGAGCGTCATGGCGCCGATCATCGCCTGCACCCAGTCCTGATGCGGGTCGAGCGGCGTGGGTGGTTTGGGCGATGCGCAGACCAGCCATGTGACGCCGAGCTCATGCGCAACCTGTATCGACTGCTCAAGGTGCTCGACCAGTTCCGTCATGCTGGTGTGCATACTGCGGCAGCCAAGGCCGGCGTCGGTGATGCGCGCATGCAGCTGCCTGGCAGTGAGCCCCAACAAGCCAGCCGTTTCCACCGTGTCGTATCCGGCGCGTTTGAGGGCGCTCAGCGTGCCAGGCAGATCGGCAGCGAGCTCGGCAGCGACAGAGAAAAGCTGCACGCCACAGGGCCATTGCGCGGCTCGATGCCTGCTCGGCAGAGCAGCGGACCACGTGGCCGCATGACTTGCGGCGCCCGCGATCAGGCCCAAGCCGCCGAGCAGCATCTGGCGGCGGGAAGTAGCTGCAAAAGGATTCTTGTTCACGGCGGTTGAATCTAGCGCAATTTGTTCGGCATCACCACTGAGCGGCGGCCGCGCTTGCCTCGCGAGTGCGGAAGCGATTAACTAGCTCGCATGCCCTTTGTATCGGACGAAACCCAGCGCAGCGCCTACGACGTCATCGTGGTCGGATCCGGAGCCGCGGGCGGTCAGTCGGCGTATACGCTCTGCATGGACGGTGCAAGAGTCCTGATGCTCGAGGCCGGGCGCAAGTATGTGCCTGAATCCGAAACCCCCATGTTCCAGACGCCGGATTCGGCGCCGCTCGCAGCAGCGGGCACACCGGAGAAGCCGTTCGGCTTCTACGATGCAACGGTGGACGGTGGCTGGCAGGTGCCGGGCGAACCCTACGCACGCGCCAGCGAGGAAGACGCTGGCCGGTTCGAATGGTGGCGAGCGCGCATGCTGGGAGGGCGTACCAATCACTGGGGGCGCATTTCCCTGCGCAACGGCCCCTATGATTTCAAACCGCACAGCCGCGACGGACTCGGATTCGATTGGCCCATCGGTTATTCGGACATCGCCCCGTATTACGACAAGGTCGAATTGCTGATTGGCGTCTACGGGTCCAACGAGGGCCTGGAAAACACGCCGGATTCCTCGCCCGGCTGCCTGTTGCCCCCGCCCAGGCCACTGGTCAGCGATCTTCTGGTCGCGCAGCGTGCCAAGCGTCTGGGCATTCCGGTGATACCAGGGCATCGGGCGGTGCTCACCCAGCCGCTTGATTTCGCCCGTACACCAGCACGGCTGCATCCTGGGAATTTGACCGCGCAAAAAATCCTCGCAGCGGATATGCGCAACCGCGCGGCCTGCATCTGGGCAACACCATGTGGGCGCGGTTGCGCGATCCGCGCAAATTATCAATCCACGACCGTGCATCTGCCCCCGGCGCTCGCCAGAGGCAATCTCGATATCAGAACCGATGCGATGGTTTACGAAGTGACGCTGGGGCGTGACGGGCGTGCCAGCGGCGTGAGCTTCATCGACCGGATTACCGGCAAGCAGCGGCATGTCACAGCGAGGGTTGTGGTACTCGCGGCCAGTGCCTGCGAGTCGGTGCGGATTCTGCTCAATTCCAGGAGCGCGCAGTTTCCGCAAGGGCTGGCAAACTCCAGCGGCAAAGTCGGGCGCTACCTGATGGACACCGTCGGCAGCAGCCTGGGCGGGCAGGTTCCGCTGCTCGAGAGCCTGCCGCCGCTCAACGAGGATGCCGCGGGCGGGGATCAAATGTATGTCCCCTGGTGGCTGTATCAGGAGCAGCATGCCGGCAAGCTGGGATTCGCTCGCGGCTACCACATCGAATTCGGCGGTGGCAGGCGGATGCCCGGCCACGACACCGGGGCGGGCCTGGAATGGCTCACCGGCGGTAGCTTCGGCACGAAGTTCAAGCAGGATGTGCGCCGTTATTACGGATCATTTGTAGATTTCGATGGGCGCGGCGAGATGATCCCCAACGACCAATCATTCTGCGAAATCGATCCAGGTCTCAAGGACAAGTGGGGGATCCCGGTGCTGCGCTTTCACTGGGGCTGGTCCGAGCACGAACGGCGACAGGCCGCGCACATGCAGAAGACCTTCGCGGACATCATCGAGGCCATGGGCGGTCGCGTGCAGGGTGTTCCGCAGACTGACGGCGCCCGGGCAATCGCGCCCGGCGGCTCGATCATTCACGAGGTCGGCGGTGCGATCATGGGCGCTGATCCAGGGACATCGGTCACCGACCAGTGGTGCCAGACCTGGGATGTCAAGAATCTGTTCGTGACCGACGGCGCCGTATTCGCGTCCAACGCGGACAAGAATCCGACGCTGACGATCATGGCTCTGGCGTGGCGCGCGGCCGATCATATTCTCGAGCGGATGCGGCGCAAGGAGCTGTGATGGATCGGCGCACGACGATCAAGTGGGTGATGGCGGCAAGCGCCGCCTGGCCGTTGTTCAAAGCGGGTGGTGCTCGCGCCGCAGCGGCATCCTCGGAACTGGGCTACGGAACGGACCCGAACCTGCTGAAGAGTTATCGTCCCGGCGAGCTTTGGCCGCTGACCCTGACGACGCAACAGCAACGCCTCGCTGGAATCCTGGCAGACATCATCATCCCCGCCGATAAACACTCGCCGAGCGCCTCGGCGGTGGGCGCTGTCGAGTTCATCGATGAGTGGGTGAGCGCGCCTTACCCTAAGCACAGACGCGATCGGACGACCGTATTGGAAGGATTCGCCTGGCTGGACGCCGAGGCCGCACGTCGATCCGGCCGGGAGTTCGCAGACCTTGGCGCGAGCGGTCAACACGCGATTTGCACAGCCATCTGCGACGAATCGAGTGCGGCGGCCGAACTGCGCGCCGCGGCGCACTTTTTTTCCGTCTATCGCGATTTGACAGCCGCCGCGTTCTATTCCACGCCAGCCGGTCGCAAGGATCTCAACTATATTGGCAACGTGCCGCTCGCGCGCTTTGACGGGCCGCCGCCGGCGCTGCTGAAAAATCTGGGGTTACTATGATTCGATTCTTCGCATCCGCATGCTGGGTGATGTTGTTGGCAATGCCGCTGTCAACCGATGCGGCCTCGCCGCAATGGCGGCCGCTGCTGGAAGACCACGGTGCTTCCGCGTGGCGNNGGCGGGGCTGGCAGACATCCGGGCTGCCAGCGGGCTGGCACGTTGCTGGCGGGACGCTCTCCAAAGACGGCCCGGTCGAGGATCTGGTCACGAACCAGAGTTTTGGGGATTTCGAGCTCGACCTCGAGTGGAAGATCGGCAAGGGCGGGAACAGCGGCATTTTTTTCCACGGCACGCGTGAGTACGACCATATTTATTGGAGCGGCCCGGAATACCAGCTGCTCGATGACGCGAACGCGCCCGATGGCCGCAATCGGCTCACCTCGGCCGCCGCGGCCTACGCGCTCTACGGCGCGCCAGCCGGGATCGTGTTGCCTTTCAATCACTGGAACCGCACGCGGCTGGTCGTGAAGGGCACGCACGTCGAGCATTGGCTCAACGGCCGCAAGGTCGTTGAGTATGAGTTGCAGAGCGCGGATTGGAAGTCCAAGGTCGCCGCGAGCAAATTTACCGCTTACCCCAACTATGGGCTGGCAAGCACGGGCCTGATCGGGCTGCAAGGCGATCACCCTGGAACTCTGGCGATCCGCCGGATCCGCATTCGCGAACTTCATTGACAGCCACTCACGAAGGAAAGTTCTCTGCATGAACGGCAATCTGAGAATCCGCCTTGCGGTGATGATGTTGCTGCAGTTCTTTATCTGGGGCGGATGGTTCGTCACGATGGGCAGCTACCTGGCGGCCAACCTGGCGGCCACGGGTTCCCAGAGCGCGCTGGCTTACTCAACGCAATCCTGGGGTGCGATCATTGCGCCGTTCGTGATCGGGCTGATCGCCGACAAGTATTTCAATGCGGAGCGGCTGCTGGGGATCCTGCACCTGGCCGGAGCTGTGCTGTTATACATGTTGTCGATGGCGCGGAGCTTCGCTGATTTCTATCCGTATCTGCTCGGTTACATGATCCTCTACATGCCGACGCTGGCGCTGGTCAATGCGATCGCCTTTCGGCAGATGGATGATCCGTCCAGGCACTTTGCAAAGATCCGGTTGTGGGGGACGGTGGGATGGATCGTCGCCGGCCTGGTCATCAGCTACGTGTTTTCGTGGGATGCCCCGGCTGCACTGGCTGGCGGAATGCTTAAGAACACGTTCACGATGTGCGCTGCGGCCTCGCTGGTGCTGGGCGTCTACAGTTTCACGCTGCCGAAGACACCGCCGCGGGTAAAGCCCGGCGAGCGCGTCACGATCCGCGACATGCTCGGACTCGATGCGCTGTCACTGCTGAAGGACCGCAATTTCCTGGTGTTCTTCGCCGCCTCGATACTGATCTGCGTGCCGCTGGCCTTTTACTACCAGTACGCAAACCTGTTCCTGACCGAGACGCACCTGGCCAACGCCACCGGCAAGCAGACGCTGGGGCAAATGTCCGAGGTGCTGTTCATGCTGNNCGGCAATCCGCACCAGCTGGTGTGGATGTTGCTGCTCGGCATTGCACTGCACGGCGTCTGCTACGATTTCTTTTTTGTCTCGGGACAGATCTACACCGACGCGCGAGCCGGTGAGCGATGCAAGAGCGCCGCGCAGGGCATGATCACGCTGGCGACTTACGGTGTGGGCATGCTGGTGGGCTTCTGGATTGCAGGACAGATCGCCAATCATTACCTTTCCCAGGGCGCCCATGACTGGAGCGCCATCTGGCTCTATCCCGCCGGGTTTGCGATGGCCGTGTTCCTGCTGTTCGCGGTGATGTTCCGCAATGAACGGGCGGGCAACGACATCAGCGCCGCGGCGCGGCAGTAAGGTCGGGGCGCACATGGCGATCCGGCAATTTACTCCGCGGCCAATGCAACTCAGCCTGCTCACAGCGGCATTGCAGGAGTTGACACCGCGCGCGCTGCGCGATGCCGACCCCGATCTGGCCGTTGAAGAGTGGCTGGCGTTTGCGCGCGACGTAGGTAGTCCCAACATCCAGCTCTCGGCCGCGCTGCATCCGAGTGAGTGCGACGTGCCGGCCGCTGCCATGCTCGATCCCGTCGCCAACACGCTCGATCTGCGCGAGCCATTCACGCCTAGGCGCGCGACCCGGATCCTCGCCGCCATGCGTGACAGCGGTGTGGGCTTATCCGACCTCGCTTACTTCGACAACATGCTGGTTGCCGATGAGGCGATCCGGCGCAAGAAGCATGAGTTCATGTTGCGGGTGTTCGATGCCGCGGTATTGCTGGGTACCGACGCGGTGTGCGGTTTCGTCGGGCGTAACGCGCAGCTGGAGATGG
>PMNQ01000190.1 GCA_003162555.1 Gammaproteobacteria bacterium | reverse complement strand
TCGGCTTCTCGACCAGCACGTGTTTGCTTTCGGCCAACGCGGCCAGCGCCAGCGCCGCTGCAAGACGTCGGGGAAATGAATACACCATCCGTACCGTTCCAGACCGAGGATGGCGCGATTGTAGCGGTTCCACGCGCTGCCACCCGCCTCGGCCGAGCGGCGTATTGCTATAATTCACCGATGAGCGACTACCTGTTTGCGTTCCAGTCTTCGACCACCCAGGCCGGATTCCTGCGTGCACCGCCGCTGGCCGCGCGGCCCGATGCCCGCTACCTCGTCGCCGGCGTGCCCTGGGATGGCGCTACTACAAATCGTCCAGGCGCGCGCTTTGGCCCGGGCGAAATCCGTCGCGCCAGCCACATGCTCTGCGACGGCACGCATCCCGCCTATGGAATCGCGCCGCTGACCGAACTGGCCGACTGCGGCGATCTCACGCTGCCCAATACCTCACTCGAGCGCATGCGCGCCGCGCTCGAACCCCAGGCGTTGCAGCTCGTGCGCAAGCACCACATGGCCTGGCTGGGCGGCGATCATTCGATCACGCTCTCGCTGCTGCGCGCCTACCGCACACATTTTGGCCGGCCACTTGCGCTGCTGCACTTCGATGCGCACTGTGACACCTGGGACAGCCATTTCAACGAACCCTCGGGTCACGGCACCTGGGTCTACGAAGCACTGCGCGACGGGCTGATCGACCCGCATCTGTCGGTGCAAATTGGCATACGCTCGGCCGCGGCGCGTGCGACCGCAAACTACGTTGCCGATCGCGGCGGACTCATTTACACAGGCCGCGATCTGCGCGGGCTGTACAACTCCACGCAACTCGCAGCGGTCGTTGCGGCGGTGCGCGCGCGCCTCGGCGGTGCAGCGCCGCCGCCGGTTTACCTCAGCTTCGACATCGACTGCCTCGATCCTGCCTTTGCACCGGGCACCGGCACGCCCGAACCCGGCGGGCTCGCCACCACGCAGGCGCTCACGCTGCTGGAGGATCTGGACGGGCTGAATTTCGTTGGCATGGATCTGTGCGAAGTTTCGCCGCCGTACGATCACGCCGAGCTCACCAGCAACGCGGCAGCCACGCTGGTATGGACCTACCTGTGCGGCCGCGTGGCGCGCAGCTAAGTGGAGCCGGTCGACGTCTGCATAGTCGGTGGCGGCATGGCCGGCGCGTCGGTCGCCTTCCATCTGGCTCCGCATGCGCGCGTCACGCTGCTGGAGCGCGAATCACACGCGGGTTATCACAGCACCGGTCGTTCGGCCGCGCTCTACTCGCCCAATTACTGCAGCCGTCTGGTGCAACAACTGACACTCGCTGGACAATCGTTCCTCGATGCGCCGCCGGCGGGCTTCGCTGCTACGCCACTGCTGCGCGAGCGCGGTTACCTGATGATCGGCCGCAACGCACAGCTGGCGGCGCTGACGCAATATGAGCGCGAAGCCGGCGCTGCGGGCCTCACCACGCGCCGCATGAACACGCCAGAAGCCCGCGAGCTGGTGCCGGTGCTGCGCGCGGCGGCTTTCGATTGGGCAATGCTCGATGCGAACGCCTGGGATCTCGATGTCGAAGCGCTCCTGCAGGGATTCCTGCGTGGCGCCCGCGCGCACGGCGCGCGCTGGCTGAGCGGCCACGAAGTCGCCTCGATCACGCGCGAAGGTCTACGCTGGCGCGTGTGCGGGCCGAATTTTGAATTGCAGGCCGACGTTGTTGTCGACGCTGCCGGCGCCTGGGCCGACGAGCTCGCCGCGCTCGCCGGCGTCGCACCGCTCGGACTGGTGCCGCACCGGCGCACGGCTTTCATCTTCGATGCGCCCGCGGGTATCGACGCGGCGAGCTGGCCGATGGTCGCCGACGCCGACGAGCAGTTCTATTTCAAGCCAGACGCCGGTCGCCTGCTCGGCTCGCTCGGCGAAGAAGTGCCCTCGCCGCCCGTTGATGCGCAACCGGATGACCTGGATGTCGCCACCGCCGTGGATCGCATCGAGCAAATGATCGATTTTCCGGTGCAGCGCGTGCTGCGCTCGTGGACGGGCCTGCGCGTGTTCGGTCCGGATCGCGACCCGGTGTCAGGGTTTGATGCCGCAACGCCCGGGTTCTACTGGCACGCAGGACTCGGCGGCTACGGGATCCAGACAGCGGCCGCGCTGGGCGCGCTGGCGGCCGCAGAAATTCTCGGCCGACCGTTGCCGGCGGCGCTGGCCGCGCAGCAGCTCAAGGCCGTGCAACTCGCACCGCAGCGGCTGCGGCGTTGAAGGCGCGCAGCAGCCCCGCGTACCAGCCGGCGCTGCGCTTTGCGATGCGCGCCTGCGTGGCGTAGTCCACGTAATACAGTCCGAAACGCTTCTCGAAACCGGAAGCCCATTCGAAATTGTCGAGCAGCGACCAGACGAAATAACCGCGCAGGTCGACGCCGCTCTCGATGGCATCGGCAGCGGCGCGCACGTGCGACTCGAGGTACTGGCGCCGCGCCTCGTCTTCGATGCGGCCGTTCTCGAGGCGATCGCGGTAGGCCGCGCCGTTCTCGGTGATCAGGAGCGGTGGCAGGCGGTAATCGCGCGCCAGCCGCAGCAGGAGTCCAGTCAGTCCGGCCGGCGCCACTTCCCAGCCCATGTCGGTGATCGGCGCACCGGGCGCCGCTGGTGTCGCGGGCTTCCCCGCGTGTGCCACGGTCGGGTAGTAATAGTTGACGCCAAGAAAATCGAGCGGCTGCGCTATCAGCTGCAGATCGCCGGGCTCGACGCGCGGCGCGTCAGCCCCGAGATGCCTGAGCACATCGGCGGGATAATTGCCCTTCAGCAGCGCGTCCATGTACCAGCGCACCAGCAGGCCATCTTCGAGCGCCGCCTGCGCCACATCGGGCCCGGACTGCGTCGCCTGCGTGACCGGCGAGAGATTCAGCACGATGCCGACCGGAACTTCGCTGCGCACGGCGCGGATCGCCTGCGAGGCGAGCCCGTGGCTCAGCAGGCAGTGATGCGACACCTGGCTCGCGATGGCGCGATTCTTCACGCCCGGCGCGAACAGGCCGAATTCGTGCCCGAGCGTGGCGGTGACCCAGGGTTCATTGTGTGTGGCGAACGAAGCCACTCTATCGCCCAACCGCCGTGCCACGATCGCGGCGTAGTCCCTGAATCGATACGCCGTGTCGCGCGCGGCCCATCCGCCCTGCTCATGCTGCAGCGCTGAGGGCAGATCCCAGTGATACAGCGTCACGTAGGGTTTGATGTTCCGGCGCAGCAGTCCGTCGACCAGCCGCTCGTAGAATGCCAGGCCCGCCTCGTTCAGTGCGCCCGACCCGTTCGGCTGGATGCGCGGCCATGAAATGGAAAACCGGTATGCGCCAACCGCCAGCTCGGTGAGCAGGTCGAGATCCGTTTCCATGCGGTGGTAGTGGTCACAGGCCACCGCACCGCTGCTGCCATCGGCGATGACGCCCGGGCGCCGGCAGAATTCGTCCCACACCGATTCACCCTTGCCGTCCGCGGTCGCAGCGCCCTCGATCTGGTAGGCGCTGCTGGCAACGCCCCAGACGAAGCCCGGCGGAAAACGCCGCGGCAGGACCTCCATGGATCTCACGTCGTTCATTGATGGGCTAGCGGGCGACGCGACTGGTCGATTCGCGCACCACGAGTTCGACCGGCGGCAATGTGATCTGCGGCCGGCGTCCCGCGATCAGCTGCAAGATCGCTTCCGCCGAGCAATCGCCGAGCTGCTGCACGGACTGGCGCACGCTCGTCAGCGGTGGCACGCGATAGGTCGATGAAGGCAGGTCGTCAAAACCGATGACCGACACGTCATCCGGCACGCGCATGCCTTTGCGGAACAGCGCCAGGCAGGCGCCATAGGCCGTCTGGTCGTTGACGCAGAACATCGCGGTGAAGGGGATATTCGCATCCATCAGCTGGTACACGGCCTGCATGCCGCCTTCTTCGTGGAAATCGCCGGGCACGACCAGCTGCGGATCGAATGCGATGCCTGCCGCCGCCAGCGCACTCCTGTAGCCGGACAAGCGCTCGTTGGCGTCCGGATGATTCTCGAAGCCCGACACGAATGCGATGCGCCGGTGGCCCAGGTCGAGCAGATGACGCATGGCCACCATCGCACCGTTGCGATCATCGACCTGCATGCTGACCAGACCCTTGGCGCGCAGCAGGCGTCCGGTCACGACAATCGGCACCTTGCGGGCGTAGGCTTTCAGTGCAGCATCGCCGAGGCACCCTGCGAACATGATGATGCCGTCTACGCCGCGGTTGATGAGTTCCTCCATGCAGCGGATTTCTTCTTTTTCCTGCCAGTTGCCGCTCATGAACAACGGCGCGTAGCCGCGCTGCTGCAAGCGGTGTTCGATGCCGCGCAGGCCCTCGCCGTAGAACGGGCTGTCCATCGCCTGGCTGACCACGCCGATGGTCAGCGTCTTGCCGAGCGCCAGTCCGCGCGCCGCGGCATTGGGCCGGAAGTTGAATTTCGCAATCGCCGCTTCGACAGCCAGGCGCAATTCGTCGCTCACGTTCACGGTGCGATTGATGATGCGCGAGGCGGTGCTGGCCGAGACGCCGGCTTCGCGCGCCACCATCTTCAGCGTCACCGAATTGCGCGGCCGCGGACCGCGCTTGCCACGCACCGGCGGAGGAATGGCCTTTGATTTCTGTTTTTTCATCAGTCAGCCGTCCGCATCAGTGCGCCTTCCAGCTCTTCGAGCGTCTTGCCCTTGGTCTCGGGCGTCCAGACCACGAAGAATAGCAGTCCGGCCAGCGCCATCAGGCCGTAGCCGAGGAAGGTGCCGGCCGGGCCGAAACCATGATGTAGCTCCCATGGAAAGATCATTGTGACCGTGGCGCTCACCAGCGAATTCCAGAATCCGACCAGCGAGATGGCCGCAGCGCGCTGCTCGTTCGGGAAAATCTCCGCCAGCATCACCCACATGACCGGGCCCAGCGAGATCGCGAAGCAGGCGACGAAGCCGATGATCGCGCACAGCACCAGCGGCGCGTTGACGACCGGCGCCGCGCCGCCTGTTGCAGTTGCGGCATGGAAGGCCCAGCTGATTGTCAGCAGCGCCACGGCCATGCCCGACACGCCGAAGATCAGCAACGGCCGGCGTCCGATCCGGTCGATGAGCCAGATCGCCACGAAAGTCATGCCGAGATTAACCAGGCCAACCACCACTGACCGCCCGAATGCCGTGGACAGGCCCCCGCCGGCCTGCGCAAAGATGGTGGGCAGATAGTAGAAGATCGCGTTTATTCCGGTGATCTGCTGGAAGAACGCGATGCCGATGGCAAACAGCAACACGAACCGGAGCCGCGGTCCAAACACTTCACGCCATCGGGAGGCCGCCGGCGCGGCATTGAGGCTGGCACGGATCTGCGCAATTTCCTCCAGCGCCGCTGCCCCACCGTGCAGCGAGCTGAGTATGTCCAGCGCCTGCGGGTCTCGTCCCTTGCCGAGCAGCCAGCGCGGGCTCTCCGGCAATCCAAGGCAGAAGCAGGCGTAGACCAGCGAGGGAACGGCTGCGACGCCGAGCATCCAGCGCCAGGCATCGGGCCCAATGCCCGTCAGCAAAGCGTTCGAGAGGTACGCGACCACGATGCCGAACACGATGTTGAACTGGAACATGCCAGCGAGCAGGCCGCGATGCTTCGCGGGTGCGATCTCGGAGATGTAAAGCGGCGCGACCACCGTCGATATGCCGATGCCGAGACCGCCGATGAATCGCGCGATGATGAACAGCTGCACGTCACTCGCAAGCGCCGAGCCCAGTGCCGAAACGATATAGAGCAGTCCAATGCCGAACAGCGTGGGCTTGCGCCCGAAACGATCGGTCGGTATGCCGCCGAGGATCGCTCCGAGTACGGTACCGTAAAGCGCCGAGGCAATGGCGAAACCGTGCACGCCTGGCGTCAATTGCCATAGCTCCTGGATCCGCTGCTCGGCGCCCGAGATGACGACCGTGTCGAAGCCGAACAGGAAGCCGGCAAGCGCCGAGGTCAGAGACCAGAAGAACACGCGGCCACTCAAGGCTGATGACGAACCAGTCGTACTCATTCTTCACATGATAGGCCAGTGCTGCGGCAGCGCGGCAGGCCAGATGCTGTCCGCGTGCCCTGCCCGCCGTGGTGCTTTACAAGCTAATATTTCCGCAGTAAAATATTTCGCGATTGGTAATTTCTGTTGCAAGGTATTCCCGTGGATCGACTCGCAATCATTGAGCAGAACATGCGCCGGGTGGCCAAGCGCCTGCCGGCCATGCCCGTCACGGAAGCGCTGCTGAGCCGGGTCATCATTCTGCTGGGACGCGCCCTGTCGGCGCACATCGATGAAGTCATCAGCCCCTATGAGCTGACCGACGTTGAATTCCGCACGCTGCTGTCGGTGTACTCCGCTCCGGATGGCGTGGCTGGCCCGAGCGATCTGTGCGCGAGCCTGGCACACAGCCCGGCCACCATGACCCGCATCGGCGATGCGCTGGTCGCGCGCGGCCTGATCACGCGCGTGCTCAGCGATCAGGATCGCCGGCGCATGGACATCAAGATCACGCCGCAGGGCGAGGAACTGGTGCAGGAAGTGCTGCCGCGCATGTTCAGCTACACGCGCGAGCTGTACGGTGAATTTTCCGACGCCGAGAAAACGCGCCTGCTCGGCTACCTGAAGAAACTCTTCGGCCAACTCATGCTGGACAATCCTCCGGCGGGCAAAGGCGAACAGGCATGAAGCCTGGTCAGACGGCGCTGGCGCTGGCCAGCAGCATCATTGTCGGCTGTGCAGCCGTGAAACCAGCTACGGCGCCTGCCATGCTGAACGCCGTGCCGCTCGCCGGCACGACGCTGCCCTCTGGCGGGCAATGGCCGGAATCGCACTGGTGGCAGCGTTACCAGGATCCGACGCTCAACCAGCTGGTTGAAACCGCGCTCGCCGACAGCCCCACGCTAGCCGCCGCGCATGCGCGTTTCGACAGCGCGCGCGAATCGGTGCGTGTCACGGCCGCCGCGGTCGGCGCACATGTGGACGCGAGCGCGCAGCTCGCGCGGCAGCGGCTCAGCGACAATGGCCTGTTTTCGCCAGAGCGCCTAATGATCAATAACTGGTACAACCAGGCCGACCTCGGCCTCGCGGCCAGCTACACCTTCGACTGGTGGGGCAAGCAGCGCGCCAGCGTCGAGGCCGCCACCAGCGAGGCGCACGCGGCCGCCGCCGAGCGCAACGCGGCAGCGCTGGTGCTCTCGGGCGCAGTGGTCGACACCTATTTTGGCTGGCAGGCGGACCAGGCCCGCCTCGCGCTCGTCCAGCAGCGCGTCGACGCGCTGGCGCAGGTCGCCGCCATCGACGGCGCGCGCTATCGCGCCGAGCTCGACAGTGCGGACGAGCAAGCCAGGTCCAATGGGGATCTCGCCGCCGCGCGGCAACAGCAGGCGAGCCTCGCGGGCTCCGCGCAGCTGCGGCTGGTTGCGCTCGCGGCGCTGACCGGACACGCAGTGGCGCAATTGCCGCAGCTTGATGCGAAGCCGCTGCCGCAGCTACCCTCCGCCCTGCCCGAGGGTGTCGGCATGGACCTGCTGGCGCGGCGACCGGATATTGCTGCCAGCCGCGCGCGCGTTGAAGCCGCGCAGCGCCGGCGTCACGTCGCGGCGGCGCAGTTCTACCCTGATATTTCACTGCATGCGCTGGCGGGACTGCAGAGCATCGAACTCGGAAAGCTCTTGCAGGCGGGCAGCGCGAATCCGCAGATCGGCATCGCGATCCACCTGCCCTTGTTCGACAACGGGCAGCGCACCGCGCAGCTCAAGATCGCGGACTCCGAGATCAATGCCGCCATCGCGACCTACAACGAAACCATCATCGGCGCGGCGCGCGAGGTAGCGAGCGACGTGGTCGCCGGCGAGCAGGCCGCCTCCGAACGCACGCAGCAGCTTGCTCAAATCGATTCCGCAAGTCATTTCGAACAGAGCGCGGCCGCCCGCGTGCGCCAGGGAATCACGGACCTGCGCCCGCAGCTCAGTGCGCAATACGCGCTGCTGCTGCAGCGCGACGCGTTGGTGCAGCTGGACGCCGCTGCCCTGTCCGCGGATATCGCCCTGCAGCGCGCGTTGGGCGGCGGCTTTGAAGATTCTCCCGTCAACAATCCCAAACTGACCTACACACCATGAACACGCCGAGTGAAGCCACGCCGAGTGAAGCTGCTGTCGCCACGCCTCCGAACGGCAAGCGCCGCAGGGTACTGACGATCGTCGCGAGCGTATTTGCCGTGCTCGGACTGCTGTGGTTCGTACTCTGGTATGTCGTGCTCTCGGAGCGTGAAAAAACCGACGACGCCTACGTGAATGGCGACCAGGTCACGGTCACTTCGCAGATCGCCGGCACCGTGGTCGGCGTGTTCGTCAGCAATACGGCGCTGGTCAATGCCGGCCAGGAGCTGGTGCGGCTGGATCCGACCGATGCGGAGACGGCGTTGAATCGCGCCGCCGGTGCGCTGGCGCAGACCGTGCGCCAGGTCCGGCAGCAACAGGCGATGGCCGGACAATTCGATGCGCAGGCGGCCCGCGGCAGACTGGAACTGACGCGCGCCGAAGAGGATCTCGCGCGGCGCACTCCGCTGCTTGCCGATCAGGCCATTGCCACCGAAGAGGTCAAGCACGCCGAAGAGGCGGTGGCGATGGCGCACGCCAGCCTGTCGCAGGCGCAGCAGCAGGCGAATTCGGCGCACGCGCTGGTCGATGGCGTGGCGGTGCGCGACAACCCCGCGGTGCAGACGGCGCGGGCCGCTTACCGTGACGCGTTCGTGAACGCGAGCCGCAACGCGATTGTGGCGCCGGTGACCGGCTTCGTCGCGCTGCGCAGCGTGCAGCTCGGCCAGCGCATCCAGGCCGGCGAAGCACTGCTCAACATCGTGCCGCTGCAGAACCTGTGGGTCGATGCCAACTTCAAGGAAGGGCAGCTCCGTCACCTGCGGCTCGGCCAGGCCACCGAAGTGCGCAGCGACCTGTACGGCGGCAGCGTCGTGTTCCATGGCAAGGTAATCGGAATGGCTGCCGGTACAGGCGCGGCCTTCTCGTTGCTGCCGGCACAGAACGCCTCCGGCAACTGGATCAAGGTCGTGCAGCGCGTGCCGGTGCGCGTGTCGATCGCGCCGGAGGATCTGGCGAAGCATCCGTTGCGCATCGGTCTTTCCACCACCGTGGAAATCGACACCCATGACCGGAGCGGTGCGATGCTGGCTGCCACGCCGGCCACCGATGGCGGCGTGAGCACGGCCGTGTACGCAGCCGACCTGGATCGCGCCAATGCCGAAGCGGATGCGATCATCGCGCGCAACCTGGTCGGCGCGCCCTGACGCAGTCACGCATCCCCCGGACCTAAGCACGTGACCGCCTCCGAACCGCGCGACGAGTTTGGCGAGTACCTGCCGCTGCACGGCATGAAGCTCGTGCTGCTGACCTTTGCGGTCTCGATCGCATCGTTCATGGAAATCCTGGACATGACGATCGTCAACGTGTCTATTCCATCGATCGCCGGGAGCCTGGCGGTGAGTCCTTCGGAAGGCACCTGGGCGATCAGCTCGTACATGCTGGCCGCCGCGGTGGTGCAGCCACTGACCGGCTGGATCGGCCGCCAGTACGGTGAAGTCCGCACCTTCGTCACCTCCGCGTTGCTGTTCGTGCTGTTCTCGGCGCTGTGCGGATTGGCGACCAGCATGCCGATGCTGATCGGCGGCCGCCTGATCCAGGGCCTGGTGTCGGGACCGATGATGTCGGTCGGACAGGCGCTGCTGCTGCGCAATTACCCGGTGAAGCTGCGCGGACTGGCGCTCGGCCTGTGGGCGATGGTCGTGATCATCGCGCCGATCTTCGGACCCATCATGGGCGGCTGGATCACCGACAATCTGTCCTGGCCCTGGCTCTTCTACATCAACGTACCCACTGGCATCCTGGCCGCGCTGGTCATCGGTGTGATCCTGCGGCGCCGCGAATCGAAAAAAATGAAGACCCCGATCGATGCCATCGGTCTCGGCCTGCTGGTCGTCGGCGTTGCCTGCCTGCAGTTCGTGCTCGACAACGGCAACGAGAAGGACTGGTTCAGCTCCACCGAGATCATCATAGCTGCCGTGGTCGCCGTGGTCGCAATAGCTTTCATGATTCCGTGGGAACTGACCGACCAGCACCCGGTCGTCGATCTGCACCTGTTCCAGCGCCGAAATTTCCTGGTCGGGACCTGCACGATTGCCGTGGCCTATTTTGCCTTCATGGGCGTCAACGTGGTGTTCCCGCTCTGGCTCCAGACCACTCTGGGATACACCAGCACCTGGGCCGGCCTGGCGATGGCGCCGGTGGGCATACTCGCGCTGGTGCTCGCGCCGATCATCGGCCGCAACCTGCATCGCATCAACCTGCGCGCTGCGGCGTCACTGGCCTTCCTGATCTTCGGGCTGAACATCTGGTGGGTCGCTGGACTGAACGAGACGGCGACTTTTTCGCAGCTCGCCCTGCCGCGGCTTTTCCAGGGCATCGGCATGCCCTTGTTCTTCCTGCCGCTGAACCAGATCGTCATGGCCGGCGTCGGTCCGGCTGAACTGGCCTCCGCGGCGGGCCTCAGTAATTTCATCCGCACAATTTCCGGCAGCATGTCGACGGCGGTGAGCGTGTATCTGTGGAATACGCGCACCGACTATCATCACGCCGTGCTGACCGAGCACGTGCGCCCCGACTCGAACGCGTGGCTGGCGTTCCAGCATCAGCTGGCCGGCCGCGGCATCACCGGATCCTCCGCCGCCGCGTTTACCGATCGGCTGGTGCAGCAGCAGGCTTCGACGATGGCGGTGAACGACGTGTTCTACCTGTTGGCCATGATGTTCCTGGTACTGATCCCGTTCGTGTGGTTCGCGCGCCCGCCCTTCGGCGCGCCCGGCACTGGCGGTGGTGCGCACTAGGGCCCGCGGCCGCTAGGCTGAGTGCGCCTCGACCAGGCTCGCTTCGACCGCGCGGCTCAACTTGTCGATGAGCTCCGACAGCTCATCGTCGCTGGCGTTGTAGGGCGGCGCGATGATGATCACATCGCCCAAGCCCCGGCCGGCATTGCCGGCGCAAGGGAAAACAATAAGGCCATCCTGAAAGGCGCGGCGGCCGATGGCCGCGCTGAGTCCGCGTTCCTCGGGGAATGGCTCTTTGGTTTTCCGGTCACGCACGAACTCGATGCCGATGAAATAGCCGCGGCCGCGCACATCGCCGACCTCGGCGAAGCGGCCGAGCGAGGCTTGCAGCGCCGCGCGCAGCGATTCGCCGCGCGTGCGGACACGTTCGAGCAGCGCATCGCGCTCGATGATCCGCTGCACGGCGAGCCCGGCCGCGCAGGCCGCGGTGTGCCCGGAAAAGGTGTGCCCCGTGAGCACCGAGCCGTGCGCGTCGGCAATTGCCGCGGCGATGTCGCGCCGGAACACGGTCGCGGCGAGCGGGATGTAGCCGCCGGCCAAACCCTTGGCCACTGCGATGATGTCCGCCGCCACGCCATCGTGCTCGAGCGCGCACCAGGTGCCGCAGCGCCCCGATCCGCACATGACTTCATCGGCGATCAGCAGCACGTCGTGCCGGCTGCACACCTCGCGCACGGCTTGCGCATATCCGGGCGGCGCCGGCACCACGCCACCAGCGGCACCGACCACCGGCTCGAATACAAAGGCCGCCACGTTGCCCGCTCCCAGCGAGAGGATGCGTTCCTCCAGTTCACGAGCCAGCTCAGGTGCGAGCTGCGCGGGCGGCACGCCCACCGGAGGCCGGTACACGTTCGCGGCGGACACGAACGACACGTCCAGCAGGCTGCGCACAAATGGCTTGCGGCGTTCGGCGAATCCGGACAATGACAACGCGCCGAGCGTGCTGCCGTGATACGAGCGCTCGCGGGCAATGAAGCGGCACTTGTCCGGGCGCCCGCGCGCAACCCAGTACTGCAGCGCGACCTTCATCGCGCCCTCGATCGCCTCCGAGCCGCTGGAAGCGAACACGATCTGGCCGAACAACGGTCCGCAGTAGCGCAGGATCATTTCCGTCAGCTGTTCGAGCACATCGCTCGTGAAGAGATACCGGTACCCGCAGGCCACCTGCGCAAGCTGTGCGGCGATGGCCGCGTTCACTTCAGGATTGGCGTGCCCGAGACTGAAGGCTGCCGGACCGCCGGATCCGTCCAGGTAACGCTTTCCGGCGTCGTCGTACAGATAGCTACCCGCGCCGCGCATGATGCGCGGCATGCCATCCAGCTCCCAGCCAATTGCGCGGCTCACGGTCATTTTTCAACGCTCCTGGCTACGCATGATATCCGGATCGACATATCCGCATAACAACGGACCGAAGTGACATGAAAGTCACCGGCTCGTTACCGCAATGTCGCCGCGCGCTCCTCCAGAATCTCAGCCGCGGTGCATTCGGGCACTACACTTCTGGAGCAATTAGCGATGCGAGCGATATGGACGACCCTTGCGGCCGTAGCGGTGACCCTGCCAACGATGGCCATGGCAGCGGACGACGCGAGTTCGCCAACGGCAAGCCTGACGCTGGAACAGCGGCTGGAGCAGGCGGAACAGCGCATCCGCGTTCTCGAGCGCAAGCTGGAGCTGGCGGACGAAACCGCGACCGCCAGCGTCAAGTCCGCGCCCGTCGTCAAGGCCGCGCCCGCCGGCATTTCCATCGCGGCTGCGGACAGCGGCACGGTCATCAAACTGCGTGGCAACCTCGCGGTCGACGGCCGCTTCTTCTTCGATCAGAACACACCGCAGACGGCCGACACTTTCCTGCTGCGGCGCGCGCGCCCCTACATCGAAGGCACTGTCGGCAGCATCTATGACTTCCGTTTCATGCCCGACTTTGGCGGCGGACGCGCGGTCGTACAGGACGCGTACGTCAACGCGCGCTTCAAGCCCTGGTTCGCGGTGCAGGCCGGCAAGTTCAAGGGCCCGGTCGGGCTCGAGCGCCTGCAACCCGACCAGTACAACCGCTTCCTCGAGCTGGGATTCCCGAGCGCGCTATTGCCCAACCGCGATCTGGGCGTGCAGATCTCCGGCACCGTGCTCAGCGGAGCGCTGACCTACAGCGCCGGCTATTTCGATGGCACGAGCGATGGAGCCAGCACCGATGCGAATACCACCGCCGATCTGGACAATGACGGCAAGCGCGATTGGGAAGGCCGCGTGTTTGCGCTGCCGTTCGTCAATTCGGACAACTTCGCCTTGCGCGGCCTTGGCGTGGGCGTGGGCGCCAGCTACGTGAACAGCACCGGCGCGGCGACCAGTTCCGCCACCGCGGTGACCACGACCAGCCTGCTTTCCGGCTATAAGACGCCCGGCCAGCAGTCGCTGTTCAGTTACCGTGGCGATACGGCATCCACGCCGACGATCAATGAGGCGACCATCGCGGACGGTGTGCGCCGGCGCGTCACGCCGCAGATTTACTACTACCTGGGACCTGTAGGCCTGCTCGGTGAATATGCCGAGGTCACGCAGCAGGTGCGCCGCCAGATCGACGCGACCACGGTAAGGCACGCAACGCTGCAGCACAGCGCCTGGCAGGTATCCGCATCCTGGTTCCTGACCGGCGAGGAAGCCGCCTATTCGAGCTATACGCCCAGTTCCACCTTCCAGCCCGGCAAGCCCGGGACCGGCGCCTGGGAACTGGTGGCCCGCTACCAGTCGATCAGCTTCGACCCGGAAGCTTTCACAGGCGGGTCGGCCTCATTCGCAAACGGCACCACTTCGGCGCAGGGGGCCAGGGCAGTCGGCCTGGGCGTCAATTGGTACCTAAATCAGAATTTCAAATGGCAATTTGATTATGAGCTGACCCGCTACGATGGCGGCGCCACTCATGGCGACCGACCGGACGAGCGCGCGGCCTTGACACGTTTTTCACTCGTATTTTGAACCGCTCCGGAGCCTCCCACATGTACCGCCGAATCATCGCCATTTTTGTCGCGCTGCTGCTTGCGGCAGCCGCACTGACCGCACCACCGTCGTACGCGGCGCAGGTCAACCTGCTCAACGTCTCGTATGACCCGACGCGGGAACTCTACGAGCAGTACAACAACGCCTTTGCCGCGCACTGGAAAACACTGACGGGCGACACGGTCACCATTCGTCAGTCGCACGGCGGTTCCGGCAAGCAGGCCCGCGCCGTCATCGACGGCCTGGACGCCGATGTGACCACGCTGGCGTCCTTCCTGGATACCGACGCGATCAGCAAGAAGGGGTTGATCAAGCCAGGCTGGGTGGATCGGCTGCCCAACCGATCGCGGCCGTATCTGTCCACCATCGTGTTCGTGGTCAGGAAGGGGAACCCCAAGGGGATCAAGGACTGGCCGGACCTGGTCAAGCCCGGCGTCGCGGTGATCACGCCCAACCCCAAGACCTCTGGCAACGGCTACATCAGCTTCTTTGCTGCCTGGGGCTCGGTCGTCACGCGGGGCGGCTCCCGTCAGGACGCGATCGACTACGTCACGAAGCTCTACAAGCAGGTCCCGGTCCTAGACTCGGGGGCGCGGGGCTCGACCACCACGTTCGTCCAGAAGGGGATCGGTGACGTGCACCTGGCCTGGGAGAACGAGGCCCACCTGGAGGTCCTCGAGGCCAAGGGCGCCCTCGAGATCGTCCTGCCCCCGGTCAGTCTGCTGGCCGAACCCCAGGTGGCCGTTGTGGATGCGAACGTGGATCGGAAAAAGACGCGCGAGGTGGCCGAGGCCTACCTGAAATACACCTACACCGACGAGGCGCAGGAGATCTTCGCGAAGCATTTCTACAGGCCGAGCAATGAGGCCATCTTGAAGAAGCACGTCGATGTGTTCAGCCCATCCTTGAANNTTCGTGGGGGATGGCAGCGTGTTCGACAACATCTACAAGCCCAAATGATTGCCCCCTCCTGACCGGACCACTGGAGTCGTCCAATGCCAAACGTCAACCGACGCGTACTGCCGGGGTTCTCCCTGACTCTCGGGTACACGGTCTTCTACCTCAGCGTCATGGTGTTGATTCCGATCGCGGCCTGCTTTCTCAAGGCCGGAACCCTGTCCGCGCACGACTTCTGGCACGCGGTCTGGACCGAGCGATCCCGCTCGGCGTATCTCCTGACGTTTGGTTGTGCGTTCTACGCCGCGCTGGTGAACCTGGTGTTGGGGCTACTGCTGGCCTGGGTGTTGGTGCGCTACGACTTTCCGGGCAGGCGGTTGATTGACTCCCTGGTCGATCTCCCGCTGGCGCTGCCCACGGCGGTCGGCGGCNNGGCATTCACGGCGCCTACACGCGGTTCGGGATCGTCCTGGTGCTGGTGTTCGTGGGGCTTCCTTTCGTGGTCAGGACGGTGCAGCCGATTCTGGAAGACCTGGATCCCGAATACGAGGACGCCGGGGCGTCGCTCGGGGGAACGCGCTGGCAGACCTTCAAGAACATCATCTTCCCCACCATCAAGCCCGCGCTGATCACGGGCTTTGCGCTGGCCTTCGCGCGCGGCATTGGAGAGTACGGCTCCGTGGTCTTCGTGTCGGGAAACATGCCGTACAAGACGGAGATTGCGCCCATCCTGATCGTCGCGCGCCTGGAGGAGTGTGCCTACGGCGAGGCCACCGCCATCGCGGTCGTGCTCTTGCTCATATCGTTCGCGATGTTGGTGCTCATCAACATGCTCGAGCGTCGGAGCATGCGCCATGCCCGCTGAGGCGGTGGCCGGAATCGTCGTTGGAGCGGCTCCGGCGAGACCCACCGGACCCAGGACGAAAGCGGCGCCACCCGCGGCTCAACGACGGGCCCAGCAGGATCCCACCTGGCTGCGGTGGAGCCTGACCGCGGCGGCTCTCTTGGCGGTGGCCGCTCTGGTCGGCGTGCCTCTCGTCAATGTGTTCGTCGAGGCTCTGCGGGATGGCGTGGGTGCGTACTTCGCGAATTTGTTCGGAGATCCCGACACGCGTCACTCGATGCTCCTGACCGCGACGGTCGTACCCATCGCGCTCGTGGCAAATATCGTCTTCGGCGTCGCCGCGGCCTGGGCCATCTCGCGATTTTCATTTCCGGGACGCACGCTGTTGACGGCGCTGATTGATCTGCCCTTTGCCGTGTCTCCCGTGGTGGCGGGTCTGATGTTCGTGCTCATCTTCGGGCTTCAAGGCTACTTTGGGGCCTTTCTCCGGAGGGATGGCTACTCCGCCATGCCCTACGTGGTGGCGGCCGTCGTGGTGTTCGTTGTCGCGGTCGTCTACCTCTGGCGGCGACCCAGCAGCGCGAGGGCGCGCCAGGGCCACTGGAGGCACCCCTGGCTGGTGATCGGCGGGGGGGGCGCTGTGTTGTTTGGCCTCCTTGTCGTCATCCAGCAGCGCCTGGGGATCTGGCCCCGCAACGAGAGCCTGAAGATCATTTTCAATACGCCGGGGCTGGTGCTGGCCACCGCGTTCGTGACGTTTCCCTTCGTGGCGCGCGAATTGATACCGGTCATGGAGTCAGTCGGACCCGATGAAGAGCTCGCGGCGCTGAGCCTTGGCGCCAGTGGCTGGGAGATGTTCTGGACGGTCACGGTGCCGAACGTGAAGTGGGGGTTGGTCTACGGAATCATTCTGTGCAATGCCCGTGCGATCGGCGAGTTCGGAGCGGTCTACGTGGTGTCGGGCCACATCGCCGGCCAGACCGATACCATGCCCCTTCGGATCGAGAAGCTGTTCCAGGAATACAATCTCCCGGGATCCTTCGCCGTGTCCTCGGTCCTGATGATGCTGGCGCTGTTGACCCTGATTGCCAAGAGCAAGCTCGAGACGAGGGTGCCGTCCGCCAAGGTCGCGAGCAAGCTCGCCAACAACGCCTCGACCAGCAACGCAACAAGAACACAGACCTGACACGGGGAGCACATGAGCATATCGGTAAAGAACGTATCCAAGAGATATGGAGACTTTCTCGCGCTGGACAAGGTCGACCTCGAGGTTCCCGACGGCACGCTGCTGGCGCTTCTGGGCCCGTCCGGGTCCGGGAAAACGACGCTATTGCGGGTGATCGCGGGGCTGGAGACGGCTGATTCGGGGACGGTGCTCCACGAGAACGAAGACATCACCAATCAATCGGCGCGCGATCGAAAGGTTGGCTTTGTGTTTCAGCACTATGCCCTCTTTCGGCACATGACGGTCGCCGAGAACATCGGCTACGGCTTGCGGGTACGAAAGGCACCGAAGGAGACGATTCGCAAGCGCGTGGATGAGCTCTTGAAGCTCATCCGCCTGGATAGCCTGGGAACGCGCTATCCCGGACAGCTCTCGGGAGGGCAGCGGCAGCGGGTGGCGCTCGCCCGCGCGCTCGCGTCCGAGCCCAAGGTGTTGCTCCTCGACGAGCCCTTCGGCGCCCT
>PMNQ01000008.1 GCA_003162555.1 Gammaproteobacteria bacterium | reverse complement strand
CGAGTTACGGGGAGCGACTTGAAGCGGCATCGAGTGCGCGACATCAAGGAAGGTTTTTATGGCTAGTCAGAACATTCGTATACGGCTCAAGGCGTTCGACCATAGGTTGATCGACAACTCAGCGAAGGAGATCGTCGATACCGCCCGACGGACGGGGGCAACCGTGCGTGGGCCGGTGCCGCTGCCGACCAAGATGGAGCGCTTTACGCTGCTGGTCTCGCCGCACGCCGACAAGGACGCGCGCGACCAGTTCGAGCTGCGCACCCACAAGCGGCTGATGGACATCGTCAACCCGACCGACAAGACGGTCGATGCGCTGATGCGCCTGGAACTGCCGGCCGGCGTCGACGTCCAGATCAAGCTGAACTGAGCCGAACTGAGCCCAACTGAACAAGAACTTGAGCTTGCGGGGTTGATTGGAACCCCCTGGCTGCTATACTTGGCGGCCTTTTAACCCCCGGGTCACCCCGGGGACAAACCGCGGTAACGCGGATTCGGGCGAGGTTGGCGGGCCCTTTTCGGGGGCTGGCCAAGACCACTCGAGAGTATCGGCGGGTTCCCCGTCGACCTCCGGTAGTCACGCCACCATTTTAGTGCGACGCGCACCAATCGCAGTGCGCGTCCCGTGATTGAGGAACGACAGATGGCAATTGGTCTGGTCGGCCGCAAGTGCGGCATGACACGCGTGTTTACGGACGCCGGTGATTCGGTGCCCGTGACCGTGGTGGAACTGCTCCCGAACCGCGTCACCCAGGTGAAGACGGACGAGCGCGATGGCTATCGCTCGGTGCAGGTCACCTATGGCGCGCGCCGCCCGCAGCTGCTGTCGAAGGCCGTGGCCGGACACTACGCCAAGGCCAACGTCGCCCCCGGGCGCGAGCTGCTCGAGTTCCGCCTGACTGGCAAGGACGATGCCGACCTGCAGCCGGGCTCAGAGCTCAAGGTCGACCGTTTCAGCGTCGGCCAGCTGGTCGACGTTACCGGCGTCACGATCGGCAAGGGCTATGCCGGCGTCGTGAAGCGCCACAATTTCGCGGGCGGCTATGCCTCGCACGGCCACTCGGTGTCACACCGCGTGCCCGGTTCCATCGGCCAGCGCCAGACGCCGGGCCGCGTGTTCCCGGGCAAGCGCATGTCCGGCCACATGGGCGTCATGCGCCGCACCACCGAGAACCTGAAGGTCATCGTCGTCGACGCGGCGCGCAACCTGCTGCTGATCAGCGGTGCGGTGCCCGGTTCCAAGGGTGGCCAGGTCGTCGTGCGTCCGTCGGTCAAGGCCGCGCGGCTCGCGCGCCGCAAGAGCATTACCCCCAGCAAGGTGGCTGCGCCCAAGCCCGCCGCCGGCGCTGCGCCGAAACCTGCTGCAGCCAAATCCGCTGCGGCCAAGCCGGCCAAGTAAGGCTTTCCCATGAAACTCAAAGTTGCCAACGGCGGGGTTGAATTGCAGGTGTCCGACACCGCGTTCGGCCACGATTACAACCAGGCCCTGGTGTTCCAGGTGGTCAACGCCTACCGCGCAGCCGGCCGGGCGGGCACCAAGGCGCAAAAGACGCGCGCTGAAGTGCGCGGCGGCGGGCGCAAGCCACGCCCGCAGAAGGGCGGCGGCACCTCGCGCGCGGGTTCGATCCGCAGCCCCATCTGGGTCGGCGGCGGGCGCGCCTTTGCGGCCAAGCCGCGCGATTTCTCGCAGAAGGTCAACCGCAAGATGTATCGCGGCGCCATGCGCGCGATGTTCTCCGAGCTGGTGCGCCAGGACCGCCTGCTGGTCACCGACGCCATTGCGCTCGAAGCGCCGAAGACGCGGCTGCTGGCCAGCCACCTCAAGTCGCTGTCGCTCGACAATGTGCTGATCATTGTTGAAGCGCTGGATGAAAAGCTGATGCTGGCCGCGCGCAACCTGCCGGGCGTGGAAGTGCTGGCGGTCGGCTCGGTCAATCCGGTCAGCCTCGCGGCGCACGACAAGGTGCTGGCCACCGTCGGCGCAGTGAAACTCATCGAGGAGCGCCTGCAATGAACTACAAGGTTCACAAGCAAGCGGCGAAGCCTGGCCAGGAGCGGCTCATGAACGTGCTGCTCGCGCCGCACGTCACTGAAAAGACCTCGCAGAACCTGCAGCTGCGCAACCAGTACACCTTCCGCGTGCTGCGCGATGCGACGCGCATGGAAGTGCGCGCCGCCGTCGAACTCATGTTCGACGTCAAGGTGTCGGCCGTGCAGGTGGTCAACGAGCCGGGCAAGTCGCGCCGTTTCGGCCGCACGCCAGGCCGCACGTCGGATTGGAAAAAGGCCTATGTCAGCCTGGCCGAAGGCCAGAGCATCGACTACGAAGCCGCTGCAGGGAAAGCCTAAGTCATGGCGCTGATCAAACTCAGACCCACTTCTCCGGGCGCGCGCTTTGTGGTGCGCGTCGCGCGCGGCCACCTGCACAAGGGCGGCCCGCTTGAATCGCTCACCGTGCACCAGAACAAGACCGGTGCGCGCAACCATTCCGGCCGCATCACCACGCGCCACATCGGCGGCGGTTCGCGCCAGAAATACCGCCTGATCGATTTCCGCCGTGACAAGGATGGCATCAAGGGCGTGGTCGAGCGGCTCGAGTACGACCCGAACCGCACCGCGCACATTGCCCTGGTGCTGTACGTCGACGGCGAGCGCCGCTACATCCTGGCGCCGAAGGGCCTCAAGGAAGGCGACGAAGTGCGCTCGGGCAGCGAGTCACCGATCAAGCCCGGCAACGCGATGGCGCTGCGGCACATCCCGGTCGGTTCACTGGTGCACAATATCGAACTCAAGCCCGGCCGCGGCGGCCAGCTGGCGCGCAGCGCCGGCAATTCCGCGCAGTACGCTTCGCGCGAAGGCACGCATGCGCTGGTGCGCCTCAAGTCCGGCGAGACGCGCAAGGTGCACATCGATTGCCGTGCCACGCTCGGCGAAGTCGGCAACGATGAACACAACCTGCGCACCTACGGCAAGGCCGGCGCCAAGCGCTGGCGCGGCATCCGNNGCAGCGGAGGAAGTAAGCGTGCCCCGTTCCCTCAAGAAAGGTCCGTTCGTCGATCTGCACCTCGCCAAGAAGGTGCAGACCGCCGCAGCCAAGAACGATCGCCGGCCGATCAAGACCTGGTCGCGCCGTTCGATGGT
>PMNQ01000100.1 GCA_003162555.1 Gammaproteobacteria bacterium | reverse complement strand
TGGAACATCATGTTGACCGGCCGTTCATGCGGCGGCACGTTGTTCATCAGCGCGTCGTCGATCGTGATCTGGCCGGCGGTCGGCTGGGTGAAGCCCGCCAGCATGCGCAACAGCGTGGTCTTGCCGCAGCCCGAGGAACCGACCAGCGCGAACATTTCTCCTTTGAAAATTCGCAGGCAGACATTGTCGACCGCGGTCACGCCAGGGTAAGTCTTGCAGACGCCGTCGATGATGACCTGCGGCTGCGCGTTTGGATCGAGCCAGGGCCGTTCGGCAAGCTGCTTGGGATCGAGTTGGCCCACCTGATAGTCCCCTAGTAATCGCCTGGCGGCGTCACGCGCCGCCGCTCAGGCGCGAAGAAAGGCTTGTCGACGACTTGCGCCCGGCACATGCGTCGCTCCCAGACCAGTTCGCGGCTCAGATAAACCTCTGCCCACAGCGTTGATCCCAGCGCGAAATGCGGCGCTTCGACCATAGCAAGCGCTATGTTGCGTTTGCAAGTTGGCGACCAGACGGCCGAAGTCACGCTGCCGATTTCCTTGCTGCCACTGCGGTCCGTGTACAGCAGGGCGTTCGTTGCCGGCTTGTTGCCGGCTATATCCAGCCCCACGAGCTGTCGTTTCAGGCCCTGGCGATGCTGCTCCAGCAGCGCGCGCCGGCCCGTGAAATGTCCCTTTTCGAAGTCGACCAGCCAGGCGAGGCCGAGTTCCAGCGGCGAACGGCTGGTGCCAAGGCGCACGCTGCTTTCAGCGGAGACGAAATCCAGATTGGGCAACAGGAAACCCGCCTCGATGCGCACCATGTTGAGCGCCCGTGAGCCGATCGCGCGGATGCCGCGGCTCCGGCCCGCCGCCATCAGCGCGTCCCACAGCGCGACGGCGTGCAGAGGATCCACCCACAGCTCGTAGCCCAGGTCACCGGTGAAGCCAGTGCGCGAGACCATGATCCGCATGCCGCTCGAATCGAACCAGCCGAATTCAAACGGTTTCAGCCGCTCGACGCCGGCCAGGCCCAGCTTGTTCAGCACCGCGCAGGATGTCGGCCCCTGCAGTGCGAGCGCGGCGATCTGCTCGGTCACTTCGCTGATCTGCACATCGAACCCTATGGCGCTATCCAAAAACCAATCGAGCTGGCGTTCCGCAGTACACAACCGGTATTCGTTCTCGTCCAGCCTGAACACGGTGCCGTCATCAATGATGTGGCCGGCGTCGTTGCACCATACGCAGTAGCTGACGCGATTGATCTTGAGTTTGCGCAAGTCGCGCGTCACCAGCCGGTTCAGATAGCGGCTGGCATCCGGTCCTGCGATGCGATATTTGACCATCGGTGTCAGGTCATAGACCGAGCAGGCGTTGCGGACCGCGAAGTATTCCTGACCGACGTTGGTAAATACGTCGACGGTCGTGTACCCGGCCCACGGCACAAAGCTGTCGACCTGGCTGAGCGCACGTTCGCGCTCGTGGAATGGCGTGGTCAACAACGGTTGCTTGAAATGTGCGCCCACGTCACTAGCCTCGTTCATGCGTTGTCCGCCAGCGCGATAACCTGGCGGGCCGCGTTGCGGCCCGCGATGCCCATGACGCCGCCGCCTGGATGACAGCCGGCGCCGCAGAGAAAATAGCCCGGCAGCGGCGTGCGGTGCTGCGTGGCGCCGGGTACGGGCCGCACGGCGAAGAACTGGTCGAGCGCCAGGTCCGCGTGGTGCCAGTGACCGCCGCGAATGCGGAACTCGCGCTCGATGTCCGGTGGCGCCAGCAATTCACTCGCCCGCACGAGTCCGCGCAATCCGGGCGCGTACTGCTCGAGCGTGTCGATGATCCCGGAGACGAAGGCGTCGCGGTGCTGCTCCCAGCCACCGCGCAGCTCATACGGTGCGTAGTGCACGATCGCCGACAGCACGTGCTTGCCCGCGGGCGCCAGCGAGGCATCGCTGACGGTGGGCAGCGTCAACTCCAGCGCAGGAGCGCGGGAATATTCGCCGTACTTGCTGTGATTGAAAGCGCGCTCGATGTAATCGAGCCCAGGCGCGATGAGCAGCCGCGCGTTGCCTGCGGCGGCCGGCAAACCACCGAACTGCGGCAGCCCGTCCAGCGCCAGGTGCAGCTTGGCCGCGAGTCCGCGCGTGCGCAGGTGGTGCACGCGCCTGACGAAAGAAGTGTCCAGGTGCTCAGGCCCGAGCAGCCCCAGCAGGGAACTCTTGGGATCGGCGCTCGAAATCACCGCTCCGGCGGCAATCGATTCTCCGGATTGCAGCGTAACGCCCGTGACGCGGTCATTCGTCACGGTGACGCGTGCCACTAGCGCTGCCAGCCGGATTTCCGCGCCCGCCGCCCGCGCCGCGGCTGCCAGCGCGTCGGAGACCGCACCAAGCCCGCCTGCCGGCAACGCCAGGCCGCGCTCGCCGGCGCCATGCTGGGCTGCCATGCGGTACAGCAGCGTCATCACCGTGCCAGGTGCGCGTGGACCAAAGTTGCTACCGAGCACCGCATCGAAGCCGAACGCGCCCTGCAGGAGCGTTGAGCTGAAATGTTCAGTGAGCAGATCGTAGGCGTTCATGCCGGCGATGCGCAGCAGTTCGCGCATGTCGCGCCTGCCGAGCCTGCGGATGCGCCAGCCAATTCCAAGCAGGCTCAGGCGGTCGCTCCAGCGATCGGTGCCAAGGCGCGGCGGCATCGAGTCCAGCATCGGATGCAGTGCGGCGGCGAAACGCCCCATCTGCGACCGGAAATCTTGATAGGCCGCTACATCAGCGGGCGTCGCGGGCCCGTCGAGCCTCTCGCCATCCATCAGCAGCGGTGCGGCACCTGCGGCCAGCGCCGCAGTCGGCATCGATTGCGCTGCCCAGCGCAGGCCGTGGCGTTCGAGTTGAAGTTCGTCGATCAGCCGCGCGGGCATCTGGTGCAGCAGGTGCGCTCCAGCCGAGACCCGAAAACCGGGAGCGAATTCGCGCGTGGCGGCTGCGCCCCCCAATCGCGCGGCAGCTTCGAGCACCAGTACGCTGCGGCCCGCGCGGGCAAGATAGGCCGCACAGGCCAGGCCGTTGTGGCCGCCCCCTACTACGATGCAATCAAACTTGGCACGCCGTTCAACCATGGGGTTCAAGTCCCTGTCAGGCGCAGATCGCGCAGCACGGCGCGTGCCGCGTTGGCGCCCGGCGCACCCATGACACCGCCGCCCGGGTGTGTGCTCGAACCGCACAGGTACAGGCCTCGCAACGGCGTGCGGTACTGCGCGTAGCCCGGGATCGGCCGGTTGAACAGCAATTGATCGAAGGTCAGTTCGCCCTGGAAGATGTTGCCTTCGGTCAAGCCGACTTCGTTTTCGATATCGAACGGCGTGCGCACCTCGGCGTGCAGGATCAGGCTCTTGAAGTCGGGACTGTGCTGCGCAATCGTGTCGATGACCGTATCGCCGAAGGCCTTGCGCTTGGCCGCGTCCCAGGGACCGCTCGCCAGCTGGTACGGGCAGTACTGCACGAACACCGACATGTAGTGCTTGCCATCCGGCGCCATGGTCGGGTCGATCTGCGATGGAATAAGCATGTCGATGTACGGGGCGCGCGACCAGGCGCCCTCTTTCCAGTCATCGTAGGCGCGCTCCATCATTTCGATCGTGTCGGTCACGTGCATGTCGCCACGGGTACTGGGCGAACCGACCGGAATCGCCGGGAACGACGGCAGGCCGTCGAGTGCGATGTTGAGCTTGCCCGAGGAGCCGCGGATCTTGAAGTTGCGCACCTGGCGCAGGAAATCTTCCGGCAACTCCTTGCTGTCGACGGTGTTGAGGAAAGTGCGCTTTACGTCCATGTTCGAGAGCACCAGCCGGGCGCTGATCTCTTCGCCATCGGCGAGTGCCACGCCGACGCTGCGTCCATTGCGTACCAGGATCCGCTCGACACCGGCGCTGGTGCGGATCGTGCCGCCGCTCGCCTGGAGCGAAGCCGCGAGCGAGCGGGTCACCGCGCCCATGCCGCCGCGGGCGAAACCCCAGGCGCCGACCGTATCGTCGATGTCGCCCATGTAGTGATGCAGCAGCACGTAGGCGGTGCCCGGTGAGCGCGGCCCGAGTGCCGTGCCGATGATTGCGCTGCCGGCCATATGCGCCTTGACGATCTCGCTCTCGAAGTACTCGTCGAGAAAATCCGCGGCGCTCATGGTCCAGAAGCGCAGCGTGTCATACATGCGCGCCTCGCCCAGGCGCTGGAAGTGCCCGCCCAGATACAGCAGCTCGCGGATGTCACGTGGCTTGAACGAAGTCGGATCCGGTGGCTCGCGCATCAGCAGCGGCTTGATGAATTTGCACTGCCGGATCACATCGCGCGCGTAGCGATCGTAGGCCTCGGCGTCGCGCTTCGAATGACGTGCGATTTCCCGGCGCAAGGCGTCGTGGTTGTCGTACAGCGCCAGGTGGCCGCCGTCGCGCATCATCGTGCAGCCGCCATCGTAGGGGATGATCTGCAGCCCGAAGCGCGGCAATTCGAGCGTGCGCATGATCTCGGGGCGCAGCAGGCTGCACACGTACGAGCAGTTCGAGTAGGTGAAATCCCCGTAAAGCTTGCGGCTGACCGCGGCGCCGCCGATGTACGGGTTGCGCTCGAGCACCTGCACCTTGAGCCCGGCCCGCGCCAGGTAGCAGGCAGCCACCAGGCCGTTATGCCCGGCGCCGACGATCAGGACATCGGGCTTGGACCGCTCCCCCATGATCGACGCAGACCCTTGGGCCCGTCAGGCGCCGTGCGCTGTGACTGAGCCGTTGCGCGCTGCGTCCAGCGTCACATCGACGGCTTTTTCGAATGCCCGCATCGTGTCGAGGTAGCAGGATTCGTCATGTGCAGCGCTGATGAACCAGGGTTCGCGCGAATCGGGTTCGCACAGGATCAGCTCATCGTGCAGCACTTTGGCCATCGCATCGTAGAAGGAATAGTCGCTGCCCTTCCAGTCGCGATAGTTGCGCGGCGGATTCTGCGCAAAGTACAGGCCGGTCATCGAGGGATGACCGACAAAGCTGTGCGGGATGCCGCGCGCGCCGAGCACGGTGCGCATGCCGTTGCGCAGGCGCGTGCCATAGTCGGCGATGCGTTCGAGCGCATCGGTTTCATCGAGGATCTCCAGGCATTTCTCCGCAGCGGCCATCGACACCGAGTGCGCCGTATAGGTGCCACCATGCGCCACGCCCTTGCCGAGCTTGCGCATGATGTCCTCGCGCCCGGCCAGCACGGAAATCGGGTAACCATTCGCCACGGCTTTGGCAAACGTGCACAGGTCGGCCTTGATGCCGTAGAGCTCCTGCACGCCGCCGCGCGCCACGCGGAAGCCGGTCTTCACTTCATCAATCAGCAGCACCGTGCCGTACTTGTCGCACAGGTCGCGCGCCGCCCGCAGATACTCGGGCTCTGCGGCAATCCCCAGGCAGTTGCCCATGATCGGCTCGATCAGCATGCAGGCGATGCGCCCGGCGGTGCGCTTGAACACATCCTCGAGCTGATTCGCATCGTTGGCCTGCACGAAGTTCGCGAAGCCGCGCAAGCCCACGGGAATACCCTCGCTGTAGGGCTGTATCTGCGGGTCACCGACCTGGCTCCACTTCTCCATCGGCGTGTACCACATAGCCGCGTCGAACAGCCCGTGATAGCTGCCCTCAAGGATGATGTAGTCGTCGCGGCCCGTGAAGGCGCGCGCCAGACGCAATCCGGCCATGACGGCCTCGGTGCCGGAATTGGAAAACCGCACCAGCTCGGCCGCCGGCACCATCTTGTGGATGCGCTCGGCAACCTTGTATTCGCGCTCGGTCGACAGCGCGAACACGCCACCCACTTCCATCCCCTCGCGGGCCGCCGCGTCGACACGCGGATCGGCGTAGCCGAGAATGGCCGGACCGTACCCCAGGCGATAATCGACGTAGACGTTGTCGTCCATGTCCGTGATACGTGCGCCGCGCCCATGCTTCACATAAATCGTGCGATCCTCGCCCCAGTAGCGAAAATTGGAGGCGACGCCGAGCGGGAGCCGGGTGAGGGCCTTGCGGAAGTGGGCGTTGCTCTTTTCTAATTTTCTGGCCATGGCAGCCTCCTTAAGGGAATCGGGACATGGCACTATTGGCGAGGCACGCGTGTACCGCCGCTGCCGCGATTCGTGGTTACTATATGATCATATACTTGCGTCGTTTGGAAGACCGAAATGCGATAAATTCAGCGCGGATCTGCTGCCGTATCAGTTCTACATAATCCTTCACTCATATTTATAGGCTATTGGTTTAACGCCATTTTATTTCGATCAGGAGCTTGCGCCGGTTCCCAGGGTTGCCAAGCTGCCCTGTGCCGGCGTAAATTGCACGGCTGTATAATTCTGGTCCTGAAGAGGGCGCAGTGATGAAGATCTCTACCGCTGCATTGGAACCACTGGCGCCAGATCCGGCGCCGCACGCCCTTCCGGCCTGGGTGTATTCCCACCCGGAAATGACCCGCCTGGAAATCGAACGCATTCTGCTCCCCAGTTGGCAGATCGTCACCCACATCAGCGCGCTGAAGAAAAACGGTGATTTCGCCACGCTCGATCTCGGGCCCGAGAGCGTATTCGTCATTCGCGATCGCGACGGCACGATCCGCGGTTTCCACAACGTGTGCCGCCACCGCGGCGCGCGGCTGGTCGACGGCCAGGGCACGTGCCCTACTTCGGTGACCTGCCCTTACCACGGCTGGTCCTACCGGCACGACGGCTCGCTGATGGGCATGCCGGTGCGCGAGAGCTTTCCGGAGCTCGACCGGAGCCAGAACGGCCTGCGGCCGATCAAGGTGGAAGTCGCTTTCGGCTTCGTGTTCGTCGCCATTACAGGCAATCCGCCGCCGGTCAGTGAGGTGTGGGGCGACCTGGCCGATGAACTGACGCCGTATCGCTTCGCGGACATGGAGCCGCTTAGTCCGATCACAGTCGAGCATTGGAATGTCGACTGGAAGATCGTCATGGACAACTACCTGGAGTCCTATCACGTGCCGATCGGGCACCCGGGACTCAACCGCATGTTCACGCCGGACTATGACGACCAGCGTGGCGTCCCCGGCGTCGCACGCGGCGCAGGGTGGTTCCGCGAACAGCCTTCGTCGCGCTGGATGGAGCGCACCTACCAGAAGATCATCGGCGGCATTACGCAGCACCTGCCAGAGCCCAACCGGCGCTGCTGGCGCTTCTACAGCATGCTGCCCAACCTCGGGATCGACGTCATGCCCGACCAGATGGATTTTTTCCAGATCCTGCCCAATGGTCCCGGAAAATCGATCATCCGCGGCGCCGTCTACGGCCTGCCGGACACGCGTCGCGAGACGCGCATTGCCCGCTACCTCAGCGACCGCATCAACCGCCAGACCAACAGCGAAGACACCTGGCTGTGCGAGCGGGTGCAGCGCGGGCTGCAATCGAGCAGTTATGTGCCCGGGCGGCTGTCGACGCTGGAGCGCTGGATGCTCGAGTTCCACGAGCTGTTGCGCGCGCGCATTCCGGAAGTGCGGCTCGCCTCGCCGCCGGCGCGTTTTGCGTAGCAAACGGCGCATCGAACCCACGGCTATAGCAGACGCCGTCACAATGGCTTATTTATTTCGAACCCGATAATATCTTTGCCCATGAATCACGAGGTTATGATCACGTGCGCCATCACTGGCGACGACACCAAGGTCACCAAGAGCCCGCACTGCCCGATCACGCCTGAAGGGATCGCGGGCGCTGCGATCGATGCGGCCAAGGCGGGCGCGGCCATGGTGCACATCCACGTGCGCAATCCCGAGACCGGCGCTTTCAGCATGGAGAGCAAGCACTACCGTGCGGTGGTGAAGCTCATCCGCGAGAGCAAGGTGGACGTGCTCGTCAACCTGACCTGCGGCATGGGCGGCTACATTTACGTCGGCGACAACGGCATGAAAGACACGCCGGCGCCGGGCACCGATTTCGTGTCGCAGGAAGACCGCATGCGGCACATCATCGATCTGTGCGAGGAAGGCCTGTACCGACCGGATGTCGCCACGCTCGATTGCGGGAGCCTGAATTTCGGCGACACCAATCGCGCGTACATTTCCACGCCCAATTATCTGCGCAAGGGCGCGGGCATCCTGCGCGATCTCAAGGTGAAGGCCGAGCTCGAGATCTTCGACACCGGCAACCTGTGGTTCACGCAGCAGATGATCAAGGAAGGCCTGGTCCCCGATCCGCCGCTGATCCAGCTGTGCTGCGGCATCCCCTACGGCGTGCCGGCTGACACCGGTCATCTGCTCGCGATGGTGAATGCCCTGCCCGCCGGCAGCGTGTGGACTTCATTCGGCATCAGCCGCATGCAGATGCCCTGGGTCGCACAGTCGATCCTGCTGGGCGGCAACGTGCGCGTCGGTCTCGAGGACAATCTCTACCTGAGCCGCGGCGTGTATGCCAGCAACGCGCAGCTGGTGGAGAAGGCGCGCACCATCATCGAAGCCATGGGCGCCAAGATCATCACGCCCGCCCAGGCCCGGGAACGCCTGAAGATCCACTGAGCGTTTCCGTGCAGGCGCCGAAGATCTACTCCACGGCGGTTGACCCCGCGTGGATCGACTACAACGGGCATCTGCGCGACGGCTATTACGGCGTGATCATGAGCCTCGCCTGCGACGCGCTGATGGACCAGCTCGGGATCCACGAAGGTTATCGCCGCGAGACCGGATGCACGTTGTTCACGCTCGAGCAGCATCAGCACTTCCTGCACGAGGTCAAGGGCAGTGACCGAGTTGATGTGCGCGTGCGCATCCTGGCCGCAGACCGCAAGCGCATGCATGCGGCCTTTGATTTCTATTGCGACCGTTACGCGGATCCGGTGGCTGCGGGCGAAATGATGCTATTGCATGTGCACCAGGGCGAGACCACGGGCTCGGCCCCGTTCCCGGCGCCGATCATGTCCGCAATTGAAGCGATGGTGTCGGCCACGGCTGGCATTGCAGCGCCTGCACCGGGCTCTCGACGTATTGAGCTGCGGAAGCGTTCCGGTGGCTGATTCCCGCGCGCCCGCGCTCACCGAGGTCGCGGTTCGCCGCCTGTTGAGACCACAGAGCATGGCGCTGATCGGCGGTGGCTGGACCGACGCCGTCGCCGCGGGCAATGCGGCCATTGGCTATCGCGGACAGATCTGGCGCGTGCACCCAACGCGGGAGTCCACGGAGAATTGCCGGTACTACCGCTCTGTTGACGATCTACCTGATTCGCCCGACCAGGCCTTTATTGCCGTGCCGGCGTCCGAAGCGATCGGCGTGGCGGCGGCGCTGGAGCGGCGCAAGGCCGGCGGCTTCGTCTGCTTTGCCTCCGGATATTCCGAGCTCGGCACAGAAGCGGGCCGCGCGCTGACCACAGCGCTGGTCAAAGCTGCGCCAACCGTGCCGTTCTTCGGGCCCAACTGCTACGGCATCGTCAATTTCTTTGATCGCTGCGCGCTGCTGCCAGATCAGGTTGTCGGCGAACCGCTCGAGCGTGGCGTGGCGCTGATCTGCCAGAGCGGCACGATCGGACTGACGCTCACCTTCAACGGCCGCTCGCTGCCGATCGGTTACCTGTTTACGGTTGGCAACCAGACCCGCCTTGCGGTTGAGGACCTGATTGAAATGTTGTGCAGCGATGAGCGCGTCAGCGCCTTCGGCCTGTACGTGGAGGGCATCCAGGATCTCGGACGCTTCGCGCAGGCCGCCGAGCGGGCGCGCAAGGCGGGCAAGCCAATCGCGCTGGTGAAGGCCGGACGCACCGAAGTTGCGGCGCGCACCGCGCAAAGTCACACCGGCGCGCTGACCGGCGCCGATACGCTGTTCGACGCGTTCTGCAATCAGGCCGGTATTGCCCGCTGCGACACGCTGGCGACCCTGTGCGAAACCCTGAAAGTCTTGCATACCGGAGGGCCTCTGCCCGGTCGGCGCATGCTGATTCTGGGATTCTCGGGCGGTGATATTGCAATGACCGCTGACGTGTCGCGCCACGTGGACCTGAGCTTCCCGCCCTTTGACACCGCACGCACGGCGCGCCTGCGTGAAATACTGGGCGAGCGCGTGACCATCAGCAATCCCTGCGACATCCATACCTATGCCTGGTTCGACCTGCCGCGGTTGCGCAGCTTGTTCGATACCACATTGGCCTGCGACTTCGACGCGGTCGCCCTGATGCTCGACTGCCCGCCCGCGAGCGTGGATACCACCGCGTTCACGAACGTCATTTCGGAATTCGTCGCGGCCACGGCGGCGCCCGGCGCGGCGCGCGGTGCGCTGCTCGCCTCACTGCCGGAGACCATCCCGGCCGCGGTGCGCGCGCAATGCCTGCACGCCGGCGTCGCTCCGCTGCAGGGACAGCGCGAAGCGCTCGAGGCCCTCGATCGTGCAGGCGCGATGGGCGAAACATGGAAAGCGGGCGCAGCGGTTCAGTTGATGCTGCCGCCACGCGCGTCCGCCACGCCGCGGCTGTTGTCGGAGTTCGAAGCCAAGTCGGCGCTGCAGAAGTTTGGGGTACCGGTGCCTCGATCGAGCCAGGTGCCGGTGGGCGAAGCGGCCGCTGCTGCAGCGGCGATCGGATTTCCGGTGGTCATGAAAGCCGCGGATCCGGCCATCGCGCACAAGTCCGACGTGGGTGGCGTGATCCTCAACATTCGCGACTCCAAAGAGGCCGCAGCCGCCGCCGCGCGGCTCGCAACGATCAGCGGCACGGTGCTCGTTGAAGAGATGATTGTCGATGCGGTGGCGGAAATTCTGGTCGGCACCATAGTAGATCCGCAATTCGGGTTGTCGCTGGTGCTGGGTGCTGGTGGCGTGCTGACCGAGCTGCTAAACGAAAGCGTCAGCCTGCTGCCGCCGTTCACGCCCGCGGCCGTGCAGGCCGCGCTGCGCCAGCTCAAGGTGCATCGCTTGCTCAGCGGTTTTCGCGGCAAGCCGGCTGGCGATGTCCCGGCGCTGATCGATGCAATCCTGGCCGTGACCCGCTACGCTNNGTGGTCGCGGTCGATGCGCTGATCAGAATCGGATAAGGAGAGCGAATCATGGCTGATGGGATCGTCATCTCGCGCGACGGCGCTGTGCTGGAAGTCAGGCTCGACCGCCCCAAGGCAAATGCCATGGATCTGAAGGCGAGTCGTGCGCTGAATGACACATTCAAGATGTTCCGCGACGATGCGGCGTTGCGTGTGGCTATCGTCACCGGAACGGGTGAGAAGTTTTTTTCCGCGGGCTGGGACCTCAAGGCCGCCGCGGCCGGCGAGGCGACCGACTCCGACTGGGGTGAAGGCGGTTTTGCGGGGCTCAACCACCCGCGCAACCTGAACAAGCCGATCATTGCTGCGGTCAATGGCATCGCCTGTGGCGGTGGCTTCGAGCTGATGATCGGCGCGGACATTATCGTCGTCGAGGAACATGCCACGTTTGCGCTTCCTGAGATTAACGTTGGCGTGCTGCCGGACGCCGGCACAATCAAGTTGCGTCGCCGCATTCCGTATCATGTCGCAGTGGAATTCCTGCTGACGGGTCGCTGGATGGACGCCACGGAAGCCAAGCACTGGGGGCTCGTCAATCACGTCGTACCCAAGGGCCAGGCGCTGAACAAGGCACGCGAGATTGCCAAACAGCTCGCCGACGGACCGCCGCTGCTGTTTCCGGCCATCAAGCAGCTGCTGCGCCACAGTGAAGTCGTGGCCGAGCATGAGGCGTTCACGCTCCATGATTCCCTCGATCTCACGCAGCGCGTGGCGCGATCCGAAGACCTGAAGGAAGGCGCCCGCGCCTTCGCCGAGAAACGCACGCCGCGCTGGACCGGGCGCTAGCGCAGCGACGCCCGCCCCGCGCGGTTGCTTAGCCGCCCAGCGGCCGCAGCAGCGCGCGCGAGATGATGTGGCGCTGGATCTCGCTGGTGCCATCCCAGATGCGCTCGATTCGCGCGTCGCGCCAGATGCGTTCGAGCGGCAGGTCGGCCATCAGGCCCATGCCGCCGTGAATCTGCAACGCCTCGTCTGCGACCATCGCCAGCATTTCGCTGGCCTTCAACTTCGCCACGGCGAAATCGGCATCGGTAGCGATGCCCTTGTCATGCTTCCAGGCGGCTTCCAGTGTCAGTAGCTCGGCGGCACGCAGCTCCACCGCCATGTCGGCGAGCTTGAAACTGATCCCCTGGAATTTGCCGATCGCCTGACCGAACTGCACGCGTTCCACGGCCCAATGCTTGGCGAGATCGAGCGCGCGCTCAGCGCGGCCGAGACACCCGGCGGCAACCTGCAACCGTGTTGCAGCGAGCCATGTATTGGCTACATCGAAGCCCTTGTCGACCTCGCCCAACACCGCGTCCGCGCTGACGCGGCAATCGGTAAAGCGCAGGATGCAGTTGTTGTAGCCGCGATGCGAGACGTTGCGGTAGCCGGGCAGCACTTCGAAGCCCGGATGACCCATGTCGATGAGGAAAGTCGTCATCTTCTTGCGCGGCACGCGGGCGGATTCCTCGACGCCGGTCGCCGCCACCAGGATCACGAAATCCGCGTGATCGGCGTGGCTGATGAAATGCTTGGTGCCATTGATGATGAAATCATTGCCGGAACGCACAGCCGTGGTCTTGATGCCGCGCAGGTCCGATCCCGCGCCCGGCTCGGTCATCGCCAGGCAGTCGGTGCGCTCGCCGCGCACTGCGGGCAGAAGGTATTTCTCGCGCTGCGCACCCTGACAGGCCAGCAAAATGTTCGAGGGACGCCCGACGCAGCAGTAGTGCAAGGCGTAATTCGCGCGGCTCAGTTCCTTTTCGTACAGGACCCAGCTGACCGTATCGAGGCCACCGCCGCCCACTTCGGTTGGCATGTTGGCCGCGTACAGCCCTGCTTCGATAGCCTTGCCTTTGAGCTCAGCCAGCAGCTCCGGCCGCAGCACGCCCGTCTCTTCCACTTCTTTCTCGTGGGGGTACAGCTCCTGCTCGACGAAGCTGCGCGTGGTCTTGATGATGAGCTCCTGCTCTTCGGTCAGCGAGAAATCCATGCCGCTTACTCCATGAGACTTTGACGCGAGGCGCTGCGTGCCCAGTCGCGCAGCAGTGTCAGATGCAAATCGAGCTGCCGGACCTGCGTACGGGCGGGCCAATCGCGCGGGCTCGACACCGCGCTGGTGGTCACGCCGTTCATGAACGCGATCAGCGAGCGTAGCGCCTGCTGGCGCACTGCGGTCGGCCAGGCCAGCGACTCCGGCCACTGCTCCGCGAGGCAGCGTTCGAACAGTTTACGGTATTCGCGATGCACCCAGGCATTCAGGCGCTTGAGCTGCGGGTCTGCGGCGAGTTGCCCCCAGAATGCGGTCCAGAATGCGCACTCGGTGCGCCGGTGGCCGTCGATGGGCAGCGCTTCGCTCAGCACATCGAGCAATCCCGCGCGCGCCGCGCCGGGCGCACGCTGCAGGCGCTGGTCCATTCGCTTGAGGATCAACCGCAGTGCAGCCAGGATGATTTCCTGCTTGGAATCGAAGTAGTACGCGACCATGCCGGTGGTGTAGCCGGCTGCACGCGCGATCTGCGCCACCGTCGCACGGGCGAAGCCGTGCTGCGCGATCGCGCGGCAGGCGACCAGCGCTATTTCATCGCGCCGCCTGGCGTGATCGACGCGCTTGGGCAAGGAATCGCCCCTCTGGCCCTAGTTCGGTACGCGCGGCTGGCCGATGGCGCGGCCGGCCTGCGCCGGCAGCGGCTCGGCGGACTGCGCATCGCGGATGCGCTCGAGCTGCACACGCACGATCTGCGGCACCGGTGTGGTACGGCCAGTCTCGACGCCCACGTGCAGGTGCATGTGTTCGCCGGTGGCGGCCAGCACCTTGTCCCGCGTGCGGCGCAGGTTGTGAAACAGCCGCAGGCGCTTGTCGTCGACGGCGATCACGCGCGTCTCGACGTAATACGCCTCCCCGGCCTTGAGTTCGGCCCGATGGGTCGTGTGGCTCTCCACTGTGTAATACATGCCGACGCGTTTGCGGTAATCCTCGTCGATGCCGACGCGGCGGCACAGCAGATCCAGTGCATCGCCGAAAGCCTGCTGGTAGCGCGAATCGGTCATGTGACCGTTGTAGTCGATCCATTCCGGGCGCACCGCACCGGCCATTGGCGGCAGCGCGCCGCTGGCACCAACCGGCGCGGCCCCTNNCATACAGGCGTTTTTCGAGCGCGCGCAACGTGGCGCCCGCACCAATGTCGTACTGGCGCAGCACCTGCTGGATCGCCACCAGGTAGTCATCGCGCAGCCGCTCGAGCTCGCGGATCGAACGGCCTCCGGCCTGATCCTGCGTGCCCTTGACCATCCGATCGATCAATTCTTCGGTGAGCTCCGGCGCTTCGAGCTTGGTCCAGGGCCACTTCAGGCAAGGGCCGAACTGGTGCAGCATGTGGCGCATGCCGGTCTCGCCGCCCGCAAGGTGATAGATGAGATTGGTGCCCATCGCCGCCCAGCGCAGGCCCGGCCCATAGATGATCGACTCGTCCAGTTCGCCGGTGGTTGCGACGCCCTCATTGACCATGTGCAGGATTTCGCGCCAGATGGCTTCCTGCAGCCGGTCGGTCAGGTGCCCGGGCACTTCGCGACGCACGTGCAGCGCGTGCATGCCAATGTAGGTGTAGAACTTGCGGGCCGCCTCGATGGTGGCCGGCGAGGTCTGCTTGCCGCCAACCAGCTCCACCAGTGGCAGCAGGTAGACCGGATTGAACGGGTGGCCAACCAGCAGCCGTTCCGGCGCGACCATCTTTGCCTGAAGATCGCTCGGCATCAGGCCGGAGGTGCTCGAGGCGATGATCACATCTGCGCTCGCCGTGCGGCTCACATCGGCCAGCACGCGCTGCTTGAGTTCGAGTTGCTCGGGGATATTTTCCTGGATGAAATCGGCCTTGCGCGCCATCTCGTGCAGGTCGGTGGTGAAGCTGAGCTTCCCCTTGGGCGGGAGCGGCGCGAGCGTCAGGCGCGCCAGCGCCGGCTCGGCATTGGCGACCGCGTCGCGGATCCACTGCTCCATCTGCGGCTTCACATCGGCGGCAATCACGTCGATGCCAAAGTGCAGCGCACGCGCGGCCCAGCCGCCGCCGATGACTCCGGTGCCCAGCAGACCGAGGGTTCTGATCTCGCGCATGTGTGAATCCTTGCAGCCGGACTGCTGCGGCGCCGTGCGCCGCCTCGTCCGGCAGTTTTAAATGTCATGGCCATGATAATAAAACGGTGGCTGACTGGGAAGCACCGGCCGCGGCCGCAGGTTTGTCCCCGCCCAGGGCCCGGAATCGCTACAATTTCGGCATTCACCGGAGGCAGTCGACCGTGACGCGATTCCCGATCGAGCAGGTACGTGCGCAGTTCCCGGCGCTGGACAATCCGGCCATCTATCTGGATAACCCGGCCGGAACGCAGGTGCCGCGGCAGGTGTCGGCCGCGGTTGGCGCCGCAACCACCGACGCAGCCAGCAACCTCGGCGGTTACTTCCAGGCTTCGCAGGCGGCCGACGCCATCTACGAGCGCGCGCACGAGGCCATGGCGGCGTTGCTCGGCGGCGCGTCCGGGAGCGAGATCACCATCGGCCAGTCAATGACCATGCTGACCTTCCAGATGTCGCGCTCCCTCGGCCGGCAGTGGGGACCGGGCGATGAACTCATCGTGACGCAGATGGATCACGAAGGAAATGTGTCGCCGTGGCTGCATCTGGCGGAAGAGCGCGGCATGACGGTTCGCTGGCTGCCGATCAACCGCGATACCTGGCGCATCGAACCCTCAGACCTCGCACCGCTCCTCAACGAACACACTCGCCTGCTGGCCCTGAACTATGCCAGCAACATGACTGGCTCGATCAATCCCGTTGCAGATCTCAGCCGGTTGGCACGTTCGGTGGGAGCGCTGGTCTATGTCGACGCCGTGCAGTTTGTGCCACACGGCAAGGCGGATGTGGCCTCGCTCGGCTGTGATTTTCTGGCCTGCTCGGCCTACAAGTTCTTTGGACCGCACCTGGGCATCTTGTGGGGCCGCGAAGCCCTGCTCACCGAGACTTATGCATACGCCGTGCGTTGCGCGCCGCAGGCGCCGCCGGGGCGCCATGAAACCGGTACGCCGCAGACCGAACTGCTGGCCGGCGTGGCCGCCGCCGCCGATTATCTCGGGTGGCTGGGCGAGTTGACTGGAGCTTCGGGGTCGCTCGCCGATCGCATTGCGGGCGCTTACCAGGCCGCGACCGCGTACGAGATGCCGCTGGCGCAGCAACTCATCGACGGTTTGCGTGCGATCCCGGGTGTGTCGGTGCAGGGCATCACGGATCCCCGGCAGCTCGCGCAACGGGTACCCACGGTTTCCATCACGCATCGCGGGCACCGCAACAGCGCGCTCGCGCGCGCACTGGCCGCACAGGGCATCAACGTGTGGTCAGGCCATAATTACGCGCTGGAACTGGCGCGCCGGCTTGGACTCGACGAAAGGGAAGGCGTATTGCGCATCGGCCTCGCGCACTACAACACCGCGGAAGAGATCGACCGCACGGTCGCCGCGCTCGACGCGCTGCTGCGCCACTGAGCCTGAAGCATATGCGCCACCTTGCACACGTCCCGGCATTGTTACTCGCGGCAAGCGCGATACTGGCGCCAGTTGCCGCACGCGCAGCCGAGCTTGCTGATCTGGTGCGCGAGCAACGGGTGGTGCAGGTCAACGGTGTCAGCGAAACCTGGAAGCTGGAGTGGGACGCGCTGCCTGCATCGGCCTGTGGGCCGGACGATGTGAGCGCGGCGCTGGCCTGTCCCTGTTCCGGGTTCGCATACGGCGAGGCCGGAAAACTCTCGCTCGTGCGCTTGCGTCGCGGTGCGATCCGCGAAACGCTGGACCTGACTGGTTTCTTCCGGCCGGGCTTAGGTCCCGGGGCGGGCAATCTCGCGGTGTTGCAGCGCTGGCAACCTGTGCCCGCCTCGGCGCACGACGAGGATGACGACTGGCACCACGCTTCGGATTTCAATTTTCTCACGCGTGTGCGCTCGCGCGGGTCCGCCTCCGTGATGCGCATCGCCGACTACAACCATGATGGCCGCGCCAACGAATTCCTGCTGCAGGTGGGCGCGGCCGGTTGCGGCCGTCACCGCATGGTGCTGGTCGGAGTATCGAAGTACAACATGCGCCTGCATGTGTTCGCATCGGCCGACGCGCCCGACGAGCCGCTGGAGCTCGATGCGCAGACCTGGGAGGCGATACGAAAGAGCGCGCAGGCTGTGCACGCGGTGGAGTCGAGCTGCGAGCAGCAAAGTGGCGGCATGGAGTCGCTCGTCACCGTGGAGGCGCGGCAGGGCATCTTTCACGCGCAGCGCAGCGAGCGCCCCTGCGCCAGCCCGGTCAGTGCCAGACCGGTCGACGCCAGTCCGGTCAGCTGACGGCCGCGTTCAATCCCACTGCGTGCCCTGCTGCGCGAAGCTATCGCTCTGTGCGCGCACCACGCAAAATCGCTGCCCCGTCGGGGCCTCCATCACCCACCAGGACTGCACCTGCCGCACGCGCTTGGCGCCGAGTTGCTCGAGCCGGCGCACTTCGGCATCGATGTCGTCTGACTCGATGTCCAGATGCACACGGCTCGGGTGCGATACGGTCTGCACCTCGATGTGCATGCGCCCTTCCGGATCGACCAGCCGCTTGTACTTGTCGCCCTCTTCTCCCGGCAGTTCGCGCACCGGCATGCCGAGCGCGCCGCTCCAGAAACGAGCTGCCCCGTCCAGGTCGGTGCTGTTGCAGTCGATGATGAATCCCGCCAGCCTGCTCTTGTGCATATCCTTCTCCCTCAGATCCGTACCAGCAGCTTGCCGAGGTTTTTCCCTTCAAACAGGCTGTTCAGCGCCGACGGCAGGTTGTCGAAGCCGTCAACGATGGTTTCCTCGAACACAATCTCGCCGCGCTGCACCCAGGGAGCAACGATGGCTTTCATCTCGTCCATGCGGTGTACGAAGTCGCGCGCCAGAATCCCCTGGATGGTCGCGCGCTGGTACAGCATGTGTTGCAGCAGCCGTGGTCCCATATCCGGCCGGTCCAGTCCGCCCTGGTATTGACTGATTGCGCCGCAAATGATGATGCGCGCGCGCCGCTTGATCAACGGAATGACGGCATCCGTGATCCAGCCGCCCACGTTGTCAAAATAGACATCGACACCACCGGTAAGGCGCTTCAATTCAGCCGCCAGCGCTGCCGTGTCTGAATTTGCCCGATAGTCAATCGCGCCGTCCAATTTAAGGGTGTCGGTCAGAAAGCGGCATTTGCGCGCTCCGCCGGCGATGCCGAAGACCCTGCAGCCTGCGCGTTTGCCAAACTGCGCGACCAGCGATCCGACTGCTCCGGCAGCGCCGGAGACCACGAGCGTTTCGCCAGGTTTAGGAACACCCGCGTCCATGAGACCGAACCAGGCCGTGCGCCCAGGCATGCCGAGAACACCGAGCGCGGTCGTGACCGGCGCCCTGGCGGGATCGAGCTTCTGCAGCTCATCGGCATGCGCGCGCTGGTAGCGCTGCCAGCCGCCGTCNNCCGCCGTAACCGAGTACCCAGTCGCCAGCCTGAAAACGCTCGCTCCCGGAAGCGATGACCTGGCCAACGGTGCCTGCCCGCTGCACAATTCCCAGCGGATGCGGCACGTCATAGGTATCGCGCGCGGCCTGCTGGATGCGCATGTAGGGGTCGACGCTGATGTAATGCGCTTCGACCAGCACCTCGTTGACGGCTACCTTTGGGTCGACGGGAACCGTGCGCCGCTCGTAGTGTTCGGCACCGACCGCGCCTTCGGGACGTTTGCTGTAAATCCACTGGTCGTTGTTCAGCGGCGTGGGCAACATGAGGGCACTCGATGGCGGTGAAGTGTCTGCAAGCATAATATGCCACGGCAGATTGCACGGGAGCCTGAAGTGATGAGCGCGGAATGGACAATGCGGGTCAATCTGGCGGCGGCCTTCAGGCTCGCGGTCGAATTCAACTGGCACGAGGCGGTCGGCAATCATTTCAGCGCCTGCGTGTCCACGGATGGGCGGACGTTCCTGCTGAATCCGCGCTGGAAGCATTTTGCGACGGTGCGCGCCAGCGATTTGCTGCTGCTCGATGCCGGCGACCCCGGCACGATGCAACGGCCCGATGCGCCCGATCCGTCCGCCTGGTGCATCCATGGCGCCGTGCACCGGCAGGTGCCGCAGGCGCAGGTACTGCTGCACTGTCATCCGCCCTACGCCACCGTTCTGGCCACGCTCAAGGATCCGATGCTGAAGCCAATAGATCAGAACACGGCGCGCTTCACCGGCATGGTCGGACTGGATCTGGGCTACGGCGGCATCGCCGACGATGAAGCGGAGGGAAAACGGATCGCCGCCGCACTGGCCCAGCACCCGATCCTGCTGATGGGCAACCACGGCGTGTCGGTCACGGCGCCGACCGTCGCCGAGGCCTTCGATCTGCTGTATTTCTTCGAGCGTGCCAGCAGGACGATGCTGCTCGCCTATTCCAGCGGCCAACCGCTGAATGTCATGCCGCCAGACATTGCCGCCAAGACTGCCGCGGATTGGGCCGACTACAGCGATGCCGCCTTCGCGCACTTCGAACAGCTAAAGCTCCTGCTCGATGCGAAAGACCAGAGTTACCGTCATTAGCACCTGATTCATCAGGACAAGATCATGCCCGCGGCCACGCCAGCGCAATTCAATGAACGACGAGCGCAGTTTCGTACTCTGCATACGCAAGGGTGCTTCCTGCTGCCCAATCCCTGGGATATCGGCGGTGCGCTGCGGCTCGAGCGCCTGGGCTTCAAGGCAATCGCCAGTTCCAGTTCGGCCTGCGCGCAGACCCTCGGACTGGAGGACTACCAGATCACTGTCACGCAGGCGCTCGATCATCTGCGCACGCTGGTCGCGGCAACGCAGCTGCCGGTCAACGCCGATTTCGAAAATGGCTTTGCCGACACGCCCGAGGGCGTGGCCGAAAATGTGCGGCTCGCGATCGCGACTGGCATTGCCGGCCTGTCGATCGAGGACCGCGGCAGCGACGGGTTGTATGACACGGCGCACGCAGCTGAACGCGTGGCTGCGGCGAAGCAGGCCATCGCGGCAACGGGCCAGAATGTCGTGCTGGTTGCGCGCACCGAAGCCTGCTTCGAAGGCGAAACCAGACAGGCGCCGGTCATCGACCGCCTGCTGCGCTACGCCGAAGCGGGTGCTGATTGCCTGTATGCGCCTGGCGTTAAGGATATCCGCGTCATTGGTGACATCGTGCGCGCGGTCGCGCCGCTACCGGTCAACGTGCTGCTGTTCGGGCAGGAGATGCGCGTGGCGGACCTGGCCGCGGCCGGCGTGCGCCGCGTCAGCCTGGGCGGTGCGCTGGCATCAGCAGCCTGGCGTGGTTTTGACGCGGCAGCCCGCAGCTTCCTGGAACAGGGTCGCTTGCTGCCGACGGGTTAGCTGCGCATCCTGGCGCCCGAAGGATCGAAGGGCGGTTCGGCCAGCCGCGTCGCCTCGCAGCGCTTGCCGATGATCTCGACCGCGAAGCCGCTGGTTTCCGCGGCCACGGCGGTTGTCACATAACCCAGCGCGAGCGACTGGCCCACGCTGTGGCCGTAGCCACCGGAGGTCACCCAGCCCACGACCTTGCCGCCATGCCAGATCGGTTCGTCGCCGATCGCATCCGCGTCTTCTGCCTGGACGGCTAGCGCAATGAGTTTGCGCTCGCCGCCCTGCTCTTTTTCCTTGGCTGCAGCCGCACGCCCGATGAAGTCGCTCTTGGACAGATCAACGAAACGGCCGAGGCCCGCTTCGAACGGTCCATAGATCGGCCGGAATTCACGCGCCCAGGTGCCAAAGGATTTCTCCAGGCGCATCGCGTTCAGTGCACGCCCGCCGAACAACTTGAGGCCGAGCGGCCGGCCCGCGTCCATCAACAGGTCGTACAGCGCACGCTGGTATTCACTGGTCACCCAGATTTCGTAACCCAGGTCGCCCGTGAATGAAACGCGGCCGACGAAGGCCGGCACCATGCCGACATCGATCTGCCGAAAGCTCATGAACGGAAAAGCCTCGTTCGACAGGTCGGCGCTGACCAGTCCCTGCAACAGCGCGCGGCTCTGTGGCCCGGCGACCGACAGGCCCACATACTCCATCGCACAGGGCCGCACGCTGACGCCGGCCGGGGGCAAGCTGCGTTCGAACCAGCGCAGGTAATAGGATTCGGCGGCGTAGGTGCCGATCAGGAACACGCGCTCGTCCGCCACGCGGCCCAGCGTGAAGTCGCCAATCAGTCGGCCACGCTCATTCAGCATCGGCGAGAGCGACAGGCGCCCGACCTTTGGCACTTTATTGGCCATGACTTTCGACAGCCAATCGACGGCGCCCGCGCCCGTCACCTCGAACTTGCCGTAATTCGTGATCTCGATCATGCCGACGCCGGCGCGCACCGCGCGGCATTCCGCGGCGACATGCGCGTGCGCGTTTGAGCGGTGAAAGGTGATCTGCTCGGTCGGCTCGCTCCCCTTGGGCGCGAACCAGAGTGCGTGCTCGAGCCCGCAATAGTCGCCAAACACGGCATTCTCCGCGCGCAGCTTTTCGTACACCGGTGAGGTGCGCAGCGGCCGCGCCGCCGGCAATTCCTCGTTTGGAAAGCGGATCCGGAAACGGCGCGAATAATTTTCGCGCACCTTGGCGTTCGTGTACGCGCTCGTCGTCCAGTCGCCGTAGCGCGCCACGTCCATGGCCCAGATGTCCGCGCCCGGATCGCCCTCCACCATCCAGTTGGCGAGCGACAGGCCCACGCCGCCGCCCTGACTGAAACCGGCCATGACGCCGCAGGCCACCCAGTAGTTGCGCAATCCCTTGATGGGTCCCACGAGTGGATTGCCATCCGGGGCAAACGTGAACGGACCGTTGACGACCTTGCGGATGCCGGCCTCGGCCAGGCTCGGAAAGTGCTTGAATCCGACCTCGAGACTCGGCGCAATGCGTTCCAGGTCATTGGGCAGCAGGTCCTGGCCGAAATCCCAGGGCGTGACACGCGGCGACCAGGGGACGCAAGCCTGCTCATAGGTGCCGAGCAACATGCCGCCGCGTTCCTGGCGCATGTAGATCTCGCCCTCGAAGTCGATGCACATCAGCTGTTCTTTCTGGCCGATGAGTTCAGGCAGGTTTTCGGTGATCAGATACTGGTGCTCCATGGCCAGCACCGGCAACTCGAGCCCCACCATGCGGCCGACCTCGCGCGCCCACAGGCCGCCCGCATTCACCACGTGCTCGGCGTGCACGGTGCCCTGTGTCGTGATCACATCCCAGCTGCCATCGCCCCGTTGCGTCGTGTCGAGCACGCGCGTCTGGCGCATGATTTCGGCGCCGCCGATCTGCGCGGCCCTGGCATAGGCGTGGGTGACGCCGTAGGGGTCGACATGGCCTTCGATCGGGTCGTACAGGCCGCCGACAAAGCACTTTTCATCCATCAGCGGGCAAATCTTCTTCATCTCGCCAACCGACAGCAGCTCGAGCTCCATGCCCAGATACCGGCCGCGCGCCTGCGCCATCTTCAGCCAGTCCATCCGTTCGCGCGTGCCGGCCAGCATGGCGCCGCCGGTGATGTGCATCCCGCAGGACTGGCCGGAGATCTTCTCGATCTCGCTGTAGAGTTTGATCGTGTACTGCTGGAGCTTCGCGACGTTCGGATCGCCGTTCAGGGTGTGCATGCCGCCGGCCGCGTGCCAGGTCGAGCCGGAGGTGAGCTCGGCACGTTCAATCAGCAGCACATCCTTCCAGCCAGCTTTGGTCAGATGGTACAGAACGCTGGCGCCGACGACGCCGCCGCCGATGACGGCCACCCTCACATTAGCTTTCATGAACTGGCTCTCAGGTTACAGGCGGCGCGCCGCCCTCGCTCTTGCGCCGCTCAACGTAGGCATCAAGCGCCTCGACGACGGCCGGATCGCGCGCGGGCGCGACAAACTCATTCAGCTTCGCGTGCCAGATCGTGTTGGCGCGCTGGGTCGCGGTCCTGGCGCCATCGTCGGTCCAGGCGCCGAAATTGCGCCAGTCGGAAACCATCGGCGCGTAGAACGCCGTGCGGTAGCGCTCCATGGTGTGCGCGCAGCCGAAGAAATGACCGCCGGGTCCGACTTCGTTCACCGCTTCGACGCCCAGATCCGCGCCGGTCGCGCCGACCGGCTGGAACACTTCGGCGAACATCTGCAGCATCTCGACGTCGATGATGAATTTCTCGTAGGAGGTCGACAGGCCGCTCTCCATCCAGCCGGCCGCGTGCAAAATAAAATTGCAACCGCCGAGCAGCGCGCCCCACAGGCTCATCTGCGCTTCATACGCCGCCTGCGCATCCACCACGTTCGAAGCGGTGGCATTCGAGGAACGCCACGGCAGTTTCAGGAAGCGCGCCAGCTGCCCGGCGCCGAACGAAGCCTTGACGTACTCCGGGGTGCCAAATGCGGGAGAACCGGATTTCATGTCCACATTGGAAGTGAAACTGCCGTACACGACCGGCGCACCCGCGCGAGTGATCTGCGCCAGCGCCAGCCCGGCGAGCGCTTCGGCGTGTGCCAGCGTCAATGCGCCGGCAATCGTCACCGGGGCCATCGCGCCGGCCAACGTGAATGGCGTGATGATCGTCGGCTGGCCGGCCGCGGCGAAGTCGATGATCCCCTCCGACATCGGTATGTCGAGCTGGAGCGGTGAATTGGTGTTGATGACCGTATAGGTGTACGGCCGCTGCGCAAATTCCTCTTCGCTCAATCCATGCGCAATGCGCAATAGCGCGAAGTTGTCGGCGACCTGCTGGTGGCCGCGCGAGAAGATGAACGGCACCTTGTCTGTCAGCAGCAGCTGCGCACGCGTAACTTCGAGATGGCGGATGTGCACTGGAATATCCTGCGGTTCCACCCCGCTCCCCAGTACATGGATCGCCTCGAAGCTCTGGCAGAGCTTCATCAGGTTACAGAAATCTTCGAACGTGCCAGCGCGACGGCCGCGCTCGATGTCCATGATGTTCGGCGGTCCGGACGTTGGCGCAAAGGCCACGCCGCGTCCCGCCAGTGATACCGTGCGCGCAGGATCGAGCGCGTGCAATGAGAAGCCGCGTGGCGCCGTGGCCAGCGACTGGGCGATAAGGCCACGATCGAGCCGCACCATCAGCGTCGCTTCATCGACCTGCGCGCCGCCTGAGGCGTAGCGCGCCCGTGCGTCGGCGGCCAGCACCTTCATGCCCTGGTTTTCAAGCAGGCCGAGCGCCGCGTCGTGAATCGCGGCAACCTGATCGTCCGAAAAAACCCGCAAGGGCTCGAACGGATTCTCGAGGTGCCGGTAATTCAGGGAGCGATCGGGTGCTGCCGGTGCCGATTCACTCGCGCCGGGGCGCCGCCTGCCCCGACGGGCGGCGCGCTCATCACGTTCATTCATTCGATACCGCCAGCCTCAGCGCCGAGTCTGCGGATGGCGCGGTCTTGCCAAAGCGCTCGATCAACCAGGAGCGGAACAGCGCGATGGCCGTGTCGCCCAGCGCTTCCGGGTGGGTGATCAGGTAATAGCCGTAGCCGTCATCGAGCGTACCTTCATAGGGTCTGACCAGCCGGCCCGCGCGGATCTCCTCGCTGAACAGGTTCTCGTCGACCAGCGCGACGCCCTCGCCGCTAAGCGCGTACTGCACGGCCAGCGTCGCCGTATCGAATACCAGTCCACGCTCGAAGTTCACCGAGCTGATGCCGGCCTGGCGCATGAACTGCGCCCACAGGTGATGCCGCGGCTGAGCGGCGAGGCGCACGTGGATTAATTCATTCCCGGCCAGGAAAGTCGGCAGATCCTTGTCGGCGAATTTCGCAGCCAGCTGCGGATGACACAGCAGGTTCAGCCGCACCGGCCACAGCAGATCCGCGATCATGTGCGTGACGGTCGGCTTCGAGTAGATCACCGCGACATCCACATCGCTGAGCGGCGGGCCGACCGCCGACGGACTGACCAGGTCGATTTCGACCTCGGAGCTGGCGCGACGGAAATCGCGCAGGATCGGCACCGCCAGCTGCACCGCGAAGCTCGGCGGCATCTGCACCCGCAGCGTGCGCTGCGTCGGCGTGCCTTCGTTGCGGATGTCATCGAGCGCGTATTCGAGCCGATCGAAGGACTTGATCACCGCCGGCAACAGATGCGCACCGGCCTGTGTCAGCACCAGCGAGTGCGGCCGGCGCTCGAACAATTGCGCGCCGATCAGCGTTTCCAGAGCTATGACGTGGCGTGACAGCGCGCTTTGCGAAATCAGCAGCGTGTTGGCCGCAACGGTAAAACTGCCGTGCTTGGCCACGCCCTCAAAGGCGCGCAGCGCGTTCAGCGGCAACCAGCGGCGGCCTATGGCGGGTTTGCTCATGGTGGGCCATAGTATCGTGCGCGCCGGGGCTGCGAAATGACCCTTTAGTGCAATGATTCCATGACATTTTTAGATACGGGCATGCCATTTATCGGCGCCGCGCCACGTACCGCCGCTGGAGAATCAAGTCGATGAGCACCGAAGCCGCGGCGCGAACCCGCGCCCAATGGGAAACGCAGGCCCGAATGCTCCGTCCGGAGGGTCGCGCACTGATCGGCGGCGAGCTGCGCCCCGCCGTCAGCGGGCGCACCTTCGATTCCGTCAGCCCGATCGACGGACGGGTCATTGGTGCCGTCGCGCGCTGCGAGGCCGCGGATGTCGATGCCGCCGTGGCGTCGGCGCGTGCGAGCTTCGAAGCCGGTCACTGGCGGCACATGGAGCCGCCACAGCGCAAGCGCGTGCTGCTGCGCTTCGCGGAACTGATTCGAGGCGATCTGGAGCAACTGGCGCTGCTCGAAACGCTCGATGTCGGCAAACCGATCCGCGATTCGCTAAGCTCGGATGTGCCGGCGGCCGCGAACTGCATCGCCTACTACGCCGAATTCGCCGACAAGCTGTACGACGAAATCGCGCCCACTGGCCCTAAGGATCTGGCGCTGATCCGGCGCGAACCGCTCGGCGTGATCGCGGCGATCGTGCCGTGGAACTACCCGTTGATCATCGCTGCCTGGAAGCTGGGGCCGGCGCTGCTGGCCGGCAATTCAGTGGTGCTGAAGCCGGCCGAGCAATCGCCATATGGCAGCATTCGCCTGGGCGAGCTGGCGCTGCAGGCGGGCATTCCGCCGGGCGTGCTGAACATCGTACCTGGCTACGGCGAAGAGGCTGGCAAGGCCCTCGCGCTGCACCCGGACGTCGATATGGTGACCTTCACCGGCTCGACCGAAGTGGGCAAGCTGATGTTGCGTTACGCCGGTGAGTCGAACCTCAAGCGCGTCGCACTGGAGCTGGGCGGCAAGAGCCCGCAAATCGTGCTGCGCGACGCCGACCTGGAAGCGGCGGCGAGCGATATCGCCTGGGCGATTTTCTACAACCAGGGCGAATCCTGTAACGCTGGTTCGCGCCTGATCTGCGATGCGGGCGTCAAGCCCGAACTGCTGGTCGAGATCAAGCGTGTTGCTGCGACCATCACCCTCGGCCACCCGCTCGATCCGGAAACGAAGATGGGCGCGCTGATCGATGCCGGCCATATGCGGCGCGTGCTCGGCTACATCGACACCGGCATTGCCGAAGGCGCCGAGCTCGCACTCGGCGGCCACCAGGCTATGCCTGAGAGCGGGGGCAACTATGTCGAGGCAACGATACTCGACAAGGTGCAACCGGCCACGCGCGTTGCGCGCGAGGAAATCTTCGGGCCGGTGCTCGCCGTCAGCGACGTGCGCGACGAGGCCGAAGCGCTGCGCATGGCGAACGATTCCATCTATGGGCTGGCGGCAGCTGTATGGACCCGCGACATGGATGCGGCCCACCGCGTCTCCAACGCGCTGCGTGCCGGCACCGTGTGGATCAACACCTACTTCAAATCGGCGATGACGACGCCGTTCGGTGGCTTCAAGCAATCAGGCTTCGGGCGCGATCGCTCGCCGCACGCGATCGAGAAATACACCGACCTGAAAACGATCTGGACGACGTTTCGCTAGCGCGTCGCCTGCGGTTCCAGGTCGCGATCGGCCCGGTCAGCTGCCGCCCATTCTTTCTCCCTGTCCAGCGAACGGCAGGCGATCAGATAGACGATCGATGAGACCGGCAGGCCGACCAGCATCGCCAGGTCGGCGCCGCCCAAAGCCTCGGCGACCGGGCCGCGGTACAGTCGCGTGCTGAAGAACGGCACCATGGCCGCAAATCCGAGCGCGTAGGCCAGCAATCCCCGCCAGCTCCAGCGTCCGTAAATGCCGTGCGGATTGAAGATCTCGCGCACCGAGTAACGGCATTTGCGCACCCAGTAGAAATCCACCAGGTTGATCGCCGTCCACGGCGTGAACAGGTACAGCAGCACCGACAACAGGTCTTCGAAGCGATTGGCGAAATCGCGCGAGGATATAAGCGCGAGTCCCAACGACACGGCGAAGGCGAGCAGCAGTGTGAGGATGCGCCCTTTGATACCCGATTTCTGCGGTCTTACGCAGTCGGCCACGCTCAGCAGCGTGAGCGAGGCGCCGTAGAAATTCAGTCCTGTGATCGACACCAGGCCGAGGATGCCGCCGGCAAGCAATACGAATCCGAATCCGGGTGTCACCAGATCCGCCGTGGCCTGTACCGCCGCAGCAACGTCGGGATGCGGACTGACTGCCGCGGCCAGCGTGCCAATCAACATCATCCACACGCCGCCGATGAAGGCGCCGAGGTAAGTCCACCAGAACGAGGCCGCCACGCCGACGTTGGCCGGCAGGTAACGCGAGTAGTCGCTGACGTAGATCGACCAGCTCAACTGATAGGCCGCCGCCGCGAAGAACTGCACCATGAACGGAATGCTCTTGAAGTCGCCCAGCCGCATCAGCCCGGCCGGCATCGGGATCAGCCACAGCGCGGCGATGGTAAACACGCCGAGCAGCAACAGCATGAAATAAGCGAACAGGCGCTGTACGCGATGGATCCAGTCGTAGCCAACCGCGGCCATTGCGAGTGCCGCGACGGAAAACCAGAAAATGATCGTGCCGTCGGCGAAGCGACTGCCGCCGAGCAACTGGCGCGTGGCCTGCGCCGCGAGCACGCAATTGAAGGCGTTGTAGCCGATGTATGCAACGAGTGCGACGACCCAGACCAGCAGCGCGCCCAGGTAACCGAATTGCGGCCGCGACTGGATGAGTTGCGGCAGCCCGAGCTGTGGCCCCTGCGTGGAATGGAAGGCCATGAAGAAAGTGCCCAGCGCGCAACCGCCGAGTACCGCGATCGTGGTCCAGACCATCGACAAGCCCATCGCGACGCCGATCACGCCGACTGCGAGCGTCGCCAGGTTGGCCTCACCCGAGAACCACACGGGCCAGAGATCGCGGACTTTGCCGTGGCGTTCGGCCAGCGGCACGTAGTCGATCGAACGCGTCTCAATCATGAGTCGTTGCGCCATGCGGTTCCCCGAGATTACTGGTTAGTTTTTGTTATTCAACAGGATACATGCATTATGTCATGTAATGGATACTTATATATGCGTCAGCTCCGGAGTCGCAGACCCTCAGGGTCATAGCAGGCGGCGAGCCTGACCGTGGCGCTGCGCACGGCTCCCAGAATGTCGATCTCGAAGCGCTCACCCTCGCGCGCCAGTGCCGCCGGCACGTAGCCGGCGGCGAGGCTCTTGTCGATGCAGTGCCCGTAGGCGCCGGAGGTCACGTAACCGACCGCGGCGCCATCCTTCATGATGGATTCGTAGCCGACGACTTCGGTATCCGCATCGCTCACTTCCAGGATCACAAAGCGCCGCCTGGATCCCGCTGAGCGCTCGACCAACGCTGCGTCGCGGCCAGTAAACGCGCTCTTGCTGAAATCCACGTAACGATCGAGACCGGTTTCGCCGGGCGTGTAGTCCGGGCGGAAATCCTTGTTGAAGGAACCATAGCCTTTTTCGAGCCGCAGCGAGGACAGCGCGCGGCCACCGAAATGCGAAAGGCCGATTGCCTGGCCGACCTCCTGCAGTTCGTCGTAGAGAGTTGCAAGGTAATCAGGGGTGGTCCAGATCTCGTAGCCCAGCTCGCCAGTGAAGCCGGCGCGCGTCAGCACTGCCGGCGTCAGCCCGACCGCTGTCTCGCGCACGTCGAACAGCCTGAATGCCGCGGCGCCGAGATCAATGCGCACCAGCCGCTGCAACAGTTCGCGCGCACGGGGACCTGCGATCGACACGCCATTGAGCGTCGATGAGGCCGAACGCACGAATACGTCAGCGGGTGGCGCAGCGGCCCAGAACCAGCGCAGGTGAAATTCCTCGGCAAAGCCCGAACCGACGATCAGGTAACGATCGTCGGCCAGGCAGGCAATCGAGAGGTCGCCGACGATGCGACCGGCCTCGTTGAGCATGGGCGCCAGCGCGAGCCTGCCGGGACGCGGGATGCGACAGGCAAACACGCGATCCAGCCAGGCGCGCGTTCCACTCCCTGTCACCTCGTACTTGCCGTAGTTGCTGGTCTCGTACAGGCCGACGCCGGCGCGCACCGCCCGGCATTCGGCGCGCACATGCGCGAAGGCTTCGGAGCGCCGGTAGCTCGGTGTTTCCACGGGAGCCACGCCAGGCGGCGCAAACCACAACGCGTTCTCGAGGCCAAAATTTGCGCCCATGACCGCACCGGCGGCAATCAGCCGCTCGTAGATTGGCGAGCGTCGCAGCGGCCGTCCGGCTGTCAGTTCTTCATTCGGATAGGCCAGGCGAAAGCGGCGCGAATAATTTTCCGGCACCTTCACGGCCGTGTAGCGCGGCGTGGCAAAGGCGCCGAAACGCGCGACATCCATCGACAGGATGTCCTGGCCAGGATCGTTCTCGGCCATCCAGCGCGACAGCACCAGTCCGATGCCGCCGCCCTGGCTGAAACCGGCCATCACCGCACAGGCGACCCAGTAGTTCTTCAGTCCCCGCACCGGCCCGACGAGCGGATTGCCGTCGGGTGCAAAAGTAAACGGCCCGTTGATCGCCTTGCGGATCCCCACGCGGCCGAGCGCCGGGAAATGCTTGAAGCCGACTTCGAAGTACGGCGCCAGCCGCTCGAAATCATCGGGCAGCAACTGCATCGCAAAGTCGTCCGGTGTTTGCTGCGGCGACCAGACCACGCCATTGGGCTCGTAGGTGCCGATCAGTGCGCCGCCCCGCTCCTGGCGCATGTAGATCTCGCCGGCGTAATCGGTGGTGTTGACGATTTCCTGCTTGCGCCCCTGCAGCTCGGGAATATCCTCCGTCAGCAGATAGTGGTGCTCCATCGCCAGTACCGGCAGCTCGATGCCGACCATGCGGCCGAGCTCACGGGCCCACAAACCGCCGCAGTTGACCACATGCTCGGCCTGCACGTTGCCCTTGTCCGTGACGACGTTCCAGCTGCCATCGCGCCGTTGCTCGAGTGCCGTGACGCGCGTGAAACGCTCGACCGTCGCACCGTATGTGCGCGCGGCCTTCACGTAGGCCTGCGTGGTGCCCGAAGGGTCGCAATGGCCACCGTCCGCGCGCCATAGCGCACCACAAAAATACTGGGGATCGATGAGCGGGTTGAATTGCCGCGCTTCCTCGAGCGTGATCATCCGCGTGTCCATGCCCAGATACCGCGAGCGCGAACAGATGAGCTTCAGGCTGTCGAGTTCGCCCTGCGTCGCGGCCAGCATCAGGCCGCCGTTCGGATGCAAACCGCAGGACTGGCCCGAGAGTTGTTCGATCTCGCGGTACAGATCGATCGTGTACTTCTGCAGCCGCGAGATGTTGGCTTCACCGTTGAAGGTGTGCATGCCGCCCGCGGCGTGCCAGGTCGAACCCGAAGTCAGTTCGCTCTTTTCGAGCAGCAGCAAATCCTTCCAGCCGATCCTGGCGAGGTGATAGAGCACGCTGGCGCCTACCACGCCGCCGCCGATGACCACGGCTCTCGCGGAAGTATTCATTGAGTCCTGCTCCTGCACAGGTCGGCCAGGCTGATGGCTGATTGTGGCATGAGCCCGAAGGCCCGCGCCGCCGCGCTGAGCCATTCGGTGAAATGTCGGGCCGTGCTCGTGGGCGTCAGCAGCAGCATGCCGGCCGGCAGCGAGGCCAGGATGACGGGTACTTGCGCCACGATCGTCGCGGCAGCGTGCTCCGGCGGGAATACCTGCGGGTGGAGATCCAGGCGGCAGCCGCGCGCGAGCACTTCGGAAGTGCGTGTGCCCCGCACCATCAGCGCCTCGTAGCCCGACGACAAATCGACGGCTGCAGCGAGCGCGGTGCCTGCCTGGCGCCATGCGTCAATGGCTGCGGCGCCGGGCGGCGCGAGGATCAGCCAGCGGTTCGGACGCACGCACAGGATCAATCGCTCCGCACCCGCTGCCACGTTGCAGACGGCCGCGCGACCGGTCGGCGGAAGCTCCAGGCCGCGCTCGCGTGCATACGCGGCGAGTTCACGCGCGCGGCCACGCGCGGCGCTGATCTCAAGGATATCGAGCGCGCAGTGCTCAATGCGCACAGGATCAGCTGCGGACACGCTGATTCTCCGGGTCGTACAAGTGTGAACTGACGATCGCGACTTCGGTGCATTCATCGTGCACCGGCGAGCTGGCGTACAGGCGCTCGCCGACGCGTCGCCGTCCGTCCGCCAGCAGCGCCAGGCCNNCGTCGCCGAGGTCAGGTAGCCGAGGCTCTCGCTGCGCTCAGCAGCTGTCACGAGTTGCGCGCCGTTACGCAGACGTTGTGCGGCGTCGATCGGGCGAACGCCAACCAGCTGCAGGCGCCCCGTGGCAGTCAGCCCCGGGCGCTGCGCCAACGCACGACCGATGTAATCGCCGCCCGCCTTCAGCAAGCGCTGGAATCCGAGGTCATAGGCGCTGGTATTGCCGTTGAGTTCGGCTCCCGTGACGTGACCCTTTTCAATGCGCAGCGTGTTCAGTGCATCGAGCCCGTAGGGCCGGATATCTTGCGCCTTGCCGGCCTCGAGCAGCGCCAGCCACACGGCCGTGGCGCGATTGGCCGGCACGGCCAGCTCATAGGCCAGTTCGCCCGAAAATGAAATGCGGAATACGCGTCCTTGAACACCGGCGATCTGCGCCGGCGCGGCGGCCATGAACGGAAAGGCCGCATTGTCCAGGTTCAGTCCGGTGACCACTGCCGACACGACCGCACGCGCACGCGGTCCAGCCACCGCGAACTGAGCCCAGTGATCGCTGACATCGGTCAGCAGCACGTCGAGCTGGCGGCGGTGCGCCTGCAGCTGGAATTCCATGTGTTCCAGGATCGCCGCGGCATTCGCGGTCGTGGTCGTGACGAGGTAATGCTGCGGACCGAGACGCGATGTGGTGCCATCATCGAGCAACATCGCGTCCTCGCGCAGCATGATGCCGTAGCGCGCGCGTCCAACTGGCAGCGTGGAAAAAATGTTGGCGTAAATGTAGTCGAGGAACTGCGCGACGTCGGCGCCCTGCACGTCGATCTTGCCGAGCGTCGACACGTCCGTGATGCCGACCGCGTTGCGCACGTGGCGCGCTTCCGCCAGCACCGGATCCCAGCCGCCCTGGCGCGAGTAGACCAGCGGCCGCAGCCAGAGCCCGAGCGAAACGAAACTCGCGCCAGAGGCCTCGTGCCAGTCATGCAAGGGCAGGCGCCGCTTGGGTTTGAAGTGCGCGCCAGTCTCGCCGCCGGCCAGCGCCGCAAGCGGCACGGGCTGCGAATACGGGCGCGGCTTCGACTGCCCTACCGCCTGCACCGGCTTGCCGAGTGCGGCCGCTAAAACGGCACTGCCTGCCAGGCCGCCCGTGCGTCCCTGGTCCGAGCCCATGCTGTGCGTCGTGTAGCGCTTCATGTGCTCGACGTGCTCGTAACCTTCACGCGCCGCGAGCCGCACATCGGCGGTGGTCACATCATTCTGCAGGTCGACGAAAGATTTTCCGCGGCCGGTCACTTCCCACAGCGCCGCGATAGGCGTGCATTCCGGATCCGGTGGCAACGGGAGATTCGGATCACGATCGGCAGCGCGGACTTCGGCGCCCAGCTGCGCCGCGATAAGGCGCGCGGCCGCCGCGCCATCGAGCGCCGCTGCCGCGATCCCGAACACACCATGCGCGGCGCCTGCAATCTGGCCCGTCTTGGGCGCAAGCTTCGCAACGAAACCGGCGATGCTCTCTTCCCAATGCAGGCTTGCGCCCAATTGGCTGGCCAGCGCGGTCGATGGCGAATGTCCGCCGGACACCAGCAGGCAATCGGCATCCAGCCGGTGTATCCGGCCGCTCGCCTGGTGCCTGATGCGCACGGCGCTGACGCCGTGGCGACCGTCCACCGCGTCGACGACGGCAGCGGCGTGCACTTTGATGCCTGCGGTCCGCGCGCGCTGCGCCGCCAGCGAATCGCCACGCACATCGACGATGGCGACGCAGTCGATGCCGGCAGCCCGCAGCGCCAGTGCCGATTCGTAGGCTTCATCATTGTTCAGGAACCAGACCGGCCGGCGGCCGATGGCGACGCCGTAGTGGCGCAGGTAATCCAGGGCCGCACCCGCCATCATGACGCCAGGCCGGTCGTTGCCGGGAAAGGCGATCAGCCGTTCGATCGCGCCATGCGCAAACAACACCTGCCGAGTGCGAATGATGCGCAGCCGTTCGCGCAAGTTGGCAAATTCGGCAGATTCCTCCGCGCCCAGTTCCTGCACGGCTGCGAACACGCCGTGTCCGTAGGCACCCACCACCGCGGTCGCCGGCAGGCAGCGAACGTTGTCCAGCTCCTTGAGCGCCGCGCAGGTCGAGTCGCGCCAGGTCTGCCAGCGCGGGTCGAGCAGTGTGCCGCCGCCCAACTCGCACTGCTGTTCGATGAGCAGCACGCGCAATCCGGCGACGCCGAGCAAGTGCGCAGCGGCGAGCCCGGCTGATCCACTCCCTACGATCAGCACGTCGCAATGATCGTGCACGGTTTCAGCGGGCGCCGCATGCGCAGGCGCAATCGTATCGACGCGGCCGAAACCGGCCGCGCGCCGGATCAATGGTTCGTAGATGCGTTCCCAGGCCCAGCCCGGCGCCATGAAGGTCTTGTAGTAAAAGCCCGCTGGCAGGAATCGCGCCAGTCGATCGTTGATCGCCAGCAAATCGAACTTGAGCGACGGCCAGCGATTCTGGCTTACTGCTGTGAGGCCCTCGTGCAGCCTGATCGTGGTCGCCAACCGATTGGGTTCACGTCCGCGCGGGCCGATCACGTCGACGAGTGCGCAGGGTTCCTCGGCGCCGGCGGTCAGCACACCGCGCGGGCGGTGGTACTTGAAGCTGCGCGCGACGACGCGCACGCCATTGGCCAGCAACGCAGAAGCGAGCGTGTCTCCCTCAATCCCCTGCATCAGGCGTCCGTCGAAGCGGAACTGCAACGGCTGTGTGGCCGCGGTTGCGGAGCCTGTGCCGACGCGCGCCGGGCCTCGCATCAGCTCTGCTCCGCGTTGTCGGCGACCGCGCGAATCTCGTGTGTCAGAGTATGCCGTTCAATCTTTAGCAGCCGGCGGCAGCCGCCCACGTGCAACCACCATTCAATATGCCAATCGCGGCGATTGCTGCGCTCGTAGACGTAGGCCGTAAAGGCATTCGGTCCGGCGCTGGCTGCCGGGCGCTGCGCTTGCGCGTCGCCGCGGTAGCGAAACTCGATCTCGTCTCGTAACCCGCACCAGGGGCAGTTGATTCTGAGCATGGTACGAGCGCCCGTCAGTGCGCGTACGGAAATGGGCCGAGCCCGCGCTCATCGACAGTGCGGCCGGAAGCGAAGCGATCGAGTGAGAGGTGCGCGGCGAGCGGGTGCGGATTGCCCGTGGCAATCAGGTGCGCGGTCGTCATGCCGCCCGCGGGAATGGCCTTGAATCCGCCGTAGCACCAGCCGCCGTTCAGCAGCAATCCATCTATCGGCGTGCGCGAGATGATCGGTGAGCCATCCATGCTCATGTCCACGACGCCGCCCCACTGGCGCACCACCTTCAGCCGCGCAAGGCTGGGCATCACCGTCAGCGCAGCCGCGGCGACCTCTTCGGCCATCGGCAGCGTGCCGCGCTGGCCATAGCTGTTGTAGCCGTCGGTGGCGCCGCCGTAGACGAGTCCGCCGCGGTCGGATTGGCTGACATAGAAATGACCGGCACCGTAGGTCAGCACGACATCGAGCACGGGCTTGACGCTCTCGGTGACGAAGGCCTGCAGCACATGCGTTTCGATGGGCAGAGGCAGGTCCACCATCGCTGCGAGCTGCGAGGAATGGCCGGCGACGGCGAGGCAGACCGTATCCGCCATGATGGCGCCGCGCGTCGTCTCGACACCGCTCACGCGAGCGCCATCGCGCCGGATGCCCGTCACTTCGCAATGCTCGATGATGTCGACGCCCAGCGCTGAGGCTGCACGCGCGTAGCCCCAGGCCACCGCATCGTGCCGCACCGTGCCGCCGCGGCGCTGCAGGAAACCGCCGAGCACCGGGTAGCGGCCATTATCGAGATCGATCAATGGCACGAGTTCACGGAGCGAATCACGACCCACCGCTTCCGCATCGACGCCGAGCAGGCGCATCTGGTTGGCGCGACGCGTAAACAGATCGCGCTGCGATTCGGTGTGGAACAGGTTCAGGGTGCCGCGTTGGCTGACCATCGCATTGAAATTCAACTCCCGCTCGAGGCTCTGCCACAAGCGCAGCGAATAGTCGTAGAAGCGGATGTTCTCGGGGCGAAAATAATTGGACCGGATAATAGTCGTGTTGCGGCCGACGTTGCCCAAACCGATCGGGCCGCGCTCCACGACCGCGACATCGCGGATTCCAAACTCGCGCGCCAGGTAGTAAGCAGTCGCCAGCCCATGCCCGCCGCCGCCCACGATGACCACGCGGTAGCGTGGCCGCGGCTCGGCCTTGTGCCAGGCCCGCGACCACCCCCGCTGCCCGCCCAGTCCTTCGCGCAACAGGCGCAGCAGCGAATAGCGGCCGGCGGATTCGCGTTCGTGGGATTCGGGCGGCCGGCTGTAGGTCGCATCGGAGTTCATCGGTGCCGGGCATCATAAAGCCAAACAGCTCGATGGCACACGGTCGTGGACGGCACGTGATCGCGGGGCTTGACGCAGGCGGCGCCAACCGACAACGTAACCCCGTGACACGATTATTCAGGCATCTGGCGCTGAGCGCCGTCATGGCGATTTGTGCCGCGCTGCCATCGCACGCCGCCGCTGCGGCGGTCACAACCACGGGCAAGGCCGCGCCGGTGGTCGTGTCGTCCAAGCTGTCGAGCGAGTCGGCGATGATCGGTCAGATGATCCGCCTGCTTTTGAACGCGCATGGCGTTCCCACCATCGACCGCATGACGCTGGGCGCGACCCCGGTGGTGCGCAAGGCGCTCTTGTCTGGCGAGATCGATCTGTACACGGAATACACCGGCAATGCCGGATTCTTCTTTAACGTCGCGGATGATCCGGCATGGAAAGATCTGCAGGCCGGCTACGCGCTCGGCGCCCGGCTCGATTACGCCGCCAACCGCATCGTCTGGCTGACCCCAGCCAAAGCCAGCAACGCCTGGGCGCTGGCTGTGCGCCGTGATGTCGCGCTTGCCAACAAACTGCGCACCATGAGCGACTTTGCCGGATGGGTGCGCGGCGGCGGCCGGGTTGTGCTCGCCTGCTCGGCCGAGTTCGCCAATGCCGGCACCTTGCGTTCACTGGAACGGACCTACGGGTTCAGCATGCGCCCGGACCAGCTGATCGTGCTGGCCGGCGGCGAGACCTCGGCGACCATCGGCGCCGCCGCGGCCCGCACCAACGGCGTCAACACCGCGATGGTGTATGGCACCGATGGCGGCATCGTCGCTGCGCAACTGCTGCTGCTGGACGACGATCTGCGCAATCAACCGGTCTACGCACCGGTACCGATCGCGCGCGAGGCCGTCATCAAGGCCTATCCGCAGCTGCCCGCACTGATCAAGCCGCTGATGGAAAGCCTGGACAGCGAAACGCTGCGACGGCTGAACGCGCGCGTGCAGATCGATGGCGAATCGGCTCAGGTGGTGGCCGAGGATTACCTGCGCGAGAAAGGCTTCCTGAAATGATGGCGCGCGGCCTGCACATCGACCGGCTTGGCGCGCTGCTCACAGGCGTCGGCGCGGCCGCGCTGATCTGGCTGCCTTTCGCCGTGTTCAAGCAGAACCGCATCATGCCGGGAGAAGCGCTCGGATTGTTCGCCGCGGTGCCGGCGCCAGCGGCCCTCGCCTGCCTGATCGCATTGATACTGGCGGCGCTGACGGCACTGACTGTCAGACACCCAAAGCTGCGCTTCACGATGGCGTTGCTCGGCATCGTTTTGCTGGCCGCCGCGATTGCCGCGGCCGGCAATGCGCTGACACCGGCTGGCAATCGCGTGGTGCGGATCGCGCCCGGCGCGGCTTGCTGGCTGCTGCTGGCGACTCTGCTGCTGATGGCGGCGGACGCCCTCGCCCGCCTGCGACCGCGCCCGCTGACGCGCGTACTACTACTGTCGGCCTGCGTCGCGGGCGCAGCTTTTGCATTCAGGCTTGGCGTGTTCGATCACTTGTCGGTAATGCGCGAGTACGCCGTGAACGCCGAGCGTTTCGCGCGCGAACTGCGAACCCACCTGTGGCTGAGCCTGGGTTCGCTCGGCGCCGCGCTCTGCCTCGCACTGCCGCTCGGGATCCTCTGCCATCGCGTGCCGCGACTGCGCGCCGGGACGCTGGTCACTCTCAACCTCGTGCAGACGATACCGGCCATCGCGCTGTTCGGGATCCTGATGGCCCCGCTTGCCGCCCTGGCCGCGAGCGTGCCGCTGGCCGCACGGCTCGGGATCCACGGCATTGGCGCGGCGCCCGCAGTAATCGCCCTGTTCCTGTATTCGCTGTTGCCGATCGTGGCCAACACGGTGATCGGGCTCAAACGCGTGTCGCCAGCCGCGGTCGAAGCGGCGCGCGGCATGGGCATGACTGCAAGCCAGGTGCTGTCACGCATCGAGTTGCCGCTCGCACTGCCGGTCGTCCTGACGGGTGTGCGGATCGTGCTGGTGCAGAACATCGGCCTGGTGACGATCGCCGCATTGATCGGCGCCGGCGGACTTGGCGCTTTCGTCTTCCAGGGCATCGGCCAGACCGCGATCGACCTGGTGCTGCTGGGCGCGCTGCCCATCGTAGCGCTGGCTTTTGCAGCTTCGGTGCTGCTGGACGCACTGGTCGAAACCATGGAGCAGATTCCGCCATGATCACCCTCGAGGATCTCAGCAAGCGCTATGGCGACACGACTGTCGTCGACGGCGTGTCGATGGCCATCGAGCGCAATACGATCACGGTGATCGTTGGCACTTCGGGATCGGGCAAGTCGACGCTGCTGCGCATGATCAACCGCCTGGTCGAGCCCAGCAGCGGTCGCGTGCTGATCGACGGCAAGGACACGCGCAACGAGCCCGCGCACCTGCTGCGGCGGCGCATCGGCTACGCGATCCAGGGCCACGGCCTGTTTCCGCATCGCACGGTCGCGGAGAATATTGCGACGGTGCCGCAGCTGCTGGAATGGCCGGAAGCGCGCATCCGGCCACGCGTCGAGGAACTGCTGCGGGCGTTCCAGCTCGATCCGGCCGACTACGCGGAAAAATACCCGCACCAGCTCTCGGGCGGACAGCAGCAGCGCGTGGNNGGCGCGCTCGATCCGATCATCCGCGCCAAGGCGCAGGACGATCTGCTCGCCATACAGCAGCGCTTCGGCACGACCATCGTGCTGGTCACGCATGACATGGACGAGGCCTTTCGCCTGGGTTCCCGCGTCGCAGTGATGAGCCAGGGACGCCTGCTGCAGTATGACCGGCCCGCCGCGCTCCTGACGCGGCCGGCGGATTCGCTGGTCGCCCGCATGACCGGCAGCGCCGATCGCGCGCTGCGGCTCCTGTCGCTGACCACGGCCGGCGAACTGGTTGTGGCCAACCGACTGATCGCAGCCAGCCTACCAGTCGCTCCCGCAATATCCGGTGGCCCGACTATTGCCGCGGCGGCTTCGCTGCGCGATGCGCTGTCGGAGCTGCTGTGGCGCGGCGCCGATTCCGTGCAGGTGATTGGGCCCGATGGCGTCGCGCTCGGATCGCTGACGATCGCGGCCATACAGGCGCACGGAAAACCAGGATGATGCCGCGCGCCGCCAACCTGCTGCGGATTGCTGCGCTCCTGTTGCTGAGCGCCTTCCTGCTGCAGCCGCAGCGTTTTGCGCCGCTGTTCGCGCCGCTGACCGAATACGGCGCCCCGGCTATCTATGACCAGGGCAATCTGCTGCAGCTCACACTCGCGCACCTGGCCACGGTATGCGTCGCGGCGATCG
>PMNQ01000163.1 GCA_003162555.1 Gammaproteobacteria bacterium | reverse complement strand
TTGCGCTCCCGGCAGGCGCCGCGCGCCGCGCACCGGCTCGAGGGAATCATCGCAGCCCAGCCCGCCAATGTGCTGGCGCGCACCATCCAGGGTGAGATGCTGCTGTCGCAGAATCAGGCCAATGCGGCGATCTCGTCCTACCAGGGTGCGGTGCAGATCGCACCAAAGTGGGCGAACGGTTACCACGGCCTTGCTATGGCGCTGGTGGCGGCCAAGCGCGATGACGATGCCGTCAGCACCTTGCGCCAGGGCATCGCCAATGCACAGGAGGCGTCCATGCTGGTCGTTGACCTGGGTACGCTGCTGCAACGTAAGGGACGCGTCGATGAAGCGATCGCGCTCTACGATGGGTTGCTGACGCGCGATCCGAAGTCGGCATTCGCCGCCAATAACCTGGCGATGCTGCTGGTCACGGCCAGGACAGATGCCGGCAGCCTTGCGCGCGCGCAACAGCTCGCCAATCAACTGGCTTCGAGTTCGGCGCCTGGCGTTCTCGACACGCGCGGCTGGGTGAAGTTCAAGAGCGGTGACTATCGTGGCGCGGCGTCACTGCTGCAGCAGGCCGTGGACAAGTCGCCCGAGGCGCCGGAGCTGCGCTATCACCTCGCCATGGCGCAGTTGCGCGATGGCGCCCAGCAACTGGCGGTCAAGAATCTCGAGACGGCCCTGCATTCGCAACAGCCGTTCCCTGGCATTGACGATGCGCGGGCCGCGCTCGATCAGGCGAGAAAGGGCAATTCGACCGGCTAGGCCGCGGCAGAAGAAAAAAACATGACGCAAGCAAATCGGCTGATACGGCTGGCAACAGCCACTGGGTTGCTGTCGTTTATTGCGACAGGTTCGCTGCACGCAGCGCCGCTGGCCGATAACGTCCGCCTGATCGCCGCTACATCGCAAGCGAGCCAGGCGGCGCCGCAGGCACGGACCTTTGCCGTCACACAGGCTGGCACTTACACCGTGCAGCTCACGGACCTGGTGACGCCGAGTCCGCTGGCCACGCTCACTGTAGCTGTAGCCACTTCGACTGCCACCGCGACACAACTCACGGTCACTGCTCCAGCCACGTCCGCGTCCATGGATGTGATGCTGGACGTGGGCAGCTACACGGTGCAACCCTTGGCGGCGCCGGCCACAGGTTCCGCTGGCAGTTTTACGGTGACGGTCACGCCCCAGGGCAGTGGCACACCTCTTTTCACCGGACCATGGGTGGTGCCCGCGGCCGCTGGCAGCTCTCCGCCCGGGCAGTCAGCAACGAACAACTCATTCACCGTCACCGACGGTGGCTCGTATCTGCTGAGCGTGACGGATCGCGCTTTCCCTGCCGCGCTCAGTGCTTTCCAGGCGATTGTGCTGCGTGAACCCGACGGCATGGCGATGTGCACCGTCGCGAGCCTCGCGGCGCCGAGCTGCACAATGACGCTCGCGGCAGGCACGAGTTACGACCTGGTCACGTTGGCAAACGCGGATGCGAGCGCACTGGCAGGCCTGTACAGCCTGAAGATCGTCGGCGGTTCGACGGGTGTCAGCGAGCCGTTCGCCGCGACCACACCAGTGGGAAATCTCCCGCAGGCGCTGACCGTGCAGGTGCCAACGGCTGAAAATATCTCAGTGCAAGTGAGCGACCTGAATCATCCGGCGATGCTGGGCTCGCTAAAGGCTGTGGTGGTGCAGGGCGCTGAAGTAGTGCAGCAGTTCAGCGCTGCCGGTACAGCGTCGTTCGCAGCGGTGGCCGGCCCGCTGCAGTTGTACACATCGGCCTCGCCCGACGCCACGCGGCGCGAGGGGGCTTACGCGCTATATGTCCACGATGCCGCGAATACGCTGTCGGATGTCGCTGTGCCCGTAGTAGACGCCGAGCATGTCGGCTACGCGTATTCGTCGTTGCTCGCCGCGACAGGAAATTACCAGCTGGTCGTGACCGATTACCTTTTGCCCAGTCCGATGGTGGCGCTGGACGCACTGGTGGAACAACGCGGTCAGTTGCTGGGCAGCGGAGTTACGCCTACGCCCACAGTGAGCGCACAAACTGGCACCGTGAACATGGTGGCGTTTGCTGCAGCGCCCGCTGCCGGCGCGAACGGCTTGTTTGGCATTGATCTGGTGGATTCCGGTTCAGGCGCGACGGTGTTCCAGACCACGCAGGGTGTCGGAGCATCGTTTCAGACGGTGGACGTGGTTGCGAGCGCTGGAAAATACGTAGCACAGCTCACCGATCTTGGGTTTCCCGCCAACTTCTCGCAGGTTTGGCTGATCGGCACCGGGAATCGCCAGGTGCTCACGCAGATCGTGATCGGCCAGGGGTCTCCCACGGGACGTGTGGTGTTCGATGTGCCGAGTGCCGGGACCTACGTTATCAACGTGCTGGCCCAGACCGGCACCGGTCAGCAGTACGGCCTATACGGTTTCAATCTGGTAGCCGCGCCACCGGCGCCGACGGTCACGTTGACCTCCAACGTCGGCACGGTGAACAGCGGCGGCACAGTGACTCTGACCTGGAGCAGTACCGACGCCACCGGTTGCACCGCGTCTGACGGCTGGAGCGGCATGCTGGCCACCTCAGGTTCGCAGGCGTCATCGGCGCTCAGCGCGTCGGCGACGTTTACCCTGACCTGCACGGGTGACGGGGGTACTGGCTCCGCATCGACGCAGGTGCAGGTCACGCAACCGCCGGCATCCGGCGGTGGTGGCGGCGGCGCATTCGATGGGGCATCGGTATGGATCCTGGTGCTGGCCGCAGCCGCTGCGCTGCGGCGCCGGTTGTCAGC
>PMNQ01000077.1 GCA_003162555.1 Gammaproteobacteria bacterium | reverse complement strand
GTCGTCATCGCCCTGCTGGTCAGTGAGTGCGCCGGTTGCGACGCCTGGCGCCAACCGATGCACGAGATTCAGTACCCGCCAGTCGAAGCACTGGATGGTGCTGCGGGCCGCCATACCGGCGGCATCGATAACGGCCAGCAGAGCGCGCGTAAACGGCTCAGGCGCCGCTGTCAGCTCCGGCTGCAACGGAAAGACCTTGACCTCGATGTTGAAGCGCACCGCTCGCCCACCCATGTTGTCGACCAGCTCGAACAGGTCGGCGAGGCGCGGGATCCGCTCCCCGTCGAGCGGTTGTTGCTGCGGATGCGCGCGCTCGTAGCTGCTCCCGGGCTGGATGCGGCCCACGTCGTAGCGCACGAGCTCGGCGTAGTCCACGGCGCAGATGACGGGCCCGGAACGGGCAAGAAAACGCCCCGTCGCATCGCGCGTGTGATCGGGATTGAGCTGCGGATCGTGGCTGATCACGACCACGCCGTCGCGGGTCATCGCGACATCGAGCTCGAAGGTGTCGACGCCCAGCGCCAGCGTGCGCTCGAACCCGCCCAGCGTGTTCTCCGGCCAAAGGCCACGTGCGCCCCGATGGCCCTGCAGATCAAATGCCCGCTCGCCCAAACTGCCCCCTGGCTTGAAAATGCCGCGCTTGCCGAGTCAGTGACGGGCCGCGCATCTCCCGGTACCATGGGGCAGCTCCGGCCTCAAGGCACGCAGGGGACATTATATGAGAGTCGCGCTATCCGTATTGCTCTGCGCCAGCCTGCTCGCCGGCGCCGGCTGCTCAAAGCATGGTGACGGGAAGTCATCCGCAGGCAGCGACGATGCTCGCAAGCTGCGCATCATCACCTGGTCCGACTACATCCCGCAGGAGATTGTCGATCAATTCAAGCAGGAGACCGGCATCCAGGTCGAAGTCTCACTCTCGAACAACGAGGAAATCATTTCCAAGCTCCGCGCCACCGGCGGCGCCGGCTTCGATCTCGCGCAGCCTTCGCAGGACCGCATCGTCAGCGCGCAGCAGGAATTTCGCATCTACCGCCCCATCGATCTGACCAAAGTAAAGGTGGACGAATTCAGGCCTGATCTGCTCGAGATCGTGAAGAAAAATGCCAGCCTCGACGGCAAGCTCTATGCCCTGCCCTACGTCTGGGGCACCGAAGGGTTGCTGGTCAATTCGAAGCGCGCGAGCATCAGCGACTACATGGATCTGTGCCGCGCGGATCTGAAGGGCAAGACTTCGGTGCGCCTGCGCCGGCCGACGCTGATGGCCTTTGCGCTCGCCATTGGCAAAGACCCGTTTTCCCTGTACGGCGATACCAAGGCCTACAGTGCGTTGATGGATGAAGTGGGCCGCACGCTCATCGCCTGCAAACCGAACTTCCGCTTCTTCTACGACAACAAGGACCAGCTCATCAACGGCGTGCGCTCTGGCGAGATCGTGGCGTCGATGATGTGGGACTCAGTCAGCTGGAAACTCAATCGGGAAAATCCCGACCTCAAATACGTCAACCCGAAGTCTGGTGCGATTGCCTGGCTCGATACGATGGCGCTACCTGCGCGCGGTCGCAACGATGCCGGCGCCTACGCGTGGATCAATTTCACCATGCGGCCAGACATCGCGGTCAAGATCGCGAAGTCGATCGGCAATTTCACCGCTTCGCAGGGTGCGGATGCCTTGATGGACCCGCGCCTCAGGGCGCAATTCGCCGAGAGTTTTCCCGATGGCATGAAAAACATGAAATGGTATCCGGCGATTCCACCGGGCCTCGAGGAGATCGAGGGCCGGGTGCTCGATCGGGTCAAGGCGGCCAATTGACCATGGCGGCGGTGTCCGCAGCGGGCGCCCCGCCCGACCTGGAAGCGCGCGGCGTCGTCAAGCGCTTCGCCGACCATGTTGCCGTCGACAACGTGTCGTTCAATGTCGCGCGCGGCAGCTTCTTCTCGATACTCGGCCCCTCGGGCTGCGGCAAGACCACGTTGCTGCGGATGATCGCCGGGTTCATCGCTCCCGACACGGGCGACATCCAGATCGGCGGCCGCAGCATGGCCGGCGTGGCGCCCAACCGGCGCCCGGTCAACATGGTGTTCCAGCACCTTGCGCTGTTCCCCATGATGAATGTGGCCGAAAACGTCGCCTTCGGCCTGGCGCGCCGCGGTGTGGCGCGTGTGGAGCGCAACCGCAAGGCTGAAGCCATGCTCGAGCGCGTCGGTCTCGGGGGCGCCGGCGCCAAGCGCGTCGATGAGCTATCCGGCGGCCAGCGCCAGCGCGTGGCGATTGCGCGGAGCCTGGTGCTCGAGCCCACCCTGCTGTTGCTCGATGAACCGCTGGGAGCGCTTGATCTCAAGCTGCGCGAGCACATGAAGATCGAGCTCAAACAGCTGCAGTCCGCATTCGGCACAACCTTTGTCTACATCACGCACGATCAGTCCGAGGCGCTGGTGCTCTCCGATCATGTCGGCGTCATGAACCGCGGTCACTTCGAGCAGCTCGGCACTCCGCAGGAGCTGTACTACGCACCCGCGACGCCCTTCGTTGCAGCGTTCGTCGGCGCCAACAATCGCATGACCGGCAAGGCGAGTGCCGTCAACGGAGAAATGGTCGAGGTCGCGACCGACTCCGGTTGGCAGATTCGTGCGCGGCGCAACGGTCCGGTCACGGCCGGTTCCATGGTCGAGGCCTTCGTACGCCCCGAAGCCGCCACGATCGGCCGCACCAGCGCCGATCTGGCTGCCCTGCCGGGACAAATGGTGCACGCGGGCGAAGTCGAGAGCCTGCTGTTCGACGGCGCCAATTCCGCTGTGTTGGTGCGGGAGGTGACCAGCCGGTTCGAATTCCGCATCGCGTTGCCGCAGACCGGACGCTACGCTGATCTCAAGGTGGGAGAGCGCATCGCTTTCAGTTTCGATCCCGAGCGGGCCGCGTGCTTTGCGGCGCGGGCGGCGCATGCTTGAGGCGACCGCCACGGCCGACTGGCACCGGCGGCTGATGCTCGGATTGCTGCTGGCGCCGGCGCTGCTGTGGCTGTTCGCGCTGATCGTGCTGCCACATCTCGACCTGGCGCTGCTGTCGTTTCGCGAACCGGTTGCGCCGCGCGTATACCAGCCGAGCCTGGCGCAGTACCGCACCTTCTTCACCGAGCCGCTCTATTGGCACGTATTCGTGCGCACAGCGACGCTGTCGGCCATCGCCACCGCGCTCACCTTGCTGATCGCCTTTCCGGTGGCGTGGACGATCACCAAGCTCGCACGTGGCCGCATGGGCGCGCTGTTGTTCGTGGTGTGCCTGATTCCGTTCTGGGTGAGTGAAACCGTGCGCACGCTTGGCTGGATGATCCTGCTGCGCGAATCCGGCGTACTGCCGGGCCTGCTTGCGCATCTCGGGCTCACCAACGGCCCGGTGGAATTGCTGTACCACGACGCGACCATCCTCGTGGGCCTGGTGTACACCTCGCTGCTGTTCATGGTGGTGCCGCTGGTCGGGAGCCTCGAGAGCCTCGATAATTCGCTGATCGAGGCGGCCTATGATCTCGGCAGCAGCGGATTTGCGATCCTGCGCAAGATCGTCATTCCGCACGCAGCGCCGGGTATCACCGCCGGCTGCATCGTGGTGTTCATGCTCACGCTCGGCAATTACCTCACACCGACCTTGCTTGGTGGCAAGAACTCGTTGTGGTTCACCGAGCAGATCTATTCTCAGTTCATCACCCGCTTCAACTGGGAACAGGGCGCGGCCTTCGGCTTCCTGTTGCTGGCACTCTCCACCGCGATGGTGTGGCTCGGTCTCAAACTCAGCGGCCAACGCTTCAGCGACGTGATGCGGCGCACATGATTCCCTCGCTCCCCAGGCCATTTTGGCTACGTGCTTCAACCGCCGCGTTTCTCGTAGCGTTTCTGATATTTCTGTTCCTGCCGCTGGTCGTCGTCGCGGTGTTCGCCTTCAACAACGCCAACTACCCGGCCCCGCCCTGGAATGGTTTCACGCTTGACTGGTTCCTGGGAAATGAATCGCTCGGCCGCGTCGGACTCTTCAAGGACAGCCAGCTGCTGGCCAGCATCTGGACCAGCTTTGTGGTCGCCTGCTGGGTCACGGTGCTGTCGGTCGTCGTAGGCACCGCCAACGCCTTCCTGATGGAGCGCGCGAAATTCCCCGGGAAAGGCGCCCTGTCGATGCTGATGCTGGTGCCACTGGTGATCCCGGGAGTGATCCTCGGCATCTCGATCCTGGCTTTCGCCAGCCGCGTGGCCGATTTCGCCAGCGACGTGTTCGGACTGGAACTCGACTTCCTGCGGCCGGGCCTGCCGCTGGTCGTGCTCGGCCAGTTCTCCTACATCGTTGCGATCGCCACGCTCACCATCAGCGCGCGCCTCAAGCGCTTCGATCGCACGCTCGAGGACGCCGCACTGAATCTCGGCGCTACGCAGCCGGCCGTGCTGCGCACCATCACCCTGCCCTATCTGCGGCCCGCCCTGATCGGCTCGGCCGCAATCGCCTTCCTGATGTCATTCGAGAACTTCAACACGACGCTGATGCTGGTGGGCGCCGACTCGCCCTTGACCATCATGATGTACGGCCGCATGCGCGAGGGCGCGACGCCGGTGCTGAACGCGGTCAGCCTGTTCCTGATGGTCGCCTCGGCGCTGCTGGCGCTGACCCTGATGCGGCGCAATGACCGAAAGGATGCCTAGTTAATTGTCCGGTACGCTGATACTCGTCAACCTGTCCGGATACGTGGGCCTGCTGCTGTGGGGCACCCACATGGTCAGCACCGGCGTGCAGCGGGGCTTTGGCACCAGCCTGCGGCGCGCGCTCGAACGCAATCTCGGCGATCGCTGGCGCGCCTTCTTCACCGGCATTGGCATCACGGCGCTCTTGCAGAGCAGCACTGCCGTGGGACTGATGGCCACGTCGTTTACGGCTGCCGGTGTGATCGCACTGCCGCCCGCACTCGCCGTGATGCTCGGCGCCAATGTCGGCACCGCATTGGTGGCCCAGGCGCTGTCGTTCAACATCGCGGCCTTCGCGCCACCGCTGGTGTTGTGCGGCGTGCTCACTTTCCGCTGGTCGCACGGCAGCCGCATACGCAATGTCGGACGCGCGGTGATTGGCCTGGGCCTGATGCTGATGGCGCTTGCCTTGCTGCAGCACACGCTTGCGCCGCTCGAGAACACGCCCGTGCTGCGTTCTTTCGTGCAGGCGCTGGCGGCCGATCCACTGCTGACCGTGCTACTCGCAGCACTGCTGACCTGGGGTTGCCACTCGAGCGTGGTCATCGTGCTGGTAGTGGGTTCGCTCGCAGCCAACCACGTCATCGGTCCGACTGAGACACTCGCTCTGGTGCTGGGTGCAAATCTCGGTGGCGCCATGCCCGCGCTGCTGCACGCCTCGACGCCCGAGGCGCGGCGCTTGCCCCTGGGAAATCTGCTGGTGCGCCTGGTTGGCGTGCTGCTGGTGCTGCCGTGGCTGACACCGATCACACACCTCATGGCGCGGTTCATTGCCAATGACGCGCGCCTGGCGGTCAATTTTCACCTGCTGTTCAACCTGGCTCTGGCCGCCGTGTTTCTGTTCGCGGTCAAGCGCAGCGCACGCTTGCTGGTGCATTGGCTGCCGGATCCGCCACGCCCGGCTGATCCCGGGCGGCCCCTGTACCTCGAACGGGCCGCCATCGATGCCGCCAGCGTGGCACTGGCAAATGCGTCGCGCGAAACGCTGCGCATGTCGGACCTGACTGACGCCATGCTGGACAGCACGCTGGCATTGCTGCGCTCTGGCGACACGGCGCAGGCCGCGGGCATTGCCATCAACGACAAGGCGACGCGCCAGCTTGGAGGCGCCATCCGCAGCTATCTCGTGGCCATTGGTGGCGAGCAGACCCTCGATGATCGCCGCGAGGGCGACAAGGGCCAGGAGATCCTGGCTGCCGTCATCAACTTCGAACACATCGCCGATATCGTCGCCAACAGCCTGGCCGACTTCGCGGTCAAGGAGCTCAAGCGCGGCCAGTTGCTGACGCAGGAGGAAATCGCGGTCGTCACGCGCATGCACAGCGAACTCATCGAGAGCCACAGGCTGGCGCTGGCTGTGTTCCTGCGCGGCGATCTGGCCGCCTCGCAACAGCTGGTGGGCCGCAAGCGCCAGTTCCTGCAGATGGAAGCCGAGGCTACGGCGCTCAGCGTGCGCCTGCTGCGCGAGGCGGCAACAGCGGGCACCGCCGCAGGCACCGATTCCGTCGCGCTTGCCGCCGAAGAAAGCGGCCTGCTGCTGCGAATCGTCCGCGACCTGCGGCGCGTTCATTCGCACCTGGCGAGCTTCGCCTACCCGGTGCTGCACCGGGCCCAACCCAAGCCCCGCACTGGCGCTGCCCCAGAAACCCCCACCCAGGACGCGCCTTAGGCCGGTTCCGGCCGCTCCGGCCGCTGACGCTTTTGCGCATGGAATTGTCGCTATTGGAGCGCTTCAGGGCCTGCCAGTGGCTAGACTTAGCGACCGAAAGCGCCAACAGCCCCTGGGGCCCCAATCATGAAATCTCATGCTCGTGTCGTGGTCATCGGCGGCGGCGTCGTAGGCGTCAGTACGCTGTACCACCTGGTAAAGAAAGGCTGGTCGGACGTGATGCTGCTGGAGCGGTCCGAGCTCACGGCCGGCTCGACCTGGCACGCGGCGGGACTCCTGCCGCTGTTCAACATGAGCTACACAGTCGGACAGCTCCACAAGTACTCGGTCGACCTGTACAAGCGATTGCAGGCCGAGACCGGACAGGATGTCAGCTTCCACGTGACCGGTAACTTGCGCCTGGCGACCAACGCCGCGCGCATGGACGAGTACTACAAGTATTGCGGCACCGCGAACACGATCGGCGTGCCCTTCGAAGTGATCACGCCCGAACAGGTGGCCAAGCTCTGGCCGCTCGTCAACCTGGGAGATGGCAAGGAGACCGCGAAGATCGTTGGCGCTCTCTATCATCCGGATGACGGCCATATTGCGCCGGCCGACCTGACCATGGCTCTGCGCAAGGGCGCGCGCGCTGGCGGCGCCGAGATCAATGAACGCACCGAAGTGACCGGCGTCGCGCGCACACCCTCGGGTGAATGGCGCGTGAGCACGAACAAGGGCGAGGTCATTGCCGAGCATCTGGTCTGCGCAACGGGCAACTACGCGCGCCAGACCGGGCGCATGTTCGGACTCAACGTGCCGGCGATACCCGTCGAGCACCAGTACATCATTTTCGAAGAGTCACCGAAGCTGAAGGCATATCGCAACGGCGGCGGCCGCGAGCTGGCAGTGCTGCGCGAATCCGACCAGTCCTACTATCTGCGCGAGGAGCGCATGGGCTGGATCCTCGGTCCCTACGAAAAAGGTGCACCGGCGAGATTTGCCGACGGTGTGCCTGACTGGTTCGGCAAAAGCCTGTTCGAAGGCGATATCGACCGCCTCGCTCCGCACGTCGAAGCCGCGGTGCGCCGCGTGCCAGCGCTCGCCGATTGCGGCATCAAGGACATCATCAACGGTCCGATTTCGTACACGCCCGATGGCAGCCCGCTGGTGGGCCCGGCCTGGAATCATCGCAACCTGTGGCTCAACGAGGGACACAGTTTTGGCGTCACGGCCGCCGGCGGCTCTGGCTGGCAACTCGCGGAGTGGATCGTCGAGGGCGAACCCGGCATCGACATGCTGGCGACCGACCCACGCCGCTACGGCCCGTACACCGCCAAGCGCTACGTGGTGAAAAAGAACGAGGAGACTTATCAGGAAGTCTTCACGATCCATTTTCCGGACGAAGAGCGCCCGGCCTCGCGGCCCGCAAAAACAAGCCCGATCTACGGCAAGCTGGACCATCTCGGCGCGGTCTGGGGCCAACGTTACGGCTGGGAGCGCGCCAACTGGTTCGCGCCGCCCGGCGTCGAGCGTAAAGATAAATGGAGTTTCCGGCGCAGCAACTATTTCGAGCACGTGGGCAGCGAAGTCTTGAGGATGCGCAATCAGGTCGGCATTATCGACCTGACGCCCTTCACCAAGCACATCGTCAGTGGACCCGGTGCAGAAGCCTGGCTGGATTCGCTGGTCGCCAACAAGGTGCCGGTGAAGACGGGACGCATCGCGCTCTGTCACGCGCTCACGCCGCGCGGCGGCATCCGCTCGGAGTTCACGATCACGCGCCTGCCGGATGGCACGTTCTACGTGGTCAGCGCCGGCGCCGCCGAGCGCTACGACGCCGACTACCTGCACAAGCACCTGCCAGCCGACGGATCCGTGACGCTGCAGAACATCACCACGGCGCGTGGCTGCTTCGTGGTGGCGGGCCCGCGCTCGCGCGACGTGCTGGCGAAGCTCATCGATGCGCCGCTGGATAACGCGGCCTTCCCCTGGCTGTCGAGCCAGGTGCTGGAAGTCGGCCTTGCCGTTGATGTCTATACGCTGCGGGTCAATTTCGTCGGCTCGCTCGGCTGGGAGCTGCACTTCCCGATCGAGTACGCGCATCACCTGTTCGACGCGCTGTTCGCCGCGGGCGCCGAGTACGGCATCGGCATGGCCGGCATGCGCGCGATGGAATCCATGCGCCTGGAGAAGTCGTATCGCATGTGGGGCAGCGACATGACGCGCGACTACACGCCGTTCGAGACCGGCCTTGAGCGCTTCGTGCGCCTGAACAAGGGCGAATTCATCGGCCGCGACGCGTTGCTCAAGCAGCAGGCGGCAGGCATTCCCAATCACTTCGTCACGCTTACCGTCAGCGGAGTGACCGACGCCGACCCGCTCGGCAACGAACCGCTGTTCGACAAGGGCGGCAAGATGGTCGGCCGCGCGACCGCCGGCGGTTACGGACACGCCGTGAAACAAAGCATCGCCATCGGCTACGTGCAGCCGGCATTCTCGGCGCTCGGCACCGAACTGCAGATCGAGATCCTCGGCAAACGCTATGCAGCCACCGTAGTGCGCGAATCGCCCTACGATCCCGATAACGTGCAGCTGCGGGCCTGATCGCCAGCTGCCACGGATACATCTCAAGCATTCATGACGAGCAGGTTTTCAGGCTGGTCGCTGCTGCTGGGCGGATTGTCCGGCCAGCGCCGCTGGCAACAGCAGTGGCGTGCGGCCACACCCAAGCGCGGCTACGAGGCGATCATTGTCGGTGGCGGCGGGCACGGCCTAGGGGCTGCCTACTACCTGGCGAAACAGCATGGCATCCGCAATGTCGCGGTGCTTGAGAAAGGCTGGATCGGCGGCGGCAATACCGGCCGCAACACCACCATCATCCGCTCCAACTACCTGTGGGACGAAAGCGCGGCCATCTACGAGCATGCGCTGAAGCTGTGGGAGGGCCTCTCCAGCGAGCTCAACTACAACGTCATGTACTCGCCGCGCGGCGTGCTGATGCTGGCGCACAACGTGCACGACGAACAGGTGGCGAAGCGCCACATCCACGCCAACTACGCCAACGGCGTCGACAACGAGTGGCTGACGCCGCAGCAGGCAAAGGAATACTGTCCGCCGCTCAACATCAGCGACAACCTGCGCTACCCGGTGCTGGGCGGCGCGCTGCAGCGGCGCGGCGGTACCGCGCGCCACGACGCGGTCGCCTGGGGGTATGCGCGTGCTGCCGATGCGCTGGGCGTCGACATCATCGAGAACTGCGAGGTCACCGGCATCCGGCGCGATGCGAACGGAGAGGTCACCGGTGTGGAGACCAACCGCGGCACGATCGAGAGCCGGCGCATCGGTGTGTCGGCAGCCGGGCACAGCACGGTCGTGATGCAGATGGCCGGCGTGCGGCTCCCGCTCGAAAGCTACCCGTTGCAGGCGCTGGTGTCGGAGCCGATCAAACCGGTCATGCCCTGCGTCGTGATGTCCAACTCGGTCCACGCCTACGTCAGCCAATCGGACAAGGGCGAACTCGTGATCGGCGCCAGCACTGATGCCTATACGTCGTATACGCAGCGCGGCGCCCTGCATGTCAGCATGCATACGCTCGAGGCGATCTGCGAGCTTTTCCCGGCGTTCCGCCGCCTGCGCATGCTGCGTAACTGGGGCGGCATTGTCGACGTCACGCCCGATCGCTCACCGATCATTGCGAAAACACCCGTACCTGGTCTGTACGTCAACTGCGGCTGGGGCACGGGCGGATTCAAGGCGACGCCCGGCGCCGGGCACCTGCTCGCCTGGACAATGGCGCACGACGCGCCGCATGCACTGAACGCCGCATTCACGATCGAGCGCTTCCGCGACGGCACGCTGATCGACGAGGCTGCCGCGGCGGCAGTCAATCACTGACATGTTGATCATTCCCTGCCCCTATTGCGGACCACGACCGGAGCTGGAATTCAGCTACGGCGGCCAGGCGCACGTGACGCGGCCCACGGCCGCCTCGAATCCGAGTCCTGCGGAATGGAACGCATTTCAATACGAGCGCGCCAACCTCAAGGGTCTGCACGCCGAGCGTTGGCGGCACATCCACGGCTGCGCACGTTTTTTCAATGTGGTGCGCGACACGACCACTGACGAGATCCTACGCAGCTACCGGAGCGGCGAAAAGTGAGCGGCGACTGTCGCAGTGCGCGTGGCGGCGGCGATCTGCAGCGTTCGCAGCCGTTGCGGTTCGAGTTTGACGGGCGCAGCTACCAGGGACTGCAGGGCGACACGCTCGCCTCGGCGTTGCTCGCAAACGGCGTGCACCTGATCGGGCGCTCGTTCAAATACCACCGTCCGCGCGGCATCATGGCCGCGGGTCCGGAAGATCCGAACGCGCTGGTGACCATTCGACGCGATGCGGCGCGCTCGACGCCGAATCTGAATGCCACCCAGGTCGAGTTGTACGACGGCCTGGTCGCGTACAGTCAGAACCGCTGGCCCTCGTTGCGTTTCGACACTGCGCGCATCAACGACCTGCTATCGCGATTCATTCCCTCGGGTTTTTACTACAAGACGTTCATGTGGCCCCGCAAGGCCTGGCACAGCCTGTATGAGCCGCGGATTCGCGCGGCGGCTGGCCTCGGTGTCGCGTCTACCGAGGCGGATCCGGATCTTTACGCTCAATGTTACGGTCATTGCGAGCTACTTATAGTTGGCGCAGGTCCAGCCGGAATTGCCGCGGCGCTGACAGCCGCCGCGAGCGGCGCGCGCGTCATGCTGTGCGACGAACAGGCGCTCCCGGGCGGATCGCTCCGCACCGGCACGAGCGCGCGCATCGGCGGCCAGGATGCAGCGGACTGGCTGCGCGAATCCGTGCAGAAGCTGACGGCAGCCCCCAATGTCACGCTGCTCACGCGCACGACGGCCTTCGGCTACCTGCCTCACAACATGGTGGCGCTCAGCGAGCGCCTGAGCGACCACCTTGCCACCCCGCCGCCTGGGAAGCCGCGCGAACGGCTGTGGCAGGTGTGTGCGCGCCAGGTGATCCTCGCGACCGGTGCGATCGAACGGCCGCTGGTGTTTCCGGGCAACGATCGTCCAGGTGTAATGCTGGCGGGGGCTGCGCGCAGCTTCCTCAATCGCTACGGCGTGCTGCCGGGTGCGCGCGTGGTCGTGCTGACCGCGCACGATGACGCCTACCAGACAGCGATCGATCTCAAAGCGGCGGGCGTGCAGATCGCCGCGCTCGCGGACATGCGCACCGATCCGGCCGGTCCGCACGTCGAGGCGGCCCGCAGTGCAGGCATCGCGGTGCGCACCGGCACGACTGCGGTAGGGACGCGCGGCAACCTGCGCGTAACCGCGGTCGGGCTCGCAGGCCTAGACAGCAACGGCGCTGTGGCCGGTGCGGCCGATTGGGTTAAGTGTGATGCGCTGCTGATGTCCGGCGGCTACACGCCGAGCGTGCACCTGCATTCGCAGGCGCGCGGCAAGCTGCGCTGGGACGAGGCCACGCATGCGTTCGTGCCGGGCGCCGCCGCGGCTGGGTGCCGCTCCGTGGGCGCCTGCAATGGACTCATCGGCGCGGAGCTGGTGCGAGTGTTCGAACAGGCCACGGCCGCGGCTGCCGATGCGCTGCGCGAATGCGGCATTCACGACCAGCCCGGCGCGATCGCGATCAGTAAAGAACTTGCCGTCAGCGAGGATCGTGGCGCCTCCGGTGGCTGGATTGGTGCCCTGCCTCAGCCCGCAGGCGCTAAGGCGGGCAAGGCCTTCGTGGACTGGCAAAACGATGTGACGGCCGCGGACCTCAAGCTTGCCGTGCGTGAGGGCTTCCGCTCGATCGAACACATCAAGCGCTACACCACAACCGGCATGGCCACCGATCAGGGCAAGACCTCGAACCTCAATGCGCTGGCGATCGCGGCGCAGCAGCTGGGGCGAGCGATCCCCGAAGTCGGCCTGACCACTTTCCGCCTGCCCTACCTCCCGGTCGGCTTCGGCGGCCTCGCCGGCTACGCGCGTGGCGATTTCTTTGCGCCAGTTCGCAAGACGCCGATGTACGACTGGGCCGCCGACCGCGGCGCCGTGTTCGAACCGGTGGCGATGTGGCAGCGAGCCCGCTATTTCCCGGAGCGCGGTGAGGACATGCACCAGGCCGTGGCGCGCGAATGCGCGGCGGTGCGCCGCTCCTGCGGCCTGTTCGACGCTTCCACGCTTGGAAAGATTGAGGTCGCGGGACCCGATGCGATCGAATTCATGAACCGCATGTACGTCAACAACTGGAGCTCACTGGCTGTGGGTCGTTGCCGCTACGGCATCCTGCTGCGCGACGATGGTTTTGTGTACGACGACGGCGTGGTGGCGCGCCTAAGCGATGATCGCCTGCACGTCACCACCACGACCGGCGGCGCGCCACGCGTGCTGGGCATGATGGAGGACTATCTCCAGACGGAGTGGCCGCACCTTAAAGTGTGGCTCACTTCGACCACCGAACAGTGGGCGGTGATTGCCGTGCAGGGACCACAGGCGCGTGCGGTGCTCGAACCGCTGGTCGAACAGGCCGACCTGTCGGCAGCCGCGCTGCCGCACATGGCGATGACGCGCGGTCTCGTGTGCGGCGTACCTGCGATGATCTTCCGCGTCAGCTTCACCGGCGAGCTCGGCTACGAGATCAATGTGCCCGCCGACTATGGCGCGGAAGTCTGGCGTGCAATCTGGGCATCAGGTCAGGCGCACGGCATGTGCACGTACGGCACCGAGGCCATGCATGTGCTGCGCGCGGAAAAGGGCTACATCATCGTCGGCCAGGACACTGACGGTACGATGACGCCCGATGACGCCGGTGTGAGCTGGGCGGTCGGAAAGAACAAACCCGAATTCGTGGGCATGGTGTCGCTGCGCAAGCCCGCGCTGCAGGATCCCAGGCGCAAGCAGCTCGTGGGCCTGCTGACAGTCGATCCGGCGCATGTGCTGGAGGAAGGCAGCCAGATCGCCGCCGAGCCTGGCCAGCGGCCACCGATGCGCCTGATCGGCCATGTGACCTCCTCGTACTACAGCTCCGTGCTCGGTCGTTCAATCGCGCTGGCGGTGGTGAGCGCGGGCCGCTCGCGCCTCGGTCAGACGCTATACGTGCCCACGGCGCACGGCGAATCGACGGTCACCGTGACGCAACCTGTTTTCTATGACCCGAAAGGAGAGCGCCTGAATGCTTAAGCTGAAGGCTGCTCGCACCCTGCCGGCGCGCGCGAGCGCTTTGGGTTGGCGCATGCTCGATCCGCGCTCCTGCTGGTCGCTGCGCGTGGATCTCGTGGCGGCTGCCGGCCCCATGAGCGCGGCGGATCTGCCGCTTGCCATCGATGTCTGCCGGGCCGCGACGCGCGGCGATTGGAGCGCGCTCTGGCTGGGCCCCGACGAGCAGCTGCTCGTGGGCCTCGACTCCGCTCATGCACAACTGGCTCCGCGGCTCGCCGCAGCGCTCGACGGCGTTGCACATTCGATCGTGGATGTGAGCCACCGTCAGGCGGCCATCGAGTTGTCCGGGCCAGGCGCCACGCGCCTGCTCGCCATGGGCTGCCCGCTCGACTTCGACTTGAGGTCGGCGCCCGTTGGCTTTTGTACGCGCACCGTGTATGCGAAAGCCGAAGTGGTGCTGTGGCGCCAGGACACGCAGCGCTTCCAGCTGCAAGCCTGGCGCTCCTTTCTGCCCTACGTCACCGGGCTCCTTGCGCTCGGTTCACAAGAGCTCACCGCCGGAATTTAGGCCGGCGAGCTCTCCCTGGCTTCAGAACTTGTAGCCGACATTCAACGCGAACACACGCGGACGCAAGGGCGTCTGCGCGACGATGAACTGGTCGGTGCTGGTGAACACCGCCTTGTTCGAGTCGGTCAGGTTCTCGACAATCAGCGCCAGGTTCCAGTCGCCACGCGCGCAGCCAATCGCGGCATCCACGGTCGAATACGCCGGATTGTCGAAGCGGATGCGGCTGGTGGTGATGAGCCCGTCAGCTGCGAGCGGCGGATTCGAGCCCGCCTGCGTGAACGAATGGCCAACGTGTGAGGTTCCCACCTGCACGTAGGCCTTGAGGTCGTTCACGGCCCAATCGTAGCGGATGCGTACGCTGGTCTGGATCGGCGGCGAGTTGGCCGTGGGTGAGCCCTTGGGGCCATATACGTTCGCAACCTGAGGGGCATTGGCGGCGGTGCAGCCGGCCGTGAAGTACGTGCCACCGCAGGTGTATTGAATGACCTGCCCGAAGTTTGGCGAGTCCGGGTTGCTGTTCAACAATTGCGGCGAGTTCGTCTGCTCGCTGTGGTTCCACGATCCGGCGGCCTGGATAGTCCAGCCATCCCAGGGCCGCGCTACCAGTTGCATCTCGAGGCCCTTCAGGTCGAAGTCCTGGCCGTTCGAGTTGAAGAACACGTTGCCGACTACGCTGGAATAGAAAATGGCGACCTGAACGTCCTTCCATTTTTCCTGGTAGTAGGCGCCGTTGAACTCGAGCCGGTGATTGAACCACTGCGTCTTCCAGCCAATCTCGTTGTTGTCCAGTTTGTCCGAGCGGTAGGAATCGGGCACCTTGTACTGGTAGACCTGGTTCTCATCGTAGCCGTGCAGCGCGCCGCCGTTCTGGTTGAAGCCGCCCGGCCTGAAGCCCTGTGAGAAGGTGTAGTACACCATGACGTCGGGAGTAATGTGCCAGGTCAGGTTGGCGCGGCTCTTCCAGCCGGACTCCGTATCCTGCAGTGGCGGAACATGCTGGTCGAGATGGTAGCTGTTCACCTGGCAGCCGTCGGCTCCCGGCGCGCCGGCCTGGAAGCAATAGAAGCTGTTCGGCACGTCACCCTTGAGTGAATTCTTGAACTGGAAATGCCGCGTGCCGATCGTCGCGGTCAGCACTTTCGGTATCAGGTCGTAGTCAGCCGAGATGAAGAACGCGGTCTGCTTCACCTGGCGCACGTCATCCTGGTAGAAGGAGCTGTTCGCGTCGCGCACGCCCGGATTCCGGACGTTGCTGCCGCTGGTGCCGATGGGCGTGAAGCAGCCCGTGTTGCCCGGATCGTCGCCGGGACCAAAGCCGGAAGTGCCGCTGGACGTGCACGCAGGAACAGTCTTGTAGCGCCAGTCGCTCTGGTCGTAGAGCTTGTTGTCCTCGAGGTAGATGCCGCCCAGTGCGCGGAAACGCCAGTCGTCAGGCGTTGACAGGCGGAACTCGTGCTGTATGTGCTGATTCTGTTCGTTCGACCGCCAGATCACCTGCGGCGAGTAGCACTTCGATGGCAGGTACGGCGTGTAATAGCCGGGCCCATAGCACTGGTAATAATCGGCGTATACGCCGCGCGAATAGTTGGTGTAGTCGTTGACCTGCTCGACCTTGCGGGTCAGGTAACCGCCAGTGTAAACGGCGCGCAGTGCGCCGAACTTGCCGTTCAGCGTCCAGGACGTGTTGCTAAATTTGTCGCGGTCGTAGGAAGGGTTGAACAGCGTGACCTGCAGCGGCTGGAGCTGCTCGCGATCGGAGCCGAAGGGTTGCTGGTAGAACACGCCGTCGGTGTTCAGGTCCTGGTACATCTGCGTGACCAGCAGATCCCAGTCCTCGTTGAATTTGACCTTGAGGCCGGCGCGAATGCCCTGATAGGTCGCCGGGTTGATGTCCGAGCCCGTGAAGGAGTGGTTGTCCACTGAAGCCGAACCTGGCGGCACGCAAAACCCATTGTTCGGCAGGCCGTCCGGGCACTGGCCGTTGACGGCCGCATAGTGCGCGTACTGGATGCCGACGTCGGTATTGCGGCGCGTGAACGTCGCCGGCACGTTGTCGATGTAGCCGCCACGGCGATCGTCGTAGACCACCACGCGGAACGCCGCCTTGCCGTCAACCAGTGGCAGGTTCAGCACCAGCTCGGCCGAAGAATTCGGTGAGCCATGTGCGGTCGTGCCATAGCTCATCTTGCCGCTGCCCTCGGTCACATCGAGTTTTGGCTCGTTGGTGATGTAGCGGACCATGCCCGCCTCGGCGCCGGACCCGAACAGCGTGCCCTGCGGGCCTTCNNGTCGGCCGCGTAGATATCGAGATTGCGGCCGGGGAGCTGGCCCGACTGGTTGTCCAGATAGATGGCGACATTGGGGAACGAAGCAGTAGAGCCACTCCCCTGGCTGGGCTGCTGGCCGGCTGAGAGGCCGCGCATGAAAATCTCGTTCTGGCCGGGGCCGTTATCGGCCGACGAGACGTTCGGGAGGTACTTGACGTAATCGTCGAAGGTGGTGATGTTCAGCTGCTTGAGCGATTCGCCGGTGAACGCCTGCATCGAGATCGGCACGTTCTGCATGTTCTCGGAGCGGCGCTGCGCGGTGACGATGATCTCTTCGAGCGAGTTCGCTCCCGCGCCGCCAGTGTCTTCGGCAAATGCGGAAATCGAAACGCCCCCAAGCACGGCAGCTACAGCACAAGACACCTTTTTATACACAGCAAATCCCCCGTTCATGCCCCAATGCACATATTGAAGCAAACACCCTGTCACAAGCAAATCAGGGCCCAGTTCGAACCCGCTGCACCTATCTGGCACACTAGTGCAAATAAAACGGGTTCACAGGGGGCATGCGCATGACGAAGCACACCGACGTCAATCGGACCGATAGCGGCATGGAGCACTTCGGCTACAGGGAGTCGCTCGATCGCGGCATCGGCAAGTTCGGTAGTTTCGCCGCCGGTGTCAGCTACATCTCGATCCTCACCGGCACCTTCCAGTTGTTCTATTTCGGCTACAGCACCGCCGGGCCGGCTTACCTGTGGTCCTGGCCGATGGTGCTGGTCGGGCAACTTGCCGTCGCACTGTGTTTCATGGAGCTCGCCGCCAAGTATCCGGTTGCGGGGTCGGTCTACAACTGGTCGAAGCAACTCGGCAGCCCCGTAGTGGGCTGGAGTGCAGGCTGGCTGATGCTCACCGCGTCAATCCTGACGCTCGCTGCCGTAGTGCTGGCGCTGCAACTGAATCTGCCGCGGCTGTGGCACGGGTTCCAGATCGTCGGTGACGGCACGGGCGCCTACGATTTCGCCACCAATGCGGTGATCCTCGGCACGACGCTGATTGTCTTCACCACGCTCGTCAATGCGCTCGGGGTAAGGTTGATGGCGATGATCAACAGCGCGGGCGTGTTCATCGAGCTGATTGCCGCCTGTCTCATCGCCATCATTCTGGCGCTGCACATCAAGCGAGGCCCGGCGGTGTTCTTCTCGACCAATGGCTACGGCGGCGGCACCAGCAGCGGATTCCTGGGTGCATTCCTGGTCGCATCGCTCGCTTCCGGCTACGTCATGTATGGATTCGACACCGCCAGTTCCCTGGGCGAGGAAACGGTCGAGCCGCGGCGCACGGCTCCCAAGGCCATCCTGCGCGCCATCCTCGCCTCCTTCGTCATCGGCGGCGCAATCCTGGTATTCGCCATCATGGCGGCTCCCAATCTGCAGGATCCGCAGATCGGCAGCAGCAGCGGCGGACTGCAGTACATCGTCGAGCAGGTCATGTGGGGACCGCTGGGCAAGATATTCCTGGCCTGCATCGTGGTGGCGGTGACCGTGTGTTCGCTGGCCGTGCACACCGCCGCCATCCGCCTGACTTTCGCGATGGCGCGCGACAACGCCTTGCCCTTCGGCGAGAAGCTCTCGCGCGTGAATCCCGACACGCAGACGCCCATCGCCCCCGCCATCGTGATCGGCGTGATTGCAGCGCTGATCCTGGTGATCAACATCGGTCAGCCGAAAATCTTCACGGTGCTGACCTCGATCGCCGTCATCATGATCTACCTGGCGTACCTGATGGTGACGGGCCCACAGCTGTTGAAGCGCCTGCGCGGGCAATGGCCACCCGCGGATCTCGCCGCCGGCGGCTACTTCAGCATGGGCAGATGGGGACTGGCGGTGAATATCGTCGCTGTGCTGTGGGGCGCGGGCATGGCGCTCAATCTGGCGTGGCCGCGCGAATCGGTGTACGGCACGCCCTGGTACAACACCTGGGGCGCATTCGCGTACACGGCTGTGATCATGGGTTCCGGACTACTGTGGTATGGGCTCAAGGGCCGTCACCACATCGGCACCCTCGCCTCCCACGCCGCGGATCGCGTCTAACGCTGCCGGCGCTCCCAGTCTGCCGCCTGGAAGATCGGGGTCTGCGAGGGCTCGAGCGGCTTGCGGCCCAGGATTGCGTCCGCGAGTTTCTCGGCGATCATGATCGTGGGCGCATTCAGATTGCCCGTGGTGATCGAGGGCATGATCGAGGAATCCACGACCCGGAGTCTTTCGACGCCGACCACGCGGCCCTGCGGGTCAACCACTGAGCGCGGATCGTCCGCAGCGCCCATGCGGCAGCTGCAGGACGGGTGATAAGCCGTCTCCACGCGCTGGCGGATGAATTCGTCGATCTGCGAGTCGGTCTGCACTTCGGCGCCCGGCTGCATTTCCCGGCCGCGGTAACGATCGAAGGCCGGCTGCGCAAACACTTCGCGTGTCAGTCGCACGCAGGCGCGCATCTCTTCCCAGTCTTCGGGTTGGCTCATGTAGTTGAAGAAAATGCGCGGCTGATCCTCAATGCGCGGAGACTTCAACCGCACCCAGCCACGGCTCTGTGAGCGCATCGGCCCGATATGCGCCTGGAAACCATGCTCCTTCGCGAGTGTCGAGCCGTCGTAGGTCACGGCCATCGGCAGGAAATGGAATTGCAGATTTGCGTAACGTATTCCGGCGCGGCTGCGAATGAAGCCACCGGTCTCGAAGTGGTTGCTGGCTCCGAGTCCATTGTGAAACAGCAACCAGCGCATGCCAATGAGCAGCCGGTTGAGCGGACTGGTCGATGAGTAGAGGGTTATGGGTTCCTTGCAAGCCACCTGGAAATAGAATTCCAGGTGATCCTGCAGATTCTCGCCCACCGGCGGCAACGCGCGCACCAGCGGAATTCCCTGCGCCGCCAGTTCCGCGGGCGGGCCCACGCCAGACACCTTCAGCAGTTGCGGCGAGCCGATCGAGCCGGCGCTCAGGATCACCTCGCGCCGCGCCTGCACGCTGCGCTCCTGTTCGCCAAGGCGATAGCGAACGCCGGTGGCGAGTGCGCCGTCGAACTCGATGCGCGTCACCATCGCGTGCGGACGCACGGTCAGGTTCCGGCGGCGCATCGCGGGTCGCAGATAGGCGTTGGCGGCACTGCAACGACGCCCACCGCCGACCGTCATGTCCAGCCGGCCGAAGCCTTCCTGCTGGCCGCCATTCAGATCGCTCGATCGCAGGTATCCGGCTTGCTCGCCTGCCTTGAGCCAGGCGGCGTGCAGCGGATTGCGGAGCGTCCCATAGCAGGTCTGGAGCTTGCCCGAGTCGCCGCGATATTCGTTGCCGCCTTCGGCGCGATGCTCGGCGCGCCGGAAATACGGCAGCACCTCGCTGTAACTCCAGCCCGCGGCGCCTTCATCACGCCAGCGCTCGAAATCCATCGGGTTGCCGCGCACGTACACCATGCCATTGATTGACGAGGAGCCGCCCAGCACCTTGCCACGCGGGGTCGCAATGCGCCGGCCACCGAGCTGCGGTTCGGGCTCGCTCTGGAAGCCCCAGTTGTAGCGCGGCATGTTCATCGGGATCGACAGCGCCGTGGGCATCTGGATGTAGATCGAGCGATCCGAGCCGCCGTACTCGAGCACCAGCACGCTGTTGCGTCCGTCTTCACTCAGGCGGTCGGCCAGCACGCAACCGGCCGAGCCGGCGCCAATGATCACGTAATCGAATTCTTCCACTTGGGCCCCGCTGTGCTGCTCGCGTTCAGTATGGCGAATCGATGTCGCGCATCGCGACATACACGCTCTTGAGCGCCGTATAGTGCTCGATTGCCGCGCGACCGTTTTCACGGCCGAGGCCCGAATGCTTCACGCCTCCGAACGGCAGTTCGACCGGCGTGATGTTGTAGTGGTTGATCCAGCAGGTGCCCGCCTGCAGCCGCGCGATGACGCGATGTGCGCGCGTCAGGTCGCGGGTGAACACCGCCGCCGACAGCCCGAACTCGGTCGCATTGGCGCGGCGCACGGCCTCCTCTTCGTCATCGAACTCGAGCACCGTCATGACCGGGCCGAAGATCTCCTCNNCGTCGCCGGATCGAGCGGATCGCCAATCTTCAGCGCCCGGACGCGCGGCAACAGACGCGCGAGGAAGTCCTTGGCGATGGCGCGCTGCACGAACACGCGCGTGCCGTTCGAGCAGATCTCACCCTGGGTGTAGAAGTTCGCCAGCATCGCGGCCGAGACGGCCTGCTCGATGTC
>PMNQ01000050.1 GCA_003162555.1 Gammaproteobacteria bacterium | reverse complement strand
GGAGGCCACAGGCGCACCCAAGCCAAAAGCGAAAGCCAAGGCGAAGCCAAAGGCCAAGGCGAAGGCCAAAAAGAAGACGCCTGCCGCAGCGCGAAAATCAGCATCGATGGACGATGAAGGTGCCGCCGACGAAGCGCCGCCCAAGATGGTTGCGGCGGGACGCGGCTCCACCAAACGCTAGTCCTGCGGCGCAGCCCGCGCATGAAATACCGCCACAGTTTTCATGCCGGCAACTTCGCCGACGTGCACAAGCACGTCACGCTACTGGCGCTGATCGCCGCCCTGCAACGTAAAAACAAGGGTTTTCTCTATCTCGAGACCCACGCCGGGCGTGGCCTCTACGACCTGCACAGCGCCGACACGCACCAGGGCGCAGAGGCGCGCCTCGGCATCGGCGCGTTGCGCACCGCCAACTGCGAGAGCCCGCAGATCACCGCCTATCTCGATGCGCTCGATCGGGCCTGCGCCAACAGCAACAGCCCTGGCGCCTATGCCGGCTCGCCCGTGCTTGCCGCGCTCAGCCTGCGCGCGCAGGACCGCGGCATCTGCTGCGAGATCCAGGCCGCCGAGTGCCGCGCGCTCGAGCGTGCGCTGAACATCTACGCGCGCATGCGCTGCGAATGCGTCGACGGCTACCAGGCGCTGGGCGCGCACCTGCCGCCCGTGGAGCGGCGTGCGCTGGTGCTCATCGATCCGCCCTACGAGGAACAGGCGGACGACCTGCAACGCGCCGGCGACGGCATCGCCAAGGCGCTTGCGCGCCTGGCCAACGCCGTGGTCGTGCTGTGGTATCCGATCAAGGATGACCGCGACCTCGCGCCCTGGCTCTCGCGCATGGCTGCGCAGCTGCGGGTGCCGGCGCTGGTGGCGGAACTGTGGCTCCACCCGCGCGATGCGCGCGTCGGGCTGAATGGATCGGGGTTGCTGATCGCCAATCCGCCTTACCAGCTTGACGTGGAGCTGGCGCAATGGCTTCCTGAACTGGGCGCGGCGCTGGGCGCCACGCGCCAGGGCGGCACTTCGGTCAGATGGATTGCGCATGAACAGCATTGACCGCTACGCCGTGATCGGCTCAGGAATCGGCCACAGCCGCTCGCCGCAGATACATGCGATGTTCGCGAAGGCGACGCGCCAGGCGATGGAATACGGCCTGCTCGACACACCGCCGACCGCGTTCGTTTCGGTGGTGCGCAATTTCTTCCGCGACGGCGGGCGCGGACTCAACGTGACCGTGCCGCACAAGGAAGCCGCGCACCGGCTCGCCGACACGCTATCGCCGCGCGCCAGCCGCGCCGGCGCTGTGAACACACTGGCTGCCGTCGACGGCAAGCTGCACGGCGACAACACCGACGGCGCCGGGTTGGTGCGCGACCTCACCATGAACCTCGGCTGCAAGCTCGAAGGCGCGCGCGTGCTGCTGCTCGGCGCAGGCGGCGCCGCGCGCGGCATCATCGGCCCGCTGCTGGAGGCCGGCGCGGCCGCGCTGGTGATCAGCAACCGGCACAGCGCCCGCGCGAAACAGCTGGCGAAGGAATTCGCCGACCTCGGTCCGGTCACGCCCGCAGCGGCGGCGACCACCGCGATCCGCGGCCGCACCGCCGTGAGCGACGATGCCGGATACGATCTGATCATCAACGCCACCTCCGCGAGCCTGCGCGGCGAACTCCCCGTCGTCCCCGCGCACGCGGTCGGCACGCAGACGCTGGCCTACGATCTCGCCTACGGCGAGCGTGACACGGTGTTCATGCACTGGGCGCGCAGCGCCGGCGCGGCGCGCGCGGTCATGGGACTCGGAATGCTGGTGGAGCAGGCGGCAGAATCATTCTTGCTGTGGCGCGGTGTGCGGCCGGACACAGAGCATGTGCTCGCCGCGCTCAGTTCCCCGTCAACCTGATCTTGCGCAACAGCGGCAGGTAGCGCGGGTCATTGCGGAGTGGCGCGTACAGCGGATCCGCCTTCAGCCAGCGGATGCCGGAATCGCGCGCCCGATAGCCCCGCTCCAGCCACTTGAACGCCGAATCGAGATCGCCGCGCTGCGCATAGACCTCGGCGAGCTGCGCGGCGGAGCCGTCGCCGTAGTCGCGCACGAGTGTCGTCAGTGCGGCATCGGCGTCCGCGCGCCGGCCTTCGACATCGGCGAGCATCGCCTCACCGGCGAGCCGGTACCAGGGGCCGGTCTCTGCGGAGATCAACGCGCGCGCCTCGGCGCGCCGCCCCAGTTTCATCATGACGACGCCGAGGAAGAAATGCACTTTCACCCCGCCAGGTGCGATGCTTTCGGCCGTGCGGAGTGCAGCCAGCGATTCCTGATAGCGACCGGCCGCGTACAGTACGCCACCGAGATTCAAGCGGGTTTCGGCGCGCAGCGGATCGTATTCGAGCGCCTCGTTGAGCAGGCGAATGGTGCGTTCAAGGTCAGCGTGCGCCCAGGCGACCAGCGCGGCACCGCGCAGGGCCTCGGCGTCGTGCGGATCGATCGCTAGCGCCTGACGCAGCGCCGCGTCGGCCGCGGGCCAGTCGTAATCGTAGGAGCTGGCAATCATCGCCAGCACCGTGTAGCTCTCGGTGATGCGCGGATCGAGCTTGAGCGCCGTGCGCGCGGCGGCGCGCGCACGTTCGGTCACCTCGGCCGCGGGCGAATTGCCAAACTGCACATCCCACGCATAGGTCCGCGCCAGCGCGGCCCAGGCGGCCGCGTACTCCGGATCGAGCTTCAATGCCTGCAAAAAGTACCCTTCGGCCGCGTGTGTGCCCTCGATTGTGGAACGCCGACTGAAGAACAGCCCCTGCAGGAACAGGTTGTGCACCTCGGTCGACACCGGGCGCGCGGGCACGAGCGGGCCAGCACCGAGAGTGGCGTTCAGCGCGCTGGCAACCGTGGCCGCGATCTCGTCCTGCACCTTGAAGACGTCGGAGAGCTTTCGATCGTAGGTCTCGGACCACAGGTGTGCGCCATCGGAGGCACGGATCAGCTGCGCGGTGATCCGCATCGCCGTGCCCGCCTTGCGCACGCTCCCCTCGAGCAGATGCGCCACGCCAAGCGCGCCGGCAATCGTGCGCATGTCCTCGTTCTTGCCTTTGAACGCAAACGAGGAGGTGCGCGCGATGACCTTGAGCGCAGGATTGTGCGCGAGATGATCGATGAGCTCCTCCGACAATCCGTCGGAGAAATATTCCTGGTCGTGCTTCTCGCTCATGTCCACGAACGGCAGCACCGCGATGGACTTGTCCGGCGCGGCCGGCGCAGAGGCGCCTGTGCCGTTGGCGGCGACGGTGGGCGCGGCCGTTGACGCAGCGTTGCCCGTGCCGCTGGCGCCACCGCCACCCTGCGGCGCGCGCATCCGCCACATCTGCCAGCCGATTGCCGCGGACACGATCAGCGCGGCCGCGATCGCCACCGGCAGCCAACGCCCCGGCTTGTGCGGCACGGCCGGCCGCGGCGCAGTGGCCACGACTGCCGCTGCTGGCGTATGCAGCGCTGATTCGGGTGGCGCGAGGAGTGCGGCGATATGACTGCAGAACGTGGCGGGCGTGGCGCCATTTGGCAACCGCGTCCAATGCACCTTGAGGAAGGCTTCGGGCACGTCCCCGCCACTGTCCGCCGTGGCGTCGATGCACACCGGCACGATGAACGTGCGGTTGCGTGCCACGCGATGGCTGCGCTGGTCGGCCAGGTCCCACTCCAGCCGGAAATAGCCTTCCGGCCGTGAGGCGGTGTTGGCGGAAATGATCGGCACGAACAACGCGCAGTCGCGAATCTGTAGGCGGATGCGCTGGTCCCAGGCATCGCCGCCGCGCAGCTCGCTCTGGTCGAACCAGACTTCGATACCCGCAGTGCGCAGCGTCTCGCAGATGCTGCGTGCCGCCGCGGCGTCCTGCGAGGCGTAACTCAGGAATACGGCTTTGCCGGTGTCGGTCATTCTCAGCCGGCTATGGCGCAATCTGCGGCAGGCCCAGCGCCCGACGCAGCTGCGCGCGGGCCGTGAGCAGATCGGCCTGGAACAAGGCGCTCTGCAGCATCACGCCCGCCGCGGCCGTGCCGACGCGGCGACCGGCATCGAGGTCGGTCGGGAAATGCGCGCCGACGATCAGCCGCGATTCGCCGTAGAGCCGCGCGCGCGCGAACAGTGCCGCGCGCTGCTCGGGCACCATCAGCGCGAGCACGATGGCGCAGCCCGTACCGAAGGCCGTGTGGCCGCTGGGATATGAAGTGTGATCGCGCTCGAAGCCACCTTTGACGGCCAGCGGACTATCGGGCGCCACATCGCCAAGGCGCTCTACGGCAGGGTTTTCGACGTAGGGGCGCGCACGACCCCAGTGGGTTTTCGGCGGGCCGGTCGCGCCCGACACCTGCTTGGCCGCGCGGGTCGCGAACGCGACGGCGTCGGCGCCCTCGCCGCTCCTGAGCGGCGCGGCGTTCGCGACGGGACCTTGCGGGGACACCGCGGGTTCCAGCACTTCAGCCACGCGCTGGCAATCGATCACCGCGTCGGCCACGGCACGCGCGGTCGTTCCGGCCGCGTGCCCGGCGCGCTGCGCATCGAGCACCGCCTGCAGATCAGCGCGTGCCGCCTCGCTGCCGACCATCGGCGGCGGCTCGATCAGGGCCGTCGAATCGAGCTGGCTGGGCGAGAAATAAACTGGTGCGGCAGCGGCCGGGGTCGCAGATGTGGGTGAGGCAATCGGCGCCGCAACGGCCGGTGCGGCAGGTGGCGGGGCAGCCGCGCGTTTCGGGGCCTGGCTCGCGCAACTCGCGGCCAATACCAGCCAGATCGGCAGCAGCCGCTTGCTCCAGGATGTACTCACGCTCGCCTCCGATCCGCACATTGGCCACGCCGGGCTGCCATGATATACGGGCCCGTCGACCCCAGGATGAACCCGCCATGACCGTGCTGTCCGCCGCGATTCTGTTGTTCCTGGTGATGGATCCACTGGGCAACATCCTGCTGTTCGTCACCGCGCTGAAGATCGTTCCGGCACATCGGCGCCGGCGCGTGGTCGCGCGCGAACTGCTGATCGCCTACGGCGTGTTGGTGGTGTTCCTGTTCACCGGGGAACACGTGCTGCACTGGCTCAACATCAGCGGGCCGGCGCTCACCATCGCTGGCGGCCTGGTGCTGTTCCTGATCGCGCTGCGCATGGTGTTCCCGTCCGCCGATCATCCGCTGGCGGAGACCATCAAGGGCGAGCCTTTTCTGGTGCCGCTGGCTATTCCCTATGTAGCAGGTCCATCCACTCTGGCGACGCTGTTGCTGCTGATGAGCCGCGAGCCGCAACGCTGGCCGGAGTGGCTGCTCGCGCTCACCTGCGCCTGGCTCGTGAGCGCGGCGATCCTGGTGCTCGGCGGCCGCATCGGCGACTTCCTCGGCAAGCGCGGACTGCTCGCGCTCGAGCGGCTGATGGGTCTGCTGCTGGTCGCGGTCGCAGTGCAGATGTCCATTGAGGGTCTGCGGGTCGCATTGCGATCCTAGAGCCAATTACGCGTCAATAAGAGCTTGAAATGGCCTCATTGATTCGTATATGTTACAGATATGTGGCTTGCTTCCGAATTGGCAGCGTTCGCCCAGGTCGTGGAATTGGGCTCGTTCACAAGCGCAGCGCGCGCGCTGGGCGTGCCCAAAGTTGCCATCAGCCGTGCGGTGCAGAGCCTCGAAAAGCGTGTCGGCGCCAAGCTGCTGACGCGCACCACACGGCGCGTTTCAATCACGGACGTGGGCCGTGCGCTGCTGCCGAACGCGCAGCGCATCGCGTCCGAGGTGGCGGCGGCGCGGCGCGAAATGAGCCCGCTCACCGAGAGCCGGCGGACGCTCCGCGTACTCGCCGACCCGGCCTATGGACGGCTCCTGCTCGCCCCGCTGCTGCCGCGTTTCATGGAGCGCTATCCCGACATCCCGCTCGAAGTAGAGATGGCGCAGGCGCTGCCGCCAACGCCCGGAGAGCATTGGGATCTGCTGTTCCAGAACGGCCCGCCGCTGCGCGAGGGACTGGTGGGCACGGCGCTCGGCCGTCCGCCGGTGATCCTGTGCGCGACGCCGGGGTACCTGCGCGCGCATCCGCCGCTGACGCAGCCGGCCGACCTCGCCCAGCACGCCGTGCTGGTGCCGGGGCAGCTGGTCACGGAACTGCGGCTCCACAAGGGCAAGACGCTGGCGCAGGTCGCGCTCACGCCCCGGCTCATCGTCACCGATCCGGCCGTGGTGCACGCCGCAACCGCTGCCGGCGCCGGCATCGGGGTACTGCCCGAGTTCCTGTGCCGCATCGGCCTGTCCATGAACAAGCTCGAACGCGTGCTGCCCGATTGGCATGTGGCCGACCTGCTGGAACTGCATGCAGTATCTGATTTGCGGCGCGCCAGCTCTCCCAGTGTGAAGGCGCTGATCGAGTTCTTCGTCGCCAACATGGTGCCGGTGCTGGGACACGCTTAGGGCCTGATGTGGCTCCGTTTCAGGAATTTTTCCAGGATATCCAGGCGCAGAGCGCGCTGCGCGCACGCATCACCGCAGAGTGCCGGCGCTCCGAACCCGAGTGCATTGCCGCGCTGCTTCCCGGAGCCACGCTGCCGGACGCGCAGGCGCAGGCGGCAAAGACGCTCGCGCGTGAGCTGGTGGTGGCGTTGCGGCGGAAAAAGCAGGATGGCGGCGGCGGTGTAGCGGGGCTCATCCACGAATATTCGCTCTCCAGCCAGGAAGGCGTCGCGCTCATGTGCCTGGCCGAAGCGCTGCTGCGCATCCCGGATTCGGCCACGCGCGATGCGCTGATCCGCGACAAGATATCCACGGCCGACTGGCAGGCGCATCTCGGCAACAGCCCTTCGCTGTTCGTCAACGCAGCCACCTGGGGCCTGCTGATCACCGGCAAGCTTACCGAGACCTCGTCCGAGGGCGGGCTCACGACGGCGATCACGCGGCTCATCGGCAAGGGCGGTGAGCCGCTGATCCGCAAAGGCGTGGATTTAGGCCTGCGGATGATGGGCGAGCAGTTCGTCACGGGCCAGACGATTGCCGAGGCGCTCGAGAACAGCCGCGCGATGGAAGCGAAGGGATTCCGCTACAGCTACGACTGCCTGGGAGAGGCCGCCACTACGGCAGCGGATGCCGAGCGCTACTTGCGCGATTACGAAGCGGCCATCCACGCCATCGGCAAGGCCTCGGCCGGGCGCGGCATCTACGAGGGGCCAGGCATTTCCGTGAAACTCTCGGCCCTGCATCCACGCTATTCGCGCGCGCAGTACGCGCGCGTGATCGGCGAACTGCTGCCGCGACTTACGAGCCTGGTCGCGCTGGCGCGCCACTACGACATCGCGCTCAATATCGATGCCGAAGAGACCGAGCGCCTCGAAATCTCGCTCGACCTGCTTGAGGCGCTCTGTCTTGATCCGCAATTTGCTGGATGGAACGGCATTGGTTTCGTGCTGCAGGCCTATCAGAAGCGCTGTCCGCATGTGATCGCATGGATCATCGATCTCGCGCGTCGCTCGAAGCACCGGCTAATGATCCGCCTGGTCAAGGGCGCTTACTGGGACAGCGAGATCAAGCGCGCGCAGGTTGACGGGCTGGCGGATTTCCCGGTCTTTACGCGCAAAGTTCACACCGACGTCTCCTATCTCGCCTGCGCGCGTGCACTGCTGGCGGCTCCCGAGGCGGTGTTTCCGCAGTTCGCAACGCACAACGCGCACACGCTGGCGACGGCGATGCAGATGGCCGGCGGCAACTTCTACGCCGGCCAATACGAGTTTCAGTGCCTGCACGGCATGGGCGAGCCGCTGTACGAGGAAGTGGTCGGCGAAGACAAGCTGCGCCGTCCCTGCCGCATCTATGCGCCGGTCGGCACGCACGAAACGCTGCTCGCCTACCTGGTGCGGCGCCTGCTCGAGAACGGCGCCAACACCTCGTTCGTGAACCGCATCGCCGACCCGGAAGTGCCAATCGACGCTCTGGTCGAGGATCCAACCGACAGCGCCCGCGCCATCACGCCGCTGGGCGCGCCGCACCCGAAGATCGCGCTGCCCGGCGAACTCTTCGGCGCGGAACGCCGCAATTCCGCCGGACTCGATCTCAGCAGTGAACAGCAGCTCGCCGCGCTCGCCGCCGGAATCCGCGCCAGTCTCGGCGATGCGCAACTCGCCACGCCGCTGGTGGCCGGACGTGCGGCGACGAGCGTGCCAACGCTCGCGGTGCGCAATCCAGCCGACCGGCACGATCTCGTGGGCCAGGTCGTGTATGCCACGGCCGCGGACGTCGACGCCGCCTGCGCAGCAGCACAGGCCGTCGCGCCGAGCTGGGCGGCAACGCAGCCAGCGGCGCGCGCAGCGATGCTGGCGCGAACGGCAGACCTGATGGAAGCGCGCACGCCGGCGTTGATGGCGTTGATCGTGCGCGAAGCGGGCAAATCATTGCCGAACGCGGTGTCGGAAATCCGTGAAGCGGTGGATTTCCTGCGCTACTACGGCGCGCAGATACTAAGCGCAGATTTGAACGGCGTAACCGGAGCACAGACAAGCGCTGGCGCAGCAGGGACGCCGCTCGGTCCGATTGCGTGCATCTCGCCGTGGAATTTTCCGCTCGCGATCTTCACCGGCCAGATCGCCGCCGCGCTCGCCGCCGGCAACACGGT
>PMNQ01000240.1:2659-2897 GCA_003162555.1 Gammaproteobacteria bacterium | reverse complement strand
CCAGCATTTCCAGGCACTGGGCGCGATCAGCAGGCTTGCCAAACAGATGATCGCCAAGGATCACGGCTGTGTCGGCGGCCATCACCGGCAGGCCCGCGGCGCGGCCCTTCGACAGGAACACGCGCTCGGCCTTCTGGTGCGCGAGTCGCTGCACGCATTGCTCCACGCCCTCGCCGGGTAGCCGGTTCTCGTCGATATCCGCGGGCTCGGCCAGATGCGGCACGCCCAGCTGCCACAG
>PMNQ01000240.1:0-2647 GCA_003162555.1 Gammaproteobacteria bacterium | reverse complement strand
GGGACCGCCAATGATGAAACACAGGTCCAGCCCGGAGCGACGCCGCTCTTCCAGCCAGCTCGCCAGCTCGACGGTGGAAAATTCCCGGCCGCGCTCATCCAGCGCCACCACGTGTTCGCGTGGGTTCAAGGCCGCGAGTATGCGCGTGGCCTCGCTGGCCTTGGCCTTGGCAGCGACGCCGGCGTCCTTGCGATTGGCCGTGGCCAGTTCGGTGAGCTCCAGCGGCATGCTGCTGCGGAGCCGTCGGGCATAGTCGTCAAAGGCGCTGTCGACCCAGCCGCTCATGCGCGTACCCACGGCGATGACGCGCATGCGCATGGAGAATCAGGCGCGCTTGGCCCGCGCTTTGGGTNNGGGCCTTCTTGCCAGCTGTCTTCTTGCCGGAAGGAGCAGCAGCGCGCGCGGCGGCCGGCGCTTCCCACAATTGCTCCAGCGCGTAGAACTCGCGCACCCGCGGCAACATGACGTGCACGATCACATCCTGCAGATCGACCAGCACCCATTCGTTGTCGCGCGTGCCTTCCACGCCCTTGGGGCGGTGGCCAAAGCCCTTGGCCTTGTCGATGACATTCTCGGCGATGGATCGCACATGCCGGTCAGAGGTGCCGGAGGCGATGATCATGGTATCGGCGATATCCGTCAGGCCCCGCACATCCAGCACCTTGATGTTCACGGCCTTCATGTCCGTGAGCGCCGCCAGCGCCTCTTTTTCCAGTTGAACCAGGGCCGGACTGCGCGGATTGCGGCGCGTGCTTGAAGGTGTGGCCATGCGTATCGGGTTACCTCGTGGTGGGTTGATGTTGAGCATAGCACCCGGTGCGCAGGATGATGGCGCGGACCGCGTCCGGCACCAGATAGCGCAGGTCGCGCCCGGAGACAATCAGCTGCCGCAGGTCGGTGGAGGCGATTTCCAGCTGGGTCACCGCATGCACATAGATGCGACCGGCCGGCGCGCCATGCAGGTCGCGCACACTGCCGGTGCCGCGATCGACCATGATCTCGCCCAGCGGCCCGGTGATGGGCGCCTTCCAGCCCGGGCGGTGCGCCACCACCACGTGCGCCAGGTCAAAAATCTCGCGCCAGCGATGCCAGTTGGGCATGCCGAGAAACGCGTCCATGCCGAGGATCAGGCANNTCCGTGGGACACCGCGGCCCGCACCATCTCCAGCCGCAATTCGGGCGAGGTCAGCGGTGCTTCGCGATGCGCGGGATTGCCGGTGGGCAGAAACCGCACCTGCGCCAGGCGCAGCGCCTGCCACAGCTCGNNTGCCCGTAATGAATCGGGTCAAAGGTGCCGCCAAACAATCCGATGGGCTCACTCATCGCCAACGCTCCATCGGCAGGATTTTCTTGCCGCACAGTTCAGCGGTCAACAACGCCAATTCGTCCCATGCATCGCCCCGCAGCCGCCCCTTGGCGATGCGATCGGCACGCGCCGCGCGCTGCGTGAGTCGCGGGTATGACAGTGGCCGGCGCGGATCCGGCGCCCGCTGCTGCAGGGTTTCGCGGGCGCGCAGCAGCGCCCACAGGATCAGCGGCGCTTCAGTGCCCTCGGCGCGCAGGCCTTCGAGCATGCGCAGCGAGCGTGCCGGATCGCCGTCAAGCACAACATCGGTAAACTGGAACGGGCCGAAACGCGCGCTGTCGCTGCTGCTGGCCGCTACCGCCGCCGCATCGACGGTGGCGCCGCGNNACCCACTCGGCGCCTTCCGACTTGCCATCGAGACGATCAGTCAGGATCAGCAGCAGCAAATCGTCGCCCGCCGCGGCAATGACGCGCGCCAGATCGGCCTCTCCGGTGCCGGGCTTGCCGCTGGGCATGCGCACTTCGACGATGCGACGGCTGGCAAACAGCGACAGCGCCTCGGCGGCGCGCAGCACATCATTCCAGTTGTTGCCGCCACGCTCGACAAAGAATACTTCGCGCTCGCTGTAGCCGTCGCGCCTGGCGCGGGCACGAATCGCATCGGCCGCCTCGGCCGTCAACAGCGGATCATCGCCGCTGACGAGATACACCGGGAGCAGGCGCGCTGCCAGTTCGCGTTCCAGTCCGTCACCGCTGAGCTTCAATCATCGTCCCCCTGATCACACCGGCACTTTAGCGTAAGCTTGGGCCATGGCCACGCTTTTTGAACGCATCATTGCCCACGAACTGCCCGCCACCATTGTCTACCAGGACGAGCGGGTCACCGCGTTTCGCGACATCCACCCGCGTGCCCCGGTGCACATATTGATCGTGCCGGCCAAGGTGATCCCGACCGCCAATGACATTGCCGATGGCGATGAGGCGCTCATCGGACACATGTTCACCGTAGCGCGCGATCTGGCGAAGCGCGAAGGCATCGCCGCCGACGGCTATCGGCTGATCATGAACTGCAATGCACATGGCGGACAGGAGGTTTACCACCTGCACCTGCACCTGCTGGGCGGCAAACCCCTGGGGCCCATGGTATCGGTGTGATGGCGGCCCGCCCGAAAAGCGCGCTCTATCCCGCTATCCGTTGCTACCGCAGCGGGTTCCTGCAGGTATCGCCGCTGCATCGACTGTATTTTGAAGAGAGCGGCAATCCGCACGGCAAGCCGGTAGTGTTTCTGCACGGCGGGCCCGGCGCCGGCACCAGCCCCGAGATGCGGCGCTTCTTCGATC
>PMNQ01000191.1 GCA_003162555.1 Gammaproteobacteria bacterium | reverse complement strand
GCGCCTCTGGCAAGCCGGTCCTGTGTGCCTTAAGCAGCCGCATCTGCGCCAGGATCGCCTCGGCCTCATCCCGGTGCAGTTCGCCTACCTTCACCGCGACGATCCGGCTCTGCTCATCGGCGAACACCGAGAACGGCAGGACCAGGTCCATGCCGAATTTCTGTGCGGCCGCGTAGCCGTCCTCTTCACCGACCAGCGAGGCGTAGTGCAACCGGGTGGTCTTGAGGTACTTCTGCACCGCGTCGCGGAAGTCGACGGCGATACCGACGATCTGCAAGCCGTCGCCGGCGTAGGCGTCCTGCAGCGTGTTCAGCAGCGGGATCTCCCGCCGGCAGGGCTCGCACCAGGTGGCCCAGAAGTTATAGAGCCGCGGGTGGCCGTCGGCCGAGCGCAGCGCCTCCGGTTTACCCGCGAGGTCCGGCAACGAGATGTCCGGCACGGTGGCCGGGATCGTCGGCGCCGCCGGCTCTGGTGCAGCAGTCGGGTCTGGCGCCGAAGCGGAGGCTGAGACGGGTGCTGCCGCCCGGGCCAGCGGCGCCAGGCCAGGCGCGACGGACGCGTTGTGGCGATACACGAGGAATCCAACGGCCGCACCAGCCAGTGCAGCGGCGAGCAGCAACACGATCGGAGCGGGCTTCAACGCGCTTCAACCACCCGGCGATGTCGCGCGCGCGACGACCTGCGCGAACTCTGCGGCTTTCATGTAGCCGACCACGCGATAGTTGCTGCGCTCATGTCCATCCTTGCCGTAGAACGCGATGGTCGGCGGACCGAAGATGCCGAAGCGCTTGAGCAGAGCCTGATCGTCGGAATTGTTCGCGGTGACGTCGGCGCGCAGCAGCGTGAGCTGCGACATCGCGTCGTGCACCTGCGGGTTCGAGAACGTATAGCGTTCCATTTCCTTGCAGGACGTGCACCAGTCGGCATAGAAATCGAGCAGCACGGCGCGGCCGCTGCTGGTGGCCGTTTGCACTGCGCGGTCGAGTTCAGCGACGGTGCTGACGCGCGCGAACGGCAGTTCCGCCGCCTGCGTGAGCGCCGGCGCGGCCAGCGGCCGCAGCGGATCCGTGCCGCCGCGTGTGTAGCCGACGCCGAGAAGCACTACGTAGGCTGCAGCGCCGATCGCGAAAACACGCCCAACCACGCGGCCCGATCCGCGCGTCTGCAGCCGCCAGAGCACGACGACTACAGCGATGAGCGGCACGGAGTAGAGCAGCAGGCTCATCCGGTCACCGACCAGCCGCGCGAGCATCCACGCCGCCACGCCCAGCATGATGGCGCCAAAAAGTTGCTTGACCGTATCCATCCACGCGCCGGCCCGCGGCAGCAGCTTGCCCGCCGAGGTGCCGATGACCAGCAGCGGGGCGCCCATGCCCATGCTCATCGCAAACAGGGCCACCGCGCCGCGCACGACATCGCCGCCCTGGCCAATCACCAGCAGCGCGCCGACCAGCGCCGGAGCGACGCAGGCGGTGACGATCAGTGCCGACAGCGCGCCCATCACTGCGACGCCGCCGAAAGTACCGGCGCGCTGGCGGTTGCTGGTCGAGGCCAGCCGCTCCTGGATCGCGGCGGGCATCTGCAGCGTAAACAGGCCGAACATCGACAGCGCCAGCACAATGAACAGCGCCGCGAACAGCATGATGATCCACGGTTGCTGGAACACGGCCTGCACCTGGTGACCGGCAGCCGCAAAAGCTGCGCCCGCAACCGTGTAGGTGATGGCCATGCCGAGCACATAGGTCAGCGACAACAGGAACGCGCGCTGCGTCGTGACGTTCGCGCCCTGGCCCGCGATCAGCCCGGACAGGATTGGCACCATCGGTAGCACGCAGGGCGTGAACGCGAGCAGCAAACCCAATCCGAAAAAGCTGGCGATGATGGCCGCGAGGCTGCCGGTGCGGATCATGCGCGCGAGCCGGTCCTGCTCCGAGACGAACACGCCGCTGCCCGCGCCCGCCGCGGGACCCACGGCGCCTGCGGAACCGGCACCAGCCGCGGCCGCGCCACTCGAGGCCAATGTAAGAGTGAACGGTTTGGTGATCGGCGGATAACACAATCCCGCTTCGGCACAACCCTGGTAAGTCACGGTCAGTGCGAGCGCCGTCACCCCTGCACCGTGCGTCACTGGCAGGTGCGCGATCAATCCGCCGTGATAAACGATCTGTTTGCCAAAGTACTCATCGTTCTTGGTGTCGCCAGACGGAAGCTCGGCCGTGCCGAGTGTCATGCCAGGACTCGTGGTCGCGAATTTCAGCCTGGATTGATACAGGTAGTAGCCCGGCGCGATGGCCCAGCTCAGGCGCACGCGGGTCGGCGATTCGGCGACGGCGGCGAGGCGGAAGGCGACGTCGGGCGGCAGAAAGGTGTCGCTGCGTGCGGCGCTGGGAAGCAGCGTGCCGGTGCCGATGTCTGCGCCGTAGGCGGGCAGCAGAGCACATCCGAGCAGCAAGGCGGCAGAGCAAGCGCCCAACCGTCGCCATGCCAGGGCAATCGAAGTGTGCCGGAGTTTTAATTTGGGGAACATAAAATCAACGACTTATGTTGATTCACCACGCGCCAAGCCAACGAGCATAGCCCGAACTGGATAGCCCGTCATGTGTCGCCGATCTCGTTTGGACAAGCCTTCCGCGGCCTGTTTCGCCTTGCCGTTGTTGTCGGTGACGGTGAAGGATTTCAGGGCATGTGATCGACGCTAGAAGTCGGCCAAATCCTTGCCGAACATTGCGTCATACGGTCCTGCGGGCAGTCCCGTACCCTTGGTGGTTAGCGCCTGGGCATTAGCTTGTCTGGCCAGTGGAATGTAATTTGGCGCTGCCTTCGTTATTGCTGCAGCTATAGCATTCGCGATGAGCCCGGCAAGTCCACCTTGGCTGTTTTGTTGCGGCGTATACACGAGCATCTGATGGTTTTTCCAAAGCTCCGTACCCGTGTGCGTGCTCTTGATCACGTACGTCAACTCTACGGTGACGCTGGTGGAGAACACTGCATACCGCGCGTCCCAGCGTTCGATTGAAATATACATCACGGCGTCTGCGCCGAAGAGCTCGCCGAGACGATGTGGGTCTCCGGCGTGCACCAGATTTGCGTCGCTAAGGCCATCGTCAGACAGCACCGACCTGACCATATTTACCGGAAAGACGTAATAGCCGCGTTCGGCAAGCGGCTCTGCAATGGTTGCCAGAAAGTAATCCGGGGCGTTGACATCCACGCTCTTGTTGATCGCCGGCACAACCAGGATTGAGCGCGGAGATTCGGCCCGGAACTGCGAGAAATCCGACTTTGGAGGGGCATTTACGCAACCCGCAAGTGCCAAGGTCGCGCCAACAACCGCAAGTTTTATCATGACAGTCATGGCGACGGAGCCGGCGCGGCAGCAGCCGGCGCGGGTATCGACGCTACCTTGATCATCCTGTCCATGAAGACCCTGGACTCGGGCCAGTGCGCTTTCTCCTGTTCAAACATGCTCACCGCCACTGCGGCGTTGCCCGCTTGCAACTGCAAATACCCATATTCAGCGTAAATGCCTGGTGGAACCTGTGCCTTGTTCGTATCCGCGGATTTGATGATCGCTTCCAGAGTCTGGTTCAAATCCGCCAGCTTAGTGGGGTTCTTGTAATAGCTATACAAGGCGGGATCATATTTTTCCCAGTTGTACTTCTGGGTGGTTGTAGCGCACGCCCCGAGCACGACCGCAGCCGCGCTGACCGCTACGAGGCGGCCCGCACTCACTGCCCGGATCCGCCCACGACCATCACAGTATGGGTCTCGCCATTGCTGGCAAATGTCTTCTCGCTGTAGACCACGGCTGTGCCCTGGCGGATCTCAACCTGATGCACGCCTTCAAGTACGGCCAGAACCTTCGGCTTTCCATCAAACTGCGCGGCCGGGCCCATCATCAAACCGTCGACGTATAACACGGAGCCAGCTGGAGCTCCTTGCACTATCAGACCCGGCTGCGAAGAGCCGGATTTCACAGTGGTTTGCGGTAGTGCGCAGCCTGTCAGGAGCATCGCCGCAGTCCATACAATCAGGTTTCTCACGGTCTTACTCCTTGCTCTCGCCAATATACAAGCCGCCCCTGTCTGCCTCGGTCAATGTCCCAGAGGTAATGTCGGCAACGGCCCCCTCATTGGTTTCGTTGTCTCCAAAGAAACTGACGACCTTGATCTGCCCGATCGTCTTCGCAGGAAGGCTGATATCGAATCCCGTCTGGGCACTCTTGATGGTTTCGCCAGATTTCATAATGGACAGTGTGTCGCCAATCTTGAGCCCTTGCCGTGAACCTCCTGAGATATACGCTTGGTGGCCATCTACCTTGAGAATATCGGTCCGCCATGGGCGCTCATCCAGTTTGGCCACCAGCGCATTCTGCACATCCGAGATCGCAGCACCAATGGCACGGTCATTGAGCGTTGCATCGTAGTCGGCCTTGCTGCCATACCCGGCGATCTGGCCTGACTCTGTATTGGCATCGCCTGATCCACTGGCTGTAAAAAACACGTAACCCGTTCGCACATCGACCAGGCGAATCTCTACCTTTGCGTGCGCAGTCTGTATCTTGGTTGCACTTAGAAAGCCGGATTTACCCGTTGTACTGCGCCCAAATTCAGTGACCGAACCAACAATCAGTGCGTCGACCCCGATAAGGCCCGCATCCTTGGTGATTGACTGTTCCGCCTTGATCTTTTCAATATCCGGGCGCTCAAAAACGAGAAACTTCTGAGTTGCGAACAGCCTCGTCGACAGCATGTCTGAAGCCTGTTTACCCAATGGATCGTTGCTTGCATCCACCTGGAAGGATTTGCCGTAGCGGGTCTCGTTGGTGAATCTGCCTATGGCAACTTTGCGTTTGAACGTCTTGACGACTACGGCTGCCGCTTGCCGTTGGGCTTCGGCCTGTTGGGCCGCAGATACAGGCGCCTGTACCGTTTGCTCTTTGGGTGTCGTAGTCGCGCAGCCAGCAAGAATTGCCATTGCCAGGATCACCGATCCGCTCAATTTCCACACTGTTATCGGACGTCGGATCTCTGTGTCCATTTCGTATGACCTCTTGGGTATGCCTAGCATGAATGCTACTCAGCCTAGTCCCAATCACAGCATTTATACATAGCGACTGCCAATCCAAAGTCCTGACTCAAAAGTGCTATGCAACGCACTGGTCGGAGAGATGGGGAATTCTGCCCATACAAGGCTCGCGACCACTCGGATGACGATTCGGCATGCGGCGTTTCGCAGTGCTGCGTCTGTTGTAGGCCAATTCAAAAATGCTCTGCCAGCCAATTGCGCGTAGTCGTGCGAGCCCAGCAATCGGTTTTCGCCACGCGCCTTCTCACCGCGACCCCATCTATGGTGGCCAACGAAAATCAATAGTCGGAGCGAAGAGGTTGGTGCGGCGGCACCTGCTGCTGCCGGCGTGGGCACGACTCAAGTCCAAGGGACAGATCTCGCTGAACCTAAGCTTCGCGGCTTGATAATAAAGGATTTGTAAATCAACAAGTTATTGGCACGCAGGATCAATCACCCGGCACCGGGACTTGATTAGCCGCGGTTTGCCCCTATCATTAGCAGCCACCGTGTGAGAGTGCTAATAGCTCTCGCCGGGGCTGAATTATCAGATGCCGGCTAGCCGGTGGGTTCAAAACAATCGTTAAGGAGTTTGATCCATGAAGATTCGTCCTCTTCATGACCGCGTGATCGTGAAGCGTCTCGAAGAAGAGCGCACCTCACCAGGCGGCATCGTGATTCCGGACACCGCGGCCGAGAAGCCCGTACAGGGCAAGGTCATGGCGGTGGGTAAGGGCAAGATCCTCGAAGACGGCAAAGTCCGTGCGCTCGACGTCAAGGTCGGCGACAAGATCCTGTTCGGCAAGTACAGCGGCACCGAAGTGAAAGTCGACGGTGACGATTTGGTGGTCATGCGTGAAGAAGACGTCATGGCC
>PMNQ01000250.1 GCA_003162555.1 Gammaproteobacteria bacterium | reverse complement strand
CGACGTCCAGTTTTTCGATTCCGAGCGCGCGCGCGGTCTCGTAGCCGCAGCGCGCGATGTCTTCGACCGCCACTTCCGGAAAATCCAGCCGATAACGTTCGCCAGTGGCCGGATCGATGCTCGCGGGCCCAGTGGATCCGAAGCAGCTGCCGATCGAATTCACGCACAGCACGAAGTAGCGGCTGGTGTCGATCGCGAGCGCCGGGCCGATCATGCGCTGCCACCAGCCGGGCGCGGGATTGGCGGGCGTGGCCGCCGCATGCGCGGACGGCGACAGGCCGGTGAACAGCAGGATCGCGTTGTCGCGCGCGGCGTTCAGTTTGCCCCAGCTTTCATAGGCGATGCGGCCGCCGCGCAGCACGCCGCCGCGATACATCGTGAATGGATCGGGCAGCGCCACGCTGCTGGGCGTCTCATCAGCCGCGCTCTGCGCTGCGGGCTGCGTGCGGGAGGCGTCGATCACGCGCGACTCAGCTTTCCGGATCGGACCCATCCGGNNCGAGATGCCGACGAAGATGCCTTCCTTGCTCGCAAGCGCGCGCGCGTTCGCGATCGCTTCGGCGTCGGTGACGGTGACGATGCGGTCGGCCACGTTGCGGTTCAGCACCGCCGGAATGAAATCCGGCGTCCAGCCCTGGATCTTGTGGGGCGCAAACGGCTTGCCCGACAGCAGCGCAGCGCCCTCCGGTTCGGCGGCGATGATGCGCACGTCCGGCCGCGCCAGACGGATGATCTCGCCGGCTCCGGTCAGCGTGCCGCCGGTGCCCCATCCGGTGACGAAGAAATCGAGCCGCTTGCCGACGAAGTCCGCGACGATTTCGGGACCGGTGGTGCTGCGGTGATACGCCGGGTTGGCCGGGTTCTCGAACTGACGCGCGAGGAACCAGCCATTCTTTTCGGCCAGCTCCGCGGCCTTGCGCACCATGCCGGTGCCACGCTCGGCCGCCGGCGTCAGGATCACCTTCGCGCCGAGCATGCGCATGATCTTGCGGCGCTCGATCGAGAAGGTCTCGACCATCACGGCGACGAAGGGGTAACCCTTCGCGGCGCACACCATCGCCAGCGCGATGCCGGTGTTGCCGGAAGTGGCTTCGACGACGGTCTGGCCGGGCTTGAGCTCGCCGCGCCGCTCGGCGTCTTCGATGATGCCGATGGCGAGGCGGTCCTTGACCGAGCCCAGCGGGTTGAAGAATTCGCACTTCACGTACATCGTCACGCCCGCTGGTGCGAGCCTTTGGATGCGCACGACTGGAGTGCGGCCAATGGTGCCGAGGATGTTGTCGTAGATCATGGTGCGGGCACTGTAATCCCGCCGGTGCCGGCCAAGCGATAAAGAAAAGGCCATCGGCTGATAACGCGTTGTTATAATCAGATTAGCGCGGCAGCAGCGGACTCCGGCCATGAATTTTCATCAACTCCAGTACGCGGTGGCGATCGCACGGCACGGTCTGTCGGTAACCCAGGCGGCCTCGGCGCTCGGTACTTCGCAGCCCGCGATCAGCCGCGCGCTCAAGGCGCTCGAGCGCGAACTGGGGTTCGATCTGTTCGTGCGCGAGGGACGCGCGTTCTCGCGCATCACGCCGCAGGGCGCGCGCGTGCTCGAGTACGCGACGCGCGCGCTGGCCGAGATCGACAGCCTCAAGGCGGTCGCGGCCGACCTGAACCAGGACAGCCGCGGCACGCTCTCGATCGCCACCACGCACACGCAGGCGCGCTATGTGCTGCCGCCCGTGGTGCAGGCGTTCCGCGAGCGCTATCCGGACGTCGAACTGCACCTGCACCAGGGCACTTCCGAGCAGATCGCGGAAATGGTCGCGACCGATCGCGTGCAGCTCGCGATCGCGACCGGCTCCGATGGCTTGTTTCCCGGGCTGGTGTTGCTGCCGGTATACCGCTGGCACCGGCAGGTGATCGTGCCGAAGCACCATCCGCTCGCCGCCAGCAAAAAGCTGACGCTGGCCGAGCTGGCGAAATATCCGCTGGTCACCTATGTATTCAGCTTCTCCGTCGCATCCTCGCTCCAGACCGTGTTTTCGCGCGAAGGCCTGGCGCCGAAGGTGGCGCTGACGGCGCGCGATTCGGACGTCATCAAGACCTACGTGCGCCTGGGGTTGGGCGTCGGCATCGTTGCCAGCGTCGCGATCGAGCCGGCGAACGACGCCGACCTGGTCGTGATCGACGCCTCCCACCTGTTCCCGATCCACACCACCTGGGTCGGATTCCGGCGCGGCACGCTGCTGCGGAATTTCGCCTACGACTTCATGCAGCTGTTCGGCCCGCATCTCACGCACCAGCTGATCGACCGCGCCATCGAGGCGCGCGACGGCGACGGCCTGGGCGAGTTGTTCCGCAAGATCTCGCTGCCTGCTCGCTGACGCTTGCACGTGCGCTGATACGCCGTTAGCGAGTGAGTGGTGGAGCGAATCCAGAAGCTGCTGGCGAATTCCGGGCACGGCTCGCGCCGCGAGATCGAGCAATGGATCCGTGACGGACGCGTGAGCATCGATGGCCGCGCGGTGCAGCTCGGCGAGCGCGCGACGGCCGACGCCGACATCCGGCTCGACGGCCGCCCGCTGATTCATGCCGCGCCCACGGGGCGCGCCGTGCTCGTGTACCACAAGCCGCAGGGTGAGGTGACCACACGCAAGGATCCGGCCGGGCGGCCGACCGTGTTTGAGCGCTTGCCGCCGCCGCCCAGCGGCCGCTGGGTCGTGATTGGCCGACTGGACGTGAACACCACGGGGCTCCTGCTGTTCACCAACGACGGGGCGCTGGCCCACCGGCTCATGCACCCCTCGGCTGAGGTGGAACGCGAGTACCTGGTGCGCGTCCATGGCCGGCCTGACCCTGCAGTGATCGCGCGACTCCGGCGCGGCGTGCAGCTCGAGGACGGTCCGGCCAGTTTCGACCGCATCGAGGCCGGTGGCCACAGCGACAGCCATAGCTGGTACCGGGTGACCTTGCGGGAAGGTCGAAATCGCGAAGTCCGGCGGCTTTGGCAGGAAGTGGGCTTCGAGGTCAGCCGCCTGGCCAGGCTCCGTTACGGTCGTGTGGAGCTCCCGGAGGACCTGCGGCCCGGTGGCTGGAGGCTCATGCCACCCTCTGAATCCCTGCTGCTATAATAAGGTGTATGGATACCTCGTTTGTACCGAGAATGTCGGCAACAGCTGCCAATCAGCGCCGATCGTCCGTGATCGTGACGCTAATTGGCGTGATCATGAGCTGTTTCCTCGTCCAGATGGCCTCCGCGGCAGATCCGGTGAGGGTCACGACCAGCTTCGACGTTAAATACGCGAACGCCGTGCTGCATCAGGTCAGCCGCTTGTTCACCGCCGGTTTCGGGGTGGCCGAGGTCAACCGTGTGGATCAGGAAATTGGCGCGCTCAAGGCCGACCAGCCCAAGACCTGGCAGTTCACCGTACAGTTCAAGGGTAAACCCGAGCCGCTGGAGATCCGCGCGCTGATGGACGACCTGGGGATGATCGATCTGGATTTCTCGGCGAGCCCCGATGCGGCGCCGGCAGTGCGGGCCGCGGTCGACAACTACCTCAATACCCGCGGTCACTGAGCTCAGGAGAGGTCTGCTCTTTCACCCTGTAGCCTTAGGTCACCGCCCAGGCGTCTGACGCACTGCGAAATAAAGACGCACTTGGCCCGAAAACTGCATTGACACCCTGCAGTTACGAAATCAGAATACGCGGCTCGTTTTTTCTTGGGAGGGGTACCCAAGCGGCCAACGGGAGCAGACTGTAAATCTGCCGGCTTACGCCTTCGTAGGTTCGAATCCTACCCCCTCCACCATGGTGCGTGCACTTGGGCGAGGTTGGCGAAAGAGCGGGCAGATTGCAGTCGGTGGTTCGGGTACTGCCATTGTCGGGACCTTTGGCGGGTGTAGTTCAATGGTAGANNTCGATTCCGGTCGTGGGCTCCAGCCGACCGGAGCGGTGAATGAGGGATTCGGTTTAGGGCTGGTTTTATTTTTTGTTTTTGAATGCGCTTCGCCGCAGGCGACGCGCGTTAAATCCTGCGCGAAGCGCATGTATTAGAGGGTCAAGGCATGTCGAAAGAAAAGTTCGAGCGCAACAAGCCGCACGTAAACGTTGGGACCATTGGTCACGTGGACCATGGCAAGACGACACTTACGGCGGCGCTGACGAAGGTGATGGCCGAGACGTACGGCGGTCAGTTCATGGCCTATGACCAGATTGACAAGGCTCCTGAGGAGAAGGCGCGCGGGATCACGATTTCNNGCCCGCCAGGTGGGCGTGCCCTCGATGGTGGTGTTCATGAACAAGGCCGACATGGTCGATGACAAGGAGCTGCTCGAGCTCGTTGAGATGGAAGTGAGAGAGCTGCTGTCGCTGTACAAGTTTCCTGGGGAGAAGACCCCGATCATCATTGGCTCGGCGTTAAAGGCGCTTGAAGGCGATGCGAGCGAGATTGGCGTGAAGTCGGTGATCAAGCTCGTGGAGGAGATGGATCGGTTCATTCCGATCCCCAAGCGCGAGATCGACAAGCCGTTCCTGATGCCGGTGGAAGATGTGTTCTCGATCTCCGGCCGCGGCACGGTGGTCACGGGACGCATCGAGCGCGGGATCGTGAAGGTGAACGATGAGATCGAGATCATTGGGCTGAAGGCCACGCAGAAGACGACCTGCACGGGCGTGGAGATGTTCAGGAAGCTCCTGGATGAGGGTCGGGCGGGCGACAACGTGGGCGTTCTGCTCCGCGGCACGAAGCGCGAGGAAGTCGAGCGCGGCCAGGTGCTGGCCAAGCCCGGCTCGATCACGCCGCACACCGCGTTCGAGTGCGAGGTGTACGTGCTGACCAAGGAAGAGGGCGGACGGCACACGCCGTTCTTCAAGGGGTATCGGCCCCAGTTTTACTTCCGCACGACCGATGTGACGGGACTGATCGAGTTGCCGGCCAACACCGAGATGGTGATGCCCGGAGACAACATCAAGATGAACGTTGAGCTGATCGCACCGATCGCNNCGATTCCCTCCTGGCCTGCCAGCCCCAAGGCGGGGCGAACTTCGGGAAACGGCGGACACGAATGAACGAACAGGCTCAGGACCAGACAGCCAGCGGCGGCGCCGCCGGCATCATGACCGTTGCGGTCGCGATCGCGTTGCTGATCGCCGGCATCGCGGCGTTCTACCTGCTCGATACGCGTCCCGACTGGCAGCGCTGGAGCATTACTGGCGTCGGCCTGGTCGCCGCGCTCGGCGTGTTCGCGCTCTCGCCGATGGGCCGCCGCTTCTGGCAGTTCATCCTCGACTCGCGCGTCGAGCTGCGCAAGGTGGTGTGGCCGAGCCGGCAGGAGACGCTGCAGACCACTGGCGTCGTGCTGTTTTTCATCGTGATCGCCGGTGCGTTTTTCTGGGTGCTCGATCTGCTGCTGGCGTGGATTACCCGCCTGCTGTCGGGACAGGGGGGTTGATCATGGCGTTCCGCTGGTATGTGGTGCACGCCTATTCGAATTTCGAGCATCGCGTGGCTGAGGCGCTCAAGGAGCGCATCAAACGCGATGGCATGGAGGCGCGCTTCGGCGAGATCCTGGTGCCGACCGAGGAAGTGGTCGAGATGCGCGATGGGCAGAAGCGGCGGAGCGAACGCAAGTTCTATCCGGGCTACGTGCTGGTGCAGATGGAAATGGATGAGCAGACCTGGCACCTGGTGCGCGACGTGCCCAAGGTGCTCGGCTTCATCGGCGGCACCAGCGACAAGCCGGCGCCGATCACCGAGAAGGAAGCGAATCGCATCCTGCAGCGTGTTGAGGAAGGCGTCGACAAGCCGCGGCCGAAGGTGCTGTTCGAGCCCGGCCAGGTGGTGCGCGTGACGCACGGACCGTTCAACGACTTCAACGGCGTGGTTGAAAGCGTGAACTACGAGAAGAACCGCGTACAGGTGGCGGTGCAGATCCTCGGGCGCTCGACGCCAGTGGAGCTCGATTTCTCGCAGGTCGAAAAGGTTTAGTTACAACTTTTGGGGAGCCTCGCGGCGTTTGTACCCAAGGAGCTGAGACGAAATGGCAAAGAAAGTACAAGGCTACGTCAAACTGCAGGTGCCGGCGGGCGCGGCGAACCCGTCGCCGCCGATTGGTCCGGCGCTGGGCCAGCAGGGCGTGAACATCATGGAGTTCTGCAAGCAGTTCAATGCGCAGACCCAGAAGCTCGAGAAGAACCTGCCGATCCCGGTGATCATCACCGTGTATTCGGACCGGTCCTTCACCTTCATCATGAAGACGCCGCCGGCCTCGGTGCTGATTCGCAAGGCGATCGGCATTGAAAAAGGCAGCGGCACGCCCAACACCAACAAGGTGGGCAAGATCAGCCGCAAGCAGATCGAGGAAGTGGCCAAGGCCAAGACCCCCGACCTGACTGCCGCCGATCTCGAAGCCGCCGTACGCACCATCGCGGGCAGCGCCCGCAGCATGGGCGTCGAAGTGGAGGGCTTCTGACATGCCGCACGTAGCCAAGCGCCAGCAGGCGTGGAAGACCAAGCTTCCGCCGGGCAAGCAGTATCCGATCGATGACGCGCTGAAACTGGTGAAGGAATTCGCGACCGCGAAATTTCCGGAAGCGGTCGACGTGGCGGTGAACCTCGGCATCGACGCCAGCAAGTCCGACCAGCAGGTGCGCGGTTCGACCGTGCTGCCGCACGGCATCGGCAAGTCGGTGCGCGTCGCTGTGTTCACCAGCGGCAAGAACCAGGAAGCGGCCAGGGCCGCGGGCGCCGACATTGTCGGCCTCGAAGACCTGGCCGAAAAAGTGAAGGCCGGCAATTTCGACTTCGACGTCGTGATCGCCAGTCCCGATGCGATGCGCGTGGTCGGCCAGCTCGGCCAGATCCTCGGGCCCCGCGGCCTGATGCCGAACCCCAAGGTGGGCACGGTGTCGCCTGACGTCGCCAATGCGGTGAAGAACGCGAAGTCGGGCCAGGTGCGTTATCGCGTCGACAAGGCCGGCATCGTGCATTGCACGATTGGCAAGGCCACGTTCGAGGTGAACGCGCTCAAGGAGAATCTGCTGGCGCTGATGGCGGACCTGCAGAAATCCAGGCCGGCCGCCGCGAAGGGCATTTTTCTGAAGCGCGTCACGCTGTCCTCGACCATGGGGCCGGGCGTGACGGTTGATCATTCGACCCTTTAATTAGATTGGAGACAAGTTTTGGTGCGGACCAGGGGCGTGGCTTGCCACGCCGCTGGGTTCCATCGAAGACCGCAGGCGGGCCGCTTAGGGGCCCTTAATGGTCGTCTGCGCAGATGGTGAAACGAACCTCAAGGGATTTTCCTGTGGATCGTCCATCACCGTCAGGGCCGGCTCGCAGCGATGGCGCTGGATGCCGGGTGTGATTGGACAACCAGGAGGTGTGCGAAATGCCACTGAATCTGGATGACAAGAAGGCGCTGGTGGCGGAAGTCAGTGCGATTGCAGCGAAAGCGCAGTCGCTAGTGGCGGCCGAGTACCGCGGCCTGACAGTGACCGAGATGACCGAACTGCGTGCCAAGGCGCGCGGCCAGGGCGTGTACATGCGTGTGGTGAAGAACACGCTGGCGCGCAAGGCCGTGGCCGGTACTGCGTTCGAGAACATCGGCTCGGTGCTGAAGGGTCCGCTGGTGCTGGCTTTCTCGAAGGACGATCCGGGTGCGGCGGCGCGCCTGGTGAAGGCTTTTGCGAAGGACCACGACAAGCTGGTGGCGAAGGCGGTGTCGCTTGGCGGGCAGTTGTTGCCCGGCAAGGATCTCGACCGTGTTGCCAGTCTGCCGACGCGCGAGCAGGCGCTGGCCAAGCTGATGGGCCTGATGAAGGCACCCATTCAGAAGCTGGCTGGCACGCTCTCGGCGACGCCCTCGAAGCTGGTGCG
>PMNQ01000134.1:185-5328 GCA_003162555.1 Gammaproteobacteria bacterium | reverse complement strand
ACCTGGTGGTGCTGCGCACCTTCAGCAAGGGCTACGGCCTGGCGGGTCTGCGCATCGGATACGCCGTGTCGCACCCGGAAGTGGCGGACGCGATGAACCGCTACCGGCCGGCCTTCAACGTCAGCAACATGGGGCAGTCGGCCGCGATCGCTGCACTGACCGATCAGGCGCACGTGCAGAATGCGGCACGGCGCCTGGTAGCCGAACGCGAGCGGGTGGCGGCCGCGCTGCGCGCGCTGGGCGTACCGTTTGCGCCGTCCGCCGGAAATTTCCTGATGGTCGATTGCGGCGCCGGCGCAGCGCAGATTTACGAGCGACTCTTGCGCGGCGGCGTGATCGTGCGGCCGGTCGCCGGCTACGGCTTGCCGCGGCACCTGCGCATATCGATGGGACTCCCGGAGCAGAACGACCGCATGCTGAAACTCCTCGGCAGCCTGCTGCCGGCCGCATGAGCAGCAGCGCCGCGAAGCAGGGTTATCGGGTCGCGCCGGTCGCACGCATCGGCGGTGCGATCCGCGTGCCGGGCGACAAATCGATCTCCCACCGCGCTCTGATGCTCGGCAGCATCGCCAACGGCGAAACGCAGGTCAGCGGTTTTCTGGCCAGCGCCGATTGCCTCGCAACGATGGCGGCGATGCGCGCGCTCGGTGTGCGCATCGCGCAAGCCGGAAGCGACGCCGTGACCATCACCGGTGCGGGCGCCGACGGACTGCACGCGAGCGCTGCGCCGCTGGATATGGGCAATGCCGGCACCGCGATGCGGCTGTCGATGGGGCTGCTGTGCGGCCAGCGCTTTTCCAGCACGCTGATCGGCGATGCATCGCTGATGCAGCGGCCGATGGAGCGCGTGGCAAAGCCGCTGCGGCTGATGGGCGCGCGTATCGACACTCGGGAGGGCCGGCCACCGGTCATCCTGTACGGCGGCGCATCTCTGCAGGGCATCGACTACACGCTGCCGATGGCCAGCGCACAGGTCAAATCCGCGATCCTGCTGGGCGGCCTCGGCGCCGCCGGCATCACCCGGGTCACTGAGCCGGCGCCGACGCGCGATCACACCGAGCGCATGTTCAGCGGTTTCGGCGTCACGGTGCGGCGCGCGGGCGCCACCGTTGAGCTGGCCGGCGGCCAGCGGCTGCGCGGCGCCACCGTGCGCGTGCCCGGGGATTTTTCTTCCGCCGCGTTTTTCATCGTCGCCGGGTGCCTCGCGGCCACCGATGGACTGACGATCGAAGGCGTCGGCATCAACCCGACACGCACCGGACTCCTCGACATGCTGAGCCTGATGGGCGCGCGCATCTCCGTAGCGCCGCGGTCCGATGNNCCGCGGTCCGATGCGGGCCCCGAGCCGCTGGCCGACATCACCGTGCACGCGAGTGCGCTGCGCGGAGCCGTGATTCCCCCCGACCTGGTGCCGCTGGCTATCGACGAGTTGCCAGTCCTGTTCATCGCCGCCGCCTGCGCCGAGGGCGAAACGCTGGTGACTGGCGCTGGCGAATTGCGGGTGAAGGAAAGCGATCGCCTGGCCGCGATGGCTGCGGGCTTAGGCGCGATCGGCGTGCAATGCGAATTGCTGCCGGATGGGATCCGCATCCAGGGCGGGCGGCTGCGCGGCGGGCGTATCGCCAGCCACGGCGATCACCGCATCGCGATGTCCTTCGCGATCGCCAGCGTACGCGCCAGCGCAGCGATTGAAATCGACGACGTGGCCAACGTCGCGACCTCGTTCCCGGGCTTTCCTGCCACGGCGCGTGCCCTGGGGCTGCAGCTGGAAGAGATTCCCGGACCATGAGTGTGCCGTCCGCCGTGCCTGTGGTTGCGATCGATGGGCCGAGCGGGGCAGGCAAGGGCACGATCAGCCGGGCCCTGGCCGGGCGCCTGAACTGGCACCTGCTCGACAGCGGCGCGCTGTACCGATTGGTCGCCTATGCAGGGCATTCCCAGGGGCTGGCCGAAGACGACAAGGGCGGGCACGCGCGGGTGGCGCAGCAACTGGACAGCCGTTTTGGCGCCAGCGCCGACGGCGGGGAGCTGATTTTGCTGTCTGGCATCGATGTCACGCAGGGTATCCGCAGCGAAACGGCAGGCATGGGCGCCTCGCGGGTTGCAGCCTGGCCGGAGGTCCGTGCAGCGCTCCTGGCCCGCCAGCGGGGCTTTGCCCGTCCCCCGGGACTGGTGGCCGACGGCCGCGATATGGGCACCATCGTTTTCCCGGCCGCCCCGTTGAAGATCTTCCTGGTTGCCACCCCCGAAGAAAGGGCCCTTAGGCGCTATAACCAGTTGAAAGGAAAGGACTCCGCTGTTACCCTTGCCGCCCTTTCGCGGGAGATCGCGGCGCGGGATCGGCAGGATGCAACCCGCCCGGTCGCACCGCTGGTGGCGGCCGCGGATGCCGTTGTCGTCGATTCCACCGGCTTGTCAGTCGCCGATGTGGTCGGGCGCGTGTGGCGCGCCGGGAGCGAGCGCGGACTGTGGCGAGAGGAATGATTTAAAGGCGGGCGAGGCAGGGAAGCCGAACCCATTCGTAAACGAACCCGCGTGGCACCGGACTGTGCCTGCGGCCAACAGTGCGTGTCCCAAGAAGGCACGCGAGAGACAACATGAGCGAAAGTTTCAGCGAGATGTTCGAGAGCAGCCTGGCGAATAAAAATATTCGCCCCGGCATGATCCTGATGGGCCTGGTCGTCGAAGTGACACCTGATGTGGTCCTCATCAACGTCGGTCTCAAATCCGAAGCGGTCGTGCCGCTCGAACAGTTCAAGAATGAACGTGGCGAAGTAGAGGTCAAGGCCGGCGACCAGATCGAAGTGGCGCTCGACGCCGTCGAAGATGGCACCGGCGAAACGCGCCTGTCGCGCGAAAAGGCCAAGCGTGCCCGCACCTGGACGCGCCTCGAGCAGGCCTTCAACGAAGGCGAGATCGTCACCGGCATTATTTCAGGACGGGTGAAGGGTGGGTTCACGGTCGACATTGAGACGGTGCGCGCATTTTTGCCCGGCTCGCTCGTCGACGTGCGTCCGGTGCGCGACACCGCGTACCTGGAAAACAAGCCGCTCGAATTCAAGGTCATCAAGCTCGACCAGAAGCGCAACAACGTCGTGGTCTCGCGCCGCGCCGTCGTTGAGCAGGAATTCTCCGCCGAGCGCAGCGCGCTCATGGACAACCTGCAGGAAGGCGCGGTGGTCAAGGGCACGGTCAAGAACCTCACCGACTACGGCGCATTCGTCGATCTCGGCGGCATCGATGGCTTGCTGCACATCACCGACATGGCCTGGAAGCGCGTCAAGCATCCTTCCGAAGTGGTCAAGGTTGGCGACGAGATCGATGTGCGCATCCTCAAGTTCGACCGCGAGCGCTCGCGCGTTTCGCTGGGCCTGAAGCAGCTCGGTGCCGATCCGTGGGAAAACATCGCGCGGCGCTATCCGCCCAACACGCGAGTGTTCGGCAAGATCACCAACATCGCCGATTACGGCGCNNGAGATGGACTGGACCAACAAGAACGTCAACCCGGCAAAGGTTGTACACACGGGCCAGGAAGTCGAGGTCATGGTGCTGGACGTCGACGAAGAGCGGCGCCGCATCTCGCTCGGCCTCAAGCAGTGCGCGGCCAATCCGTGGAAAGAGTTCGCCGAGAACCACAACCGCGGTGACAAGGTCGGCGGGCAGATCAAGTCGATCACCGACTTTGGCATTTTCATCGGTCTGCCGGGCAACATCGACGGCCTCGTGCACCTGTCCGACATATCCTGGGACGTGCCCGGCGAAGAAGCGGTGCGCAACTACCAGAAAGCCCAGCAAGTCGAGGCGATGGTGCTGGCGATCGATCCGGAGCGCGAGCGCATCTCGCTCGGCATCAAGCAGCTCGCCAAGGATCCTTTCTCCGGCTACATCACCGACAACCCGAAGGGCAGCGTGGTGCGCGGCACGGTGCGCGAAGTCGATGCGCGTGGCGCGATCATCGATCTGGGCAACGGCATCGAAGGCCAGTTGCGCGCCTCCGAACTGGGGCGGGACCGCATCGAGGACGCGCGCCAGGTGTTGAAGGTTGGCGATGAGGTCGAGGCCAAGTTTGTTGGCGTCGATCGCAAGACGCGTTCGATTTCGCTGTCGATCAAGGCCAAGGAAGTTCACGAGGAGGCCGAGGCGGTGCAGAACTACCGCTCCGAGCAGCCGTCGTCGGGCACCAGCCTCGGCGATCTGTTCAAGGAACAGATCAATTCCCCGGAGCGCGACTGACCCGTTACAGCAGGGCCTGGCATGACCAAATCTGAACTGATCGAGATCATCACGACCAAGCAGAAGCACCTGCCCGCCAAGGACGTGGAACTCGCGCTCAAGCAGATGCTCGAGATCATGAGCGACGCGCTGGCGCAGGGGGATCGCATCGAGATCCGCGGCTTCGGCAGTTTCTCGCTGCATTTCCGGCCGCCGCGCCAGGGACGCAATCCGAAGACCGGCGAAGCGGTCGCGCTCGATGGCAAGTACGTGCCGCATTTCAAGCCCGGCAAGGATCTGCGCGAACGCGTCAACGAAGGCACGCATCGCCCGATCCGCGACTAACGATCCGTTTACGCCAGTTTCGCGGCTCGCGGCGCTGTCGTCCGCCTCCTAATCTGACCGCGGTCTCTCACACCCGGTGCACATGATCAGGAGGCGCCCATGAAATTCAATTGTTCACGGCTTGGCTCACTGTTTACGATCGCCGCGCTGCTGGCTGCAGGTGCAACTGCCGCCTGGTCCGCGCCCGTCAACATCAACGCGGCCGACGCCCCGACGCTTGCGCAAGACCTCAAGGGCATTGGGCCGGTCAAAGCCCAGGCAATCGTCGAATACCGGCAGAAGCACGGCGCCTTCCGCTCGGTCGATGAGCTGGCGCAAGTCAAGGGCATCAGTCAGAAATTGATCGATCGCAACCGCGCCGATCTGCGCATCGGCCAGGCGGCGCCGGTAGCGGTCGCCGCGGCCCGCGCGCCGGCCAAGCCCGCGCAACATCACTGAAATCCGTCCTGAAATATCACGCCCGGCGGCACTATCTCCGCCGGGCGTGTGCGCTAGCGCGCAAAGCGCGTTCCGGCACAAGGCATATAATGGGACATCTGGTTGCCACAGCAGTTGGGGTCCCCATGAAGTCCGAGATCAGGACCGC
>PMNQ01000134.1:0-178 GCA_003162555.1 Gammaproteobacteria bacterium | reverse complement strand
GAATCGCAGGGCAAGAGCGAACTCGTGAAGCAGATGCGCGGCGTACTGCCTTCCTATGCCACCTGCATCTATATCCGCCAGCCTGCTCCGCTCGGACTCGGCCACGCCGTGTTGTGTGCGGAAGCCGCAGTAGGCCGCGAGCCCTTCTTTGTCCACCTGGCCGACGACCTGATCGACG
>PMNQ01000116.1 GCA_003162555.1 Gammaproteobacteria bacterium | reverse complement strand
GTGAGAGCGTTGCGTTCCCGGGCGTATCGAAACTGCTCGCGACGGTAGTGCCGGATTCGGAGCGTGGCCGGTCCAATGGCACTACGGGATTCGGTTATTTGATTGGCCCCGCCATAGGCACTGCAGTAGGCGGTTATCTGATGAGCCGCATCGGCTGGCGGCCGGTATTTGTCATCTTCGGTTGCGCATCACTGCTGTGGCTGTGGCCGTGGTCGCGAATGCGCGTGTCGGAACACGCTGTGACCATGCAGGTCAATCCCGACGCGCCCAGCTATCGCCAGATATTGAGGCAGCGGGGACTGTGGGGCGCATCGCTCGGCCACTTCGCCGGCAATTACAATTTCTATTTCATCCTGACCTGGCTGCCAAAATACCTGCAGGACTTCCGCCACTTCTCCTCCGACATGATGACGGCCACCACTACTACAACGTATGCCATCAATGCTGTTTGCGCAATTTCCGTGGGCTGGTTTGCCGATCGCTGGGTGCGCGCAGGCCGCTCTCGCACGGTGATCTACAAGGGCGCAATGGCCCTCAACCACGTGACGTCGATCGGCTGCATGGCGGGCATGGCGCTCTTGCCGCCTGGCGGTCTGGTTGCGTGCCTGTTTGTATTTGCGGTTGTCACTGGACTCTCTTCGCCAGGCTACTACGCTATTCCCCAGACGATGGCTGGACCGCTGGCCGCCGGACGCTGGGTTGGGGTACAGAACACCTGCGGCAATGTCGCTGGCATCGTTGCACCGGCGATGACCGGTGTGCTCGTGGGCTTGTCGAGCGGCCGGTACGAAAGCGCCTTCGCGCTTGCTGCAGCGATAAATCTGCTGGGCATCGTCGGCTGGGTATTCATCCTGCCGAAAGTCGCGCCGGTTGACTGGAAGCAGCAGCGCGCCTAGCGCTTGCGCGCACGCCGGTTCCGACACACCATGGATCAACCATCAGAATCCACAGCGCTCAAACGCGTCATCGGCGTCACCAGCCTGGGGCTGAACACAGTCAACCTGACCATCGCTGCCGGCATCTTCGGGCTGCCAGCCATCATTGCCGGCATACTCGGCGCACAGGGAGTGCTCGCATACCTGGTGTGCGCCGTGCTGTTTGGCCTGGTCGGACTGTGCTTTGCCGAGGCGGGCAGCCGCGTCGGCCGCGCTGGCGGCCTGTATGCCTACGCCAGCGTGCCCTTCGGGCCCATCGTCGGCGGCATCGCCGGAACCCTGCTGTGGACCGCGAGCGGATCGGTTGCCGATGCGGCCATCGTCAATCTGCTGGTCGACACGCTGGCCGCTGCGATGCCGGCGCTTGCTGCGCCCTGGGTGCGCGTAGTCATCATCCTGGCGCTGTTTACCACCGTCGCGCTGATCAACATCCGCGGGGTCACGCACGGTGTGCGCCTGTCGGTCGCGCTGACGATCATCAAGATCACACCGCTGGCATTACTCGTGATCGGAGGGCTGTTCGTAGTAGATCCGGCCAAGCTGGCGTGGACGTCAACGCCGTCGTTGCACAGCGTCGGGCAGGCCGCCGTGGTGCTCTTCTACGCGTTCATTGGCGTCGAAGCGGCGCTCAACATGAGTGGCGAGATCATTCGTCCATCGCGCACCGTACCGCGCGGCATCCTGCTGGGCCTGGCAATCATTGTCGTGCTGTACATGGGCCTGCAGCTGGTCGCGCAGGGCACGCTGGGAGCCGCGCTGCCGCTGTCCAAGGCGCCACTGGTCGACACGGCCAATATCGTGTTTGGCGCATGGGGCGGCCGGCTGGTGGTCGTCGCTGTCGCGATTTCCGCCAGCGGCTGCCTGGCAGCCGACATGCTCTCATCGCCGCGCGTATTGCACGCGTTCGCGGAGCAGCGCCAGCTGCCACATTTCCTCGCCCGGGTGCACCCACGGTTTGGAACGCCGGCGATTTCCATTGCCGTCTATGCGGCGCTGTGTGCCGCATTCGCGCTGACCGGGACATTCAAACAGCTGCTGATCCTGTCGAGCTCCGGCTCGCTGGTGCTGTACCTGATCTGCTGCCTGGGCGTGCTGAAGTTGCGGACCATGAACGTGGCACAGGACAACAGTCCGTTCAAAATTCCATTCGGGCCGGTAGTGCCGGTGACCGCCTGCCTCATCATCGTGTGGATGCTCTCGACGCTTTCGTTCCGGGAGATCTGGGTTACGCTGGCGTTCATCAGCGCGGTGGGCATTGCCTACGCCGTGCACGATTTCCGCCGAGCCACACCGTAGTTCCACAGATCTATGGCGCATCGAGCAGGGCCGTGACTGCGCGACCGCCCAGCGTGCCGCGCACACTGGCCTGGGCTCGCGAGCTGCCTTCGTGCCAATCAACGGTTAGCGTACCATTCAGATCGCCAGCGCCCTTGAGCTGCAGCTGCGCATGCGCCGCGCCATCGCGCCGTGGCACATCCGCGGTCCCGGAAACACTCATGTCATCCGTCCAGCGCGTCTGCCGCAGTGTCAGGTGGTAGCCATCCGCCGATTCGCCGACGCTGAAACTGCCGCCGCGCAGTCCCACACCATCGCCACTGCCAATCTCGGGTGCGCGCACCAGCGCATCGCCCACGGCCAGCACCGCGGCGGTGACGGCCCGCAACTGCAGCACCCGCGCGCCATTGCCGGCCTGCGCCTCAGCCGCGGGGAGTTCGCGTACGGTGCGCGCAAAGCGCGGCGCCAGCCGCAGCTCGGGTATGGCTTGCGTGCACGTGGTGTCGCCAGGATCGAGGGTTTCGATGAAACGGCGCACCAGCACAGCGCCGCAGTCGGCGCGCGCGTGCGGCAGCGCGTTGACGTGCAGGCTGTTTTGCAGCAGCACTTGCCGGCCATGCGGAAAATTGCGGGCCGCGGCCGCGCCATCCGCGACCGGCGTCATGTTGTCGAGATCGCCGGATACAACCAGAGTCGGCGCATTGGGGTAGGGCGCATTGGCTGGTGCGATGCTTCCTGCCGGATGCGCGGGAGGCGAGGTCGGCCACTGGACACACTCGTCGAGAAAGCTGTAGTCGATCGGCATGCGGCGATACTCGTCGATCGTGAACGGCGCATAGCTTTCGGGAGCCGTGACTTTGCGCTGTGCGATGGCCCGGTCCCGGTCGGCTACGCGCTGCGCGGGTGGCAACTGCATGTCGTAAATTTGCGGTGCGTCCTGGCACATGACCGCGGCGGCCAGACCGGCGCTGAAGTTCTGCGGTGACTGCGTCGCGTCCCGGGAATCGACGCCGAGAAGAGTTTCTGCCATGAGACGGAACAGCGGCTGGTGATCTCCACCGACGTAGGCCCTTGCCGCAGCGTCCACCTCGCGCACGGTCGCGCGCGCCGGGGCGCTGCCGAACATCACGATGGCGAGTGCGGTCGCGTCCGCGCGGAAGTGGTGCAGCCGACCCGTCACGTCGCGCGCTGCGCCCTGCACCGGGTGCAAGCGCAATTGCCGTAGCGCCGGCTCGATGTGACTGATCGAGTCGCCAGGCAGCGCACTGCAGGCCGCCGAGCGGGCACAGGCGAAGTTGAACTTGTCGCGCATGCCGGGGGCATAGGCCGGGTACCAGGCGTAGGAGGAATCGCCGAGTGGATAAGCGCCGTCGAGCACCAGGGTCCGCAGCAGCGAAGGGTGGCGCAGTGCGAACACTTGCGCGAAGAAAGTGCCGTAGGAGTCGCCGTAAAGGTCGACGGGAGCGGCGCCCAGGCGCTCGATCAGTGAGGCAAGATCATCCGACGCGAGCGCGGTGCTGTACAGCGGAGCACGCGCGCCCAACAGGCGCCCGCATACCGCCACGAGTTCTTCCGTGAGCATCGGCGCGGTCTGCAGTCCGGGGCAGTCGATGGCGCCCGATTGTCCAGTGCCGCGATTGTCCATGATCAGCACATCGCGTGACGCGCGCAGCGGGGCGTACAGCGCCAGATATTCGCCGCGGGTTTCGGTGGCCGGAAATCCGGGACCACCCTCCGTAGCCACCAGCGTGCCCTGCGAGGGTCCTGAACCCGAGTGCGGATAGAACTCGAAGTAAATGGGCAGCTGATCGGGAATCGTACCGGCCGGATCCAACGCCCGCGTGAAGCTCCCGCACCAGGCGCCGGGAGTCGCGCACGGATGCAGCAGCATCGTGCCGACCCGTAGCGACGGCACTTCCGCATCGGCCGGATACGCGAGCTTGCAGATTCCTGCCAGGCAAGCCGCGAGCCACGCAACGCGGGATTTTGGGCCGCTCACGGCGCAGCTACGGCAGGCGAGGGTTTCAATATCGCCTGCCAGTTCAGGATCGCGTTCCACACCAGGCGCTGATCACCGCGATTGAGGTCGCGGTGCAGCGGATTGAAGTTGAAACTGATGACGTGCCCGTGGCCCTCGGGCATGTCGAGTATGGCTGGCCGGCCAATCAAACCGCTCTCGCCCCACACCTGGCCGCTGACGAGCAGTGGCGCGCCGCCACGGTCACCCCACTCAAGCACGACGCTGCTCGTGTCGAGCGGACCATCGAGGCAATTCTGGCAGTAGGCCATCTGCAACCAGCGGCGCGGCAGTGAATACAGCGGGTAATTCTGGCGGAACACGTGGGTGAGCGCAGGATACCCGTAAGCGATGGGGTGATCGGGACGATCAAAGGTGACGCGCACGTGCGCACCCGGCGTACGCGTCCCGGCTTCCGCGGACGCCGCGGCAGCGGCCGATCCCGTGCCTGCTTCACTGCGCGGTGTGCCACCCGCATCGCGCCGCACGCCACGCACGATGCCGCCCTCGAGCGCCAGCATCGTACCGCTCCCCAGCGTCACCAGCAGTCCGCCGTTCTCGACAAAATCCTGCAACTGCGTCAGGCCTTCCCAGCCGATGCCGCCGGTGATGTCGTCCGATTCGGCCGGCGTGCCGAAACTCGGCGTCTGCGCAGTCTTCTTGAACGGCATCGGTCCCCAGGATTTCGGAATGCCGTGGATCTGTTCGGCGAGTTCCAGATCGACGTGGCCGTAAAGAATGACATCGTAGTGCTCGAGCAGGTGGCCGGCGCGGATGTCCTCGTCACGCACATAGCTGTACGGAACATGACGCTGGTCCAGTGAATAACGCACCCAGCCGATCGAATCGGTGTCCGCCCAGGGCACCCATACCCCGAGCCTCGGCGCCTTGGCGTCGTGCCGCGCCACATCGGGCGTGGTTGCAACGGCAGAAAAATCCAGCGCCAGAGTCGAGGCGAGTTCATGGAGCGCAGCGGCGAGGCCCGGCTGATCGGCGATGATCCACGAGCCAGCGGGATAGTCTGCGTTGCCGGCCTTGAATGCGTGTTCAGCAATCTCGATTTTGAAAGCTGCCAGGCGATAGCGCGCTTCCAGCAGCGATTCCTGTCCGGTATCGCGCAGCAGGTAAACACGGCCGCTGCCCGCGACGGTGCCCTCAGGTGTAGGCGCGGCGCTCAAAGGCTGCAGTTTTGCCGCCCGCACGGCCGGATCGGTCGTCGTTGCGACCGCAAGGTGATAGTGCGCCGGCAACTCCCAGGACACATCGTCGTAGGGCGCGCTCTTGTCCTTTGGGAAAAACTGCGGGCTAAGCAGGTCAACCGCGTAGGTGCCATACGGCTGGTCAAGCCGGACGACGTAGGTGCCGGCAGGGTAGGTGCCATCCTTGAGACGGAGCGGTGCACTCGCGCGCTGCACCTCGATATGCTGATTCAACAGTAACTTCACCAGCTGCGCGACCCGCAGCCGATCGCCCTGGTCGTCTGCGATCAGGAATGCATAGGGCGCTTCGTCGAGCCCCTTGCGCCAGGCGTGCACACCCTTGAGATAGAAATTCGAAAGCAGCGCCTTGCTCTGTCCGGCCACGTCGTCCATCGCGGTCAGCGCACCGGTCTCGACGTAGTTCAGGTTGTCACGCGCCGACCAGTTGAACGGCACCGCCGGCGGCGGCAATACCCGGTACCACTCGAAAGATGTGTACGGCGCCAGGTCGGAAAGACCCATGCTCGCGCTCTGCGTCATCGTCTCCGCACTCCCGTTACCAAACGTCTCGTAGCCGCGCCCGATGGAATTGTGATTCATGGCCACTGATTCTGTGTACAGCTGGGAGAATGACTCGCCGAAATTCCACGTCCACACGCCAGGCATGCCAAATCCGGTCATGATCTGCACTTCGTGAAAGCTCAGCTCCTGGAGTTCGCTGAAAGTCAGTGGGTCGATGTTGGGGTTATAGGGGCCGGTGCCGGTCCAGGTCAGCAACAGGGCCATGCTCTCGTGCAGATCGTGCACCACGGTAGGGTGCCAGTCGAAAAACATGCGATTCACGGCCTTGGACGATTCATGCGCCAGCTGGTGGGCATCGCGGTTGATATCCACATAAGCGTATTTCGACCAGTAGGGCGGCGCCTGGCGAGGCAGGGTGGCGTAATCGGTCTTTCCCTTCAGATACCGGTAAAACCATTCAACCTGTTTGTCGCGGCCGTCCGGGTTCAACACCGGGTTGACGAGCACCACCAGGTTCGAGCGTATCCGCCGGATCATCGGTTGCTCGGAGACCGCCAGCCGGTAGGCGAGTTCCAGCATGGCCTCTGCAGAGCCGGTCTCATCGGAATGCGGGCCCGCGTTGATGTAGTAAATCGGCCGGGCATCGGCGATCAGGCGATTGGCGGCGGCCTGGTCCGTGACACGCGGGTCGGCGAGCGCGGCGGTGGCGGCACGCAGTTTCTCGAGGTTCGCGATGCCCTGCTCGTCGGCAATGGCGAGCATGACGATGTCGCGGCCTTCCTCGGAACGGCCGATTGTAAAGAGACGCACGCGTGGCGAGGCGGCGGCCAGCGCGCGGAAATAGCCCTGCGCCGTTGCCGTATTCACCAGTTCACCGGGCGCGCCAGGAATCCGGTGCAGAAACGCGCGTGGCGACGGCACCGTTGAAGAAGCGGGCAGGTAGCTCACCCACGGCGACATGAAGCGCGCTTCAGTCGTGGCCTGTGCGATCTCTTCTATCGAACCCGGCTCGGCCACATCGGGACCGGTATCGACCGGTGCGCGTAGCGGATCCGCGGTCACGATCCCGGCCATCGCAAGGCTGAAAAACAGAGTGAATATTCTCACCATAACCCCCTGGATGATCTTTGCCATCTATCATACGGCAGCAATCGGTGCGGCAGCATCGCTGTGATAAAATGGGCAATCAATTACCGGGCGGAGCCCGTCGCCGATGCCCGTCAAGATTCCCGCCAGCCTGCCCGCACGCGCCACGCTCGAGAGCGAGAACGTTTTCGTCATGGGCGAGGAACGCGCTGCGCACCAGGACATCCGTCCGATGCGGGTGGCGATCCTTAACCTCATGCCCACCAAGATCGCGACCGAGACACAGCTGTTGCGGTTGATCGGCAACACGGCCCTGCAGGTCGACGTCACGCTGCGTCCGGGTGAGTCGAAGGAGCTGGTCGTTCTGATGGGTATCGGCAGCGCGGGCTCGGAGGGGAGAGCCGCGGTGCGGGAATCCGGCTCGCCCGAGAGTGTCCGCGAGGAATTCCACAAGCTCAGGTCCCACTGGCATTCACGCATAGGAGGGATGACCGCCCGGACGCCCGACAGAGACCTCAACAGCATGCTGAACATGTGGAACCCGTATAACTGCCTCATCACGTATGCATGGTCACGGGCTGCAAGTCTTGTGTACAGCGGAGAGAGAGACGGACTGGGATACCGTGATACGGTACAGGACATGCTCGGCGTCATCCATACGATCCCCGATGAGGTCAGGGAGCGTCTCGAGCTCATGATCACGGGCCAGGTCTCCACAGGCGGCGCGATGCCTGTCGTGAAGCCGTTTGCACAGCGACCGGGGACAGAAAGAGCGCCGGCTGAAGGAGAGTACCGGTCCGACGACTGTCTGTGGCTCTTCAACACAGTTCCTGCCTATGTCAAGGAATCCGGCGACGTCTCGTTCTACAGCAAAGTCCTCCCGTATGCGGACAGGGGTGAAGACACAGNNAGCTATCCAATTCACACTCGACCGGCTCGGAGCGCACGGACTGCCGTGCGGTCTGTTTGCGGACTGGAACGACTGTCTCGAACTCGGCCACGACGGCGAATCGGTGTTTGTGGGGTTTCAACTCCGCTACGCGCTCAAGGCGTACATGGACACATGCCAGATGCTGGAAAGGCCGGAGGAGGTCTCCTGGGCGCGGGGTCATCTGACAACGCTGGACCACAACCTTGAGCGCCACGCGTGGGACGGAGAATGGTTTTTGCGCGCCTACAGGGCGGACGGCCTGAAATTCGGATCAAAGGAGAACGACGAAGCTTCCATTTTCCTGGAGCCGCAACCATGGGCCGTCTACAGCGGCCATTCCACCGGACGCCGGGCCGTGGAAATAATGAACGTCGTCAACAAACGCCTTTCCACGGACTACGGGCTGATGATCTGCGATCCGCCCGTGGAGAAAACTGATCCGAAGGTGATCAAGGCACGGTTGTTCAACAAAGGGATGAAAGAGAATGCCTCGGTCTTCTGCCACACCCAGGGATGGGCTATTATTGCCGAAGCGATGCTGGGCCGGGGGAGCCGGGCGTACGACTACTACCGCAGGTTCATGCCTGCCGCCTGCAACAGGAGAGCGGAGATCCGTGAAATCGAACCGTACGTGTACTGCCAGTTCACAAACAGCAAATACAGCCCCCGCCACGGCGCATCCCGGCTTCCGTGGCTGAGCGGCAGCGCGTCCTGGGCCTATTTCACCGCGACGCACTACATTCTCGGCATCCAGCCGGACTACACGGGACTGCTAATCGATCCCTGCATTCCCGCGGAGTGGAAAGAGCTTACAATCACAAGGAGATTCCGGAACAAGATTCTGAACATCACGGTCAGGAATCAGAGGGGCGTGCAGAAGGGGGTGAAGAAAATCGAGATCAACGGGAGGGAGATTGCAGGAAACCTCATCCCCGTGGGACAGATGGAGGAGCAGAACGAGGTCCTCGTCATCATGGGATGATGGAATGCCGGGCTCTTCGCTCGAGGGAGGGCCTAGATCTTCGGCTCCCAGCCTTTTTCGTACTCGCGCTGCCAGAGTTTTTCGGCCCCGGGATCACCCAGGATATGGGCATCGGAGCTGTTCAACGTAAGAACCCGGCCCA
>PMNQ01000041.1 GCA_003162555.1 Gammaproteobacteria bacterium | reverse complement strand
GAGTGAAGGGCGGCGGCAATTGGCAGGGCCAGGCGGTCGGCGCACAGACCGTCGAATATCGCGGCGGCGACTCGCAAGTGCAGCAGCAGCCGTTTCGCAGCTACCGTTCGGTGGCCCATGGCGTCGACGACTACGTGAACCTGCTGCAGAGCAGCCCGCGTTATCAGCACGCGCTTGGCACCGGGCAGGACGTCACCGCGTTCGCCACCGGCCTGCAGCGCGGCGGCTATGCGACCGATCCCGCTTATGTCGAAAAGCTCACCGCGACGGCTGCGCAGGTGCGCGCGCTGCGCGCGAGCGCGAATGACAGGCTCCTCAAGCTGGCCGCCGGTCAGCCGTCAACCCATGTCGGGGAAATCGCATGATTGAAGGTAAATTCTAATGGGTGACATGTTGTCCACCGGCGTGACGGGTCTGCTGGCGTTCCAGAAGGCGCTCAGCACGATCAGTCACAACATTTCGAACGCCACCACGCCGGGCTACAGCCGCCAGACCGTCAACCTGATGACCAATCCAGCCGACGCGACTGCCAGCGGCTGGGTCGGCAATGGCGTGACGGTGACGGGTATCGCGCGCGCGTATGACAGTTTTCTCACCGCGCAGGTACTCAGTGCCAACGGCAGCTACAACCAGCTCAATACGGTCGGCACGCTGGCGGGCAACATCAACAACCTGTTTGCCGATTCCGCTACCGGTCTGTCGGCCAGCCTGCAGGCCTTCAGCCAGGCCCTGCAGACCATGGCCAATTCACCGTCGCAAAGCACGACGCGCCAGGCAGTATTGAATCAGGCACAGACACTCATCAGCCAGTTCAAGAGCTATTCCAGCAGCCTTGGGCAGCTGGACTCGCAGGTCAGCTCGCAGCTCAACGCGGAGACCGGCAGCATTTCCACGCTGTCCAGCAGCATCGCCACGGTCAACCAGCAGATCCTGGCGGCCCGCAGCCAGAGCCAGCAGACGCCCAACGATCTGCTCGATCAGCGCGACCAGCTTGTCACGCAACTCTCGCAACACATCGGCGTGAACACCGTGACGCAGAGCGACGGCACGGTCAGCGTTTTCGTCGGCAACGGCCAGCCGCTGGTGGTCGGCGTCAACGCGGCAACGCTGAGCACCGGCGCCGATCAGTTTGGCGCCAACCAGCTGCAGGTCTTCATGACCAACGCGAGCGGCAAGGTCGACATCACCACTTCACTCAGCGGCGGTGCGGTCGGCGGGCTGATGCAATTCCAGAAGCAGATGCTTACCCCGGCGCACAATGCGCTGGGCCAGGCCGCTGTGACGCTGGCGAACCTGGTCAACGCGCAGAACCAGGCGGGCCTCGACCAGAACGGCGCGGCCGGCGCGAACCTGCTCAGCGTCGGCGGTCCGCGCGTGCTGGCCAGCAGCGCGAATTCCGGCTCGGCCAGCGTGACAGCGGCCGTCACCGCCAGCGTCAGCGGTGATACGAGCGATCTCGGTGGCCTCAATGCCAGCGACTACTACCTGAACTACGACGGCAGCAACTGGAGCCTGATCGATACCGCCAGCGGCGTCGCCACCAGTCTCACCGCCTCGGGCAGCGGACCTGTGACCCTGACCGGCGCCGGCCTGACACTGACCGTGAGTGGCGCCGCCAACGCCGGCGATCGATTCCTGGTTCAGCCCACCAATCAGGCGGTGCTGGGCCTCTCGCTGCTGACCTCGGATCCTGCCAAGGTCGCCGCGGCCGCGCCACTGGTGACATCGGCGACCGCTACGAACACCGGCAACGCCACCATCGACGAAGGCTCGGTGCCGGTGATGTCTTCGTGGGTGCGGGCCAATTACACGCTGACGTTCACGGGTGCAAACAGCTACACGATCAGCGGCTCCAATGGGTCGAGCACGAGCGGCAGCTACACCTCCGGGACGCCGATCAGTTTCAATGGCTTCTCGGTCGTGCTCAACGGCACGCCGGCAACGGGCGACAGTTTTTCGATCAACGACAACGTGAACGGCACCGGCGACAACCGCAATGCGCAGAAGCTCGCCGCGGTGCTCAATTCGAAGGTCTTGCGCAATGGCACGCAGTCGCTGGCCACGGTGGTCGCCGCCTACGTGGGCACGGTGGGCCTGCAGACCAGCCAGGCGCAGAGCGGCGCGAGCGCGCAGCAGACGGTGCTGAGCAACGCACAGTCCGCGCAGCAGAGCGTGGTCGGCGTCAATCTCGATGAAGAGGCCGCCAACCTGGTCAGGTTCCAGCAGGCATACCAGGCCGCCGCGCAGGTGATCAAGGTGGCTGACTCGCTGTTCCAGTCGTTGATGAACGCCATCTAGAGGACGCTCCGCCATGCGCATGTCCACCTCCATGATCAATGAAGCCGCCGTCAACGCGATGCTGCAGGAGCAGGCGAACCTTGCGAAGACGCAGAACCAGCTGGCCACGGGCAGCAGCCTCAACTCGCCGGCCGACAATCCGGTCGCCGCCGTGCAGGTGCTCGAGCTGACGAATTCCAACTCGCAGGTGCAGCAGTACGTGAGCAACGGCCAAAGCGCCAATTCGCGCCTGACGCTGCAGGAACAGGCCTTGTCCGATTCGACCACGACGCTGCAGTCGGTCCGCGACCTGATCGTACAGGCTAACAGCGGCGCCAACAGCAACAGCGATTTCAAGGCGATCGCGACCCAGATCAGCTCGCTCGAGCAACAACTGCAGGGCATCGCCAACCGCCAGGACCAGCAGGGCGATTACCTGTTCTCGGGTTACTCCACCGGCACGCAGCCCTTCGTGCGCGGCAGCAGCGGGGCGATGAGCTACGTCGGTGATTGCGGTGCGCGCAGCATCCAGCTCGACAGCGGCACTTCGGTGCAGCTCGGCGATGCCGGCTCGGCGATATACGAAGGCGTCAGCACCGGCAACGGCACTTTCACGACTTCAGTGGCGTCCACCAACACAGGCACCGGTGTCGTCGATCCCGGCAGTGTGACCGATCCTTCGGCCTGGGTTGCCGGGCAATACACGATCAGTTTTACCGACGCGAGCCACTGGCAGGTCACCGACAGCGCCGGCAATCCCGTCACGGACGCGTCCGGCAATCCGGTGACCGGCAGGTACAACGGCACGGGCGGCTCAGTCGCCTTCAATGGCATCCAGGTCGGCATCAGCGGTGCGCCGGCGGCCGGCGATTCCTTCACCGTGTCGCCCTCTGGCAGGGAAAGCGTATTCGATACGCTCGACCGGCTGGTCAATGCGCTCAACAACGCCGGCAGCGGCTCGGCAGCGCACGCGCAGCTCAGCTCGACCCTCGGTGGCTCCCTGCAGCAGCTCGACCAATCGCTGCAGCAGGTGTCGCGCGTCACCTCGAACGTCGGTGCGCGGCTGGCGCTGATCGGCACGACAGCCACCGCGCTCAATACGCAGAGCACGACGGTGGCCGGGCAGATCTCGAACCTGAAGGATGTGAACTACGTTGCGGCTACCGCGCTCTACAGCCAGCAGTACCTGGCATTGCAGGCAGCGCAGGCTTCGTACGCGCAGATTGGCCAGCTCTCTTTGTTCAAGTACCTGTGAGACACCAGAGTGAAGTCCGTCACATTTTCTGCAGCCACGCGCCGGGCGGCCATCAAGTCCGCCCGGGGCAGACCGATACAGCACCTGAACCGGATGTGGATTGGACCACGGCGGTTCTCACAGCGCGACGGACGGGTGTCCGGCGCCTGAGCTAAACATCAGGAGCAACAGACCATGTCACTCGTCCTTAATACGAACCTCAATTCACTCAACGCCCAGAACAATCTGGCGGAATCGGGGATGAAGCTGTCGACCGCGCTGGCACAGCTGTCCTCGGGCTTGCGCATCAACACGGCCGCCGACGATTCGGCCGGCTATGCGATCGTGCAGGGCATGACTTCGCAGATCAACGGCCTGAACCAGGCCGCTCGCAATGCCGCTGACGGTGTCTCGCTGAGCCAGACCGCTTCCGGCTCGCTGTCCGAGATCATCAGCGACCTGCAGACCATGCGTGACCTGGCGGTGCAGTCGCTCAACGCGACCAACAGCAAGCAGGATCGCATTAACCTCGACCAGCAGTTCCAGCAGTTGAAGGCCGACATCAGCAACGTGGCGCAGACCGCCTCGTTCAACGGCGTCAACCTGCTCGACGGCAGCTTCCAGGGCGCGACCTTCCAGGTCGGTGCCAACGCCGGCAACACCATCTCGGTGGGTTCGGTTGCCGACGCGCGTGCCTCGAACCTCGGTCAGCTGTACGCCGATGCGGGCGGCACCTTGGCCACGACGGCCGGCGAGTGGGTGGCTGGTGACAAGTACACCGTCAGCTACACCGACGCCAACGCCAATGTGTTCAACTCGTCCGAGTTCACGATGACGGGAAACGCTGCCACGGATCTGAAGACCGTCGCTGCCGCCTTCAACCAGCTGTCGAGCTCCGACGGTGGCCTGATCGCCACGGTCAATGCCGGCGGCACGGGCATCGTGCTCAGCAGCACGACCAGCCAGACGGTGGCCGGCACCTTTGGTTTCGCCGCCAACGCGAACAACACCACAGCGGCCGCACCGGTTGCGGTGACCGAGTTCGGCATCTCGGCCGCGACGGCCAACGCCGTGACGACCGCGGGCACCCTCCTCGACACCTCCAACGTGACCTCGGTTGATAGTTCCAACCTGGTGCTGGCGCAGATCGATGCGGCCCTGCAGCAGGTGGTGGCCTCGGGCGCTCAGCTCGGCGCGTACCAGAACCGCTTCCAGGCCGCGATCGCCGGCATCAACACCACGGCGACCAACCTGAGCGCCGCGCGCAGCCAGATCGAAGATACGAACTTCGCGCAGGCGACTTCGGATCTGTCCAAGGCGCAGATTCTGCAGCAGGCTGGCACGGCGATGGTCGCCCAGGCCAACACGGTGCCGCAGAACGTGCTGACGCTCCTCCAGAAGCTCCCTTAATGAGCCGACGGCAAGAGCAGACCGCAATGGTTGGGGGCGGAGGCCGCGAGGTCTCCGCCCCCAGCGCTTTTGCAGTGCTGCTCGCCGCGTCAAGCGACTAGGCTGGCGCGATGGCCACCAGCGATCCCTCGACCGTATCAGTTGCCGCCAGCAGCGCATCGAGCGGCGCCGGCGGTTCGGTCATCAATGTTTCCGGCCTGGTCTCGCAGCTGGTCGCGGCAACCCGCGCGCCGCAGGATGCGCAGATCGCGAGCCAGACCTCGACGGTCACCACCAGGATTTCCGCGGTCGGCACGCTGAAGAGCGCACTCAGCGTGTTCCAGGCCTCGCTGGCCTCGCTCAGCACCTCGAGCGCCTTCGCGGCCGATACCGCCAGCAGTTCGGATCCGGCCGTGTTCCAGGCGAGCGCGGCCTCGGGTTCGGTCCCGGGAAACTACGCGATCACTGTCACGGCGCTGGCTTCAGCGCAGCAGTTGTTGTCCGGTCCGTTTGTCGGCGGCAGCACGGCTGCCGTGGGCACCGGCACGCTGAACCTGCAACTCGGCAGCAATAGCTTCAACCTGACGTTCGACGCCACCAACAACACCGTGGCGGACGTTGCCGCTGCGATCAATTCCGCGACCGACAATCCCGGCATTACCGCGACGGTGATTCAGGGAACTGACGGCGCACATCTGTTGCTCTCGTCGAACCAGCCTGGTGCGTTGAACTCAATCCAGGTGACAGAGACAGACGTTGGGGGCGGCCTCGCGGCGTTGACCTACGCGGCCGGCAACACCGGCAACTACACGCAGAACGCCGCGGCGCAGGACGCCGCCTTCAGCGTCGCCGGCGTCGCCTACACCAGCACCAGCAACACGGTGAATGACGCGCTCAGTGGTGTGTCGCTGACGCTGACCGGCTTGTCCACAGGCGCCGGTGCGACGCTCAGCGTCGCCAACGACACCACCACGGTCAGCGCCAACATCCAGAATTTCATCTCTGCGTACAACACGCTGCAGTCGACGGTGGCGAGCCTCGGCAGTTACGATGCCGCCAGCAGCACGGCCGGACCGATGCTGGGCGATCCGCTGCTCACCGGCGTGCAGACCCAGATCCGCCATGTGCTGCAGACGGTGGACGGCAGTTCGGCCTATTCGACGCTCGCCAGCATCGGCATCACCACGCAGAAGGACGGCACGCTGGCGGCCGATTCCAGCAAGCTGCAGACTGCCCTGACGGGCAATTTCAGCTCCGTCAGCAAGCTGTTCAGCGGCGCCAGCGGCGTGGCCACGCAGCTCGACAAACTGCTCTCGCAGCAGCTGGCGAGCGGCGGCACGATCGACAGCCGCGCCCAGACGCTGGTCAAGCAGAACAAGGCGCTGAGCGCCCAGACCAATGCGCTCAACAAGCAGATGGACGCGCTGACCAGCAATCTCACGCAACAGTATTCCGCGCTCAACGTGTTGCTGTCCACGCTGCAGACCACCTCGGCCTACCTCACGCAGGCGATCAACAGCCTGCCGCTGGTGCAGGGCAAAGCGAACGGCTGACCGGCCCCCGCGCCGCGCCGCGCCGGCACTGCGCTGGCGGCGCATAGTCGACGCCTCAAGTTCAGTCGCCCAACGCCGTTAACTGTTCCATGGGTTTGCCCGGGAGCATCGCGCAGTGAGCGGTTACGACAGGAATGCGAAGCTCGGGGCCTACCAGAGCGTGTCGGTGCACGGCGGCGTCGCCTGCGACGATCCGCACCGGCTGGTACTGATGCTGATGGACGGTGCGCTCGACCGCATGGCGCAGGCGCGGGGCTTTCTGGAGCGCGGCGAGATCGCGCGCAAATCGCAGGTGCTGCACAGCTGCATCACCATCATCACTGAACTGCGCGGCAGCCTGAACCTGACACAGGGCGGACCACTGGCGCACAACCTCAGCGACCTGTACGACTACATGATGCGCCAGCTGCTGCGCGCCATCGCCGACAACAACGTCGAGTACATCCGCGAGGTCAGCGCGCTACTGGCCGAGATCCGCACTGCCTGGGTGGCCATCGGCCCGCAGGTGAGCCAGGTCCGCTCCGCAGCGGGTCGCGGCGGCTGAAGCGGACGGCGGGCTGCATGCGCGAGCCCAGTTCCGTACAATGACCTCTGCCGGAACCGACGGCGCTGGCCGCGAAATCGCAGGAGACCTTAAGTGTACGAAGGCGTAGACACCGTCGTGCTGCACAACGAGCTCGCCTACCAGGACGTACTGCCGGTGCGCTGGGAACCGCTGGCGCAGCCGCTCGATACATTCCGTCTCGGCACGCTCGAAGAGGCCAATGTGCTGCTGCTGCAGGCTTGTCTCGCCGTCGAAGAGCATCCGTTGCGCGACAAGGGCGAAGACCAGCACCCGATGGCCAGCGAACTGGCGCGCCTCGACTTCAAGCTCAACCTGCTGTTGCAGATGGTCGGCACACTGGTGAACCAGGCGCCGGCGATCGAAGCGGTGCCGGTGCAGTTCAACGCGCTGGGCGCGTCATGGCAGGCGCGCGGTGCGTCGCCGCGCGTTGGCAGCATGGGGCTGCTGCACATCCGCCTGCGCGGCGCGCTGATGCAGACGCTCGATCTGTACGCGGAGATCACCGCCAGTGAAGCCGGGGCGGTGAGCGCGAAATTCCTCAAGCTGCCGCAGCCGGCCACGGACCTGATCCAGCAGCTTTGCTTCCTGCGGCATCGCAAGCAGGTGGCCGGTTCGCGTAAATCCCGCAACAAGTCCTGAATCTGTGAGCCATCGCACGATTTCGACGTGACCTAATCCGCAGTGTTTTCCATAACACCGGAATAATCTCTCTGCACGCCCGCAAGCGGGCTGGCCAGGGAGCTTTCGATGACCAACAAGGATTTGACGACGCCAGGCGCGGTAGCGTTCCCGACGGGTCAATCCGCGGCCATCATCCGCGTCAATCGCCTCATCCAGCAGGTGGCCGCGTACGACAGCAACGTGCTGATACTCGGCGAGTCCGGCACCGGCAAGGAAGTCGTGGCGCGCGCGATCCACGACAGCTCGCCGCGGCGCATGCGGCCGTTCGTACCGATCAACTGCGGCGCCATTCCCAGCGAGCTGCTCGAGAGCGAACTGTTCGGTCATGAGAAGGGCTCGTTCACGGGCGCGTTGACCACGCGCAAGGGACGCTTCGAGCTGGCCGAGGGCGGCACGATCTTTCTCGACGAGATCGGCGACATGAATCCGCTCATGCAGGTCAAGCTGCTGCGCGTGCTGCAGGAGCGCGTCTACGAGCGCGTCGGCAGTTGCAGCTCGCAGCAATGCAATGTGCGCATCATTGCGGCAACCCATCGCAACCTCGAGGAGCGCATTGCCCAGGGGAGCTTCCGTGAGGATCTCTACTACCGCCTGAACGTGGTGCCGGTGGAAATGCCACCGCTCCGTGAGCGGCCGTCCGACCTGCCGCTGCTGATCACGACGCTTGGCGCACGCATCGAGGCCGCCGGCGGCGCGCCGGTGCGGCTGCTGCCCGAGACACACACAGCGCTGCAGCAATACCGCTGGCCCGGCAACGTGCGTGAACTCGCCAATCTGCTCGAACGGCTCTCCATCCAGTGCGCCGACCGGCCCGCGGCGGTCGCCGATCTGCCCGTGCGCTACCGTCCCCTCGACTGGGTTGCGCCGGCCGAATCGACGCCTGCCGGAATCCTCGACCCGCTCGCCGAACTCAAACTTCTGGAAAATGCCGTGCCGGCGTGGGCTGTAACGCCGCTGCCGATGCCGCTGCCGGCTGCGCCGACTGACGCGGCATTCACCAACGCGGCGCTCACGGATACGGCGCAGGACGTTGCCGCCGGCGGTGATTTGCCGCCCGGGGGGCTCGACCTGCGTGCCTATCTCGAAAATCTCGAGCGACGGCTGATCACGCAGGCGCTTGCGAGCGCTGGCGGCACGGTGGCGCACGCAGCACGGCTCCTTGGGTTGCGTCGCACTACGCTGGTGGAGAAGCTGCGCAAGTACGAATTGACCGGCAGCGATCTTTCCGCGACGGGAACTTGACGGCCAGCGTTCGCCAGACAGGCGGCAAGTGCCTGCCGCTGAGACGCAGCTCACACTAATCGGCCCGGCACGCAAATTGCTATTTCTCCTGCAGGACTGATCCGACAGAGCAGCCGAGGAAGCGATGCCGACACCAATCGAGACCTTGCAGGAGACCGCCGGCAGCAGCACTGCCCGCGCCGATGCGCGCTGCAGCGACGCCGCTGATCCGGTTGCCTGCGACACCCTGTCGGTGCAACTTCTGGGGTTGGCGCGGCGCGTCGCGCTAAGCGATTGCACGGTGCTGATCAGCGGCGAATCCGGCACCGGCAAGGAAGTCATCGCCCGCTACATGCACCGTCATTCGCAGCGCCGGCATGGCGACTTCGTCGCCGTCAACTGCGCGGCCATCCCTGAGCACATGCTGGAGGCGATCCTGTTCGGCTGGGAGCGCGGCGCCTTCACCGGCGCGCATGCCGCGCACGCCGGCAAATTCGAACAGGCGCAGGGCGGCACGTTGCTGCTCGATGAAATTTCGGAGATGCCGCTGGCGCTGCAGGCCAAGCTGCTGCGCGTGCTGCAGGAACACGAGGTCGAGCGGCTCGGCGCGCGACTGCCACTGGCACTCGACGTGCGCGTGCTGGCGACCACCAACCGGCGCTTGCGTGAGGATGTCGCCGCCGGACGATTTCGCGAAGACCTGTATTATCGCCTGAACGTATTTCCTCTGGCGCTGACGCCATTGCGCGGGCGGCGCGCCGACGTACTGCCGTTGGCGATGCGCCTGCTGGCCAGTCACTGCCGGGCGGGCGAACGCATACCGGCGCTCGACGCCGCGGCCGGCCAGCGCCTGTTGGCGCACGACTGGCCGGGCAACGTGCGCGAACTCGACAACGTCATGCAGCGCGCGCTGGTGCTGTGCGAGGGTGCCGTGATCGGCGCCGCGCACATCTCTTTTGAACAGCTCGGCGCCGTTGGATCAATGCAGCTCACGCCTGCCGCCGCCGCGACCGCAAATCCGTTGGCCGCAACACCAGCACCCGCGCGGGCGCGCGCCGCCGGCGCAGATCTGGCCGGCGCGCTGGCGGCGACCGAATACGAACTGATACTCGATGCGCTGCGGCGCGATCATGGGATCCGCGAGCGCATGGCTGAACGCCTCGGCATCAGCCCGCGCACGCTGCGCTACAAGCTGGCGCGCATGCGCGCCGCCGGAGTGAACCTTCCAGCCGTGTGGAGCGCAGCATGAGCCAGATGCAGATCGACCAGGTGTTGTCGCAGATCCGCAATTTCTCGGCGCAGGGCCCCGGCCTCGCGCGGCCGCTCGCACCCGCTGCGCCCGGAGCCGCCGCTCAGGGCGGTGTCGCGGGCGCCGGTGGCGTCAATCAGCCGGCCTTCGGGCAACTGCTCAAGCAGGGCATCGATGCCGTGAACAGCAGCCAGCAGACAGCGGGCACGCTGGCCGACGCCTATGAGCGCGGCGTCAGCGGCGTCGACCTCGCGCAGGTCATGCTCGAGACGCAGAAAGCGTCGGTGTCGTTCCGCGCGCTGACCGAAGTCCGTAATCGCCTGGTGAACGTGTACCAGGAAATCATGAACATGCCGATTTAGGCCCGATTTAGGTGACTTGCACAAATGGCCAATGAATCCTCCGTCATCGTCGCACGCCCAGCGGGCTTCAATCCGCGGCCGCTGCTGTTGCTGGTGGGCATCGCCGCGGCGGTGGCCGCCGGTGTCGCCGTCATGCTGTGGTGGCAGGGCCCGAACTGGAGCCTGCTGTATGGCAACCTCGAGGCCAATGACGCCAGCCAGGTGGTGCAGGCGCTGCAGACGGCGGGCATCAAGTACAAGCTGAGTGATGACACCGGCGCGGTCATGGTGCCGGCCGACGAAGTGCATGCCGCACGGCTCAAGCTCGCGGCGCAGGGACTGCCGGAAGGCAGCAGCAGCGGACTCGACCTCATCAACAAGGACTCCGGCATCGGCGTCAGCCAGTTCATGGAGAACGCGCGATACCAGTACGCGCTCGAGACCGAATTGGCGCGCACCATTTCCAGCCTGCGTAGCGTCGCCGCGGCGCGCATCCACCTGGCCATCACGCAGCAGTCGGCCTTCGTACGCGACCGGCATCCGGTCAGCGCCTCGGTTTTCCTGCAGCTGCGGCCAGGCGGACGCCTGGAGGCCGAACAGGTGCAGGCGATCATTCACCTTGTAGCCTCCAGCATCCCGGATCTGTCGGCCGACCAGGTAACCGTCGTCGACCAGCAGGGACGGCTCCTGTCATCGCCCGCTTCGGCGCAGTCGGCGCTGCAGACCGAACAGTTTGCCGCGGCTCAACGCGTCGAAGACAGCTACGTGCAGCGCATCGAACAGCTGCTGGTGCCGCTGGTCGGCGCCGGCAAGGTGCAGGCGCAGGTGACCGTCGATCTCGAGACCAACGAGAACGAAGAGAGTCACGAAGAATACAAACCCGATAGCGCCGTGGTGCGCAGCGAACAGACTTCGGAGCAGGCCGGGCCAGGCGCGACCGGCGCCGGCGGCGTGCCTGGTGCACTGACCAATCAACCGCCCGCAGGCGGCACGGTCGCGGCGGCACAGCCCGCGGGCACTGCAGGTGCGGCCGCTGCGCCTGCCGCTGCACAGAACGGCAATGCGAATGCGCCGCCCGGCACGCCGAGCGCCGCGCCCGGGGCGGCCGCGGCAGCCGCGGCGGTAGCTGAAAACGTCAACAAGCAGGCCACGCGCAATTTCGAAATCAATCGCACGCTGAGCTACACGCGCCAGCCCGGCGGACGCATCAAGCGAGTCACCGTGGCGGTGCTGCTCGACAACGTCGCCAAGGTTGGCGCCGACGGCAAGGCCAGCGCGCAGGCGCTGACCACGGCGCAGATCGACAACATCACCAAGCTGGTGAAGAACGCGGTGGGTTTCGATGAAACCCGCGGCGACAACGTCAGCGTGGTGAACGAGGCCTTCCACCAGGACAACGCCGAGCTGACGCCCGAGACGGTGCCGTTGTGGCAGCGTCCGATGGTGCAGGACATCACGCGGCTCGCACTCGGGGCGCTGCTGCTGCTGGCGATCGCGCTCGGCGTGCTGCGCCCGATGATCCGCAACCTGACCGCGCAGACCGTGACCCCGGCGCTGGCCGGCGCGGGTGCGCATGATGTTGGGCCGGCCGGCGGCGGCGGCGCTCCCACGCTGGCCTACGAACAACAGGTCGTGCAGGCCAAGAATTTCGTGACCCAGGATCCGAAGCGGGTCGCGCAGGTCGTCAAGACCTGGGTAGGTGAGTGATGACCGAGGCAGCGATGAACCGGCCGGGAGTTGAGCAGGCGGCGATCCTGCTGCTTACGCTTGGCGAGCAGGACGCGGCGCAGGTGCTCAGGCACCTGGGCGCCAAGGACGTGCAGCGGGTCGGACAGGCGATGGCGCAGCTGACCGGCGTGTCACGCGAGGAAGTGTCGCAGGTGCTGGGCCGCTTCTCCACGCGCGTCGAGCAGCAGACTTCGGTCGGCGTCAATTCCGACGATTACGTGCGCAAGGTGATGAACGAGGCCCTGGGTACCGAACGTGCCGGAGGCGTGATCGATCGCATATTGCGCGGCCGCAGCAGCCGCGGCCTCGAGGCCGTCAAGTGGATGGAACCGAAAGCAATTGCGGGCATGCTGCGCAACGAGCATCCGCAGGTCATCGCAATTGTGCTCTCTTATCTCGAAGCGGAGCAGGCGGCGCAGGTGCTCGGCGCGCTACCGCAGGAAATCCAGCCCGATGTCATCCTGCGCGTGGCCACGCTCGATGGCGTGCAGCCGGCCGCGCTCAATGAGCTGGACGAAGCGCTCGAGAAACAGTTCACCGGCAAGTCGCTGAGCAAGTCCTCGGGGTTCGGTGGCCCGAAAGCGGCCGCGGAAATACTCAACCTGGTCGGCGTCGCGCCGGAGGGCCGCATCATCGAGGAGATCGCCAAGACCCATGCGGATCTCAGCCAGAAGCTGCAGGACCTGATGTTCGTGTTCGACGACCTGATCAGCATCGACGATCGCGGCATGCAGGAGCTGCTGCGCGAAATTCCCGGCGACAAACTGATCATCGCGTTGAAGGCGACCACCGAAGAAATGAAGACCAAGTTCTTCAAGAACATGTCCGAACGCGCTTCGCAGATGCTGAAGGACGATCTCGAGGCCAAGGGTCCGGTCAAGCTCAGCGAAGTGGAGGCCGCGCAGAAGGAGATCCTGCTGACGGCGCGCCGCATGTCGGACGAAGGCAAGGTGCAGCTCGGCGGCAAGGGCGGAGAAGAATATGTCTGAGGCCGGCGCCGCCAGCGTACTGGCATGGACCGTGCCGCAGGTCGAAGGACCGGTGGTGGGCCGGCGCCGCGTTGCCGATCTCAACCTGCTGGAGCGCGAGGCCTGGGAACAGGGATTCGCGGCCGGACGCGACGACGGGCGCGCGGCGGCGCTCAAGGAACAACAGGGACTGACCGAAGCGCTGCGCGCGCGGGTGCAGCGGCTCGAGGACCTGCTGAACCTGCTGTCGCGCCCGCTGGCCGAGCTGGACGAAAGCGTGCTGCGCCAGCTCGCGACACTCGCGGGCGCCATCGCGCGCCAGCTGGTGCGCCGCGAGCTGCGTGTGCAGCCCGAACAGATCATCGCGGTAATTCGCGAGACGGTGGCGCTGCTCCCGGCTGCCGCACGCGACGTGCGCATCCATCTGCATCCGGAGGATGCTGCATTGGTGCGTGAACGGCTGGTCGAACCCGCCACCTCGCGCGCCTGGACGCTCATCGAGGATCCGGTGATCACGCGCGGCGGTTGCCGCATCAGCGGCGAGAATTCCAGTATCGACGCGCAGGTCGAGACGCGCCTCGGCGCCGCAATTGCCGCCGTGCTCGGCGATGAACGCAGCGCGCCGAGCGGAGCGGCGCCATGAACACCGCACTCGCCGCCGCGAGCCAGCGCTGGGTCACTGCGCTGACGTCAGGCGGGGAGCGGGTCACTGCGTTGCCACCGCCGCCCGTGGCGGGCCGCCTGACGCGGATGATCGGACTGACGCTGGAAGCGACCGGCTGCCAGGCGGCGGTCGGCGATCGCTGCGAAATCGTGACCACCGACGACATGCACATCAATGCCGAAGTGGTCGGGTTTGCGGGCGAGAACATTTTTCTCATGCCGACCGGCGACATACACGGGCTCAAGCCAGGCGCGCGCGTATTGCCGCGCCCGGGCACCGGTACCGTGGCTGTCGGTCCAGGATTGCTCGGCCGCGTCGTCGATGGCGCCGGCGAGCCGCTCGATGGACGCGGGCCGATCGCCGTTGCGGCGCGCGTGCGCCTCGCTGGCACGCCCATCAATCCGTTGGCGCGGCGGCGCATCAGCGAACCGCTTGACGTCGGTGTGCGTGCGATCAACGGATTGCTGACGGTCGGGCGCGGGCAGCGCCTCGGACTCTTTGCGGGCAGCGGAGTAGGCAAGAGCGTGCTGCTCGGCATGATGGCCCGCTACACGCAGGCCGACGTGATCGTGGTCGGGCTGATCGGCGAACGCGGCCGCGAAGTGAAGGAATTCATCGAGAAGATTCTGGGCCCGGATGGACTGGCGCGCGCCGTCGTGGTCGCAACGCCGGCCGATCATCCACCGCTGATGCGCCTGCACGGCGCGTGGCTCGCAACCTCGATAGCTGAATATTTTCGCGATCAGGGCGCCAGCGTGCTGCTGATCATGGATTCGCTCACGCGCTTCGCCCAGGCGCAGCGCGAGATTGGCCTGGCCATCGGCGAGGCGCCGGCCACCAAGGGATATCCGCCATCGGTGTTTGCACGGCTCCCGCAGCTGGTCGAGCGCGCCGGCAACGGCGTAAACAACGGCGGTTCGATCACGGCGTTCTACACGGTGCTGGTGGAGGGCGACGATCACAACGATCCGATCGCCGATGCAGCACGCGCCATCCTTGATGGGCACATCGTGCTCTCGCGCCGCATTGCCGACGGCGGCCGGTATCCGGCCATCGACGTCGAGGCCTCGGTAAGCCGCGTGATGCATGACATCGCCGCGCCGGCGCACATCGAGCAGGCGCGCCGTTTCCGGCAGCGATCGGCGCTGTACGAACACAACCGCGACCTGATCACGATTGGCGCCTACCAGCGCGGCTCGGACCCGCGCGTCGACGAGGCCATCACCAGTTGGCCGCAGATCGAAGCTTACCTGCGCCAGGACATGCGCGAGAGCGTGCGCCTGGCCGACAGCGTCACCCAGCTGCAGCAGGCCCTGCCTGAAGCGGCGCCAGCCCGGAGCAATAACCCGTGAAGCGCGCCCAACGCCTGCGTCCACTGCACGAGCTGGCTGAACAGAACGAGCGCAGCTGCGCGCTGCGGGTGGCTGATTGCGAGCGGCGTATCACCGCCGGCGAACAACGCTACCAGGAACTGGTCCGTTATCGCCTGGAATACCAGCAACTGTTTCATGCGCGCGCCAGCGGCGGAGCGCCGATGCGGGGCTTGCGAGAACAGCAGGTGTTCATTGCGCGCCTGGCCGAGGCCGTGCGGGCACAGCGCGCGCTGGTCGAACTGCTGCGCGCCGAGAGCGTGCAGCTGCAGGAACAGTGGCGCAGCGCCGCCACCCGCAAGCAGGCGGTCGGCAAAGTCATTGAACATGCACGTTCGGAGGAAATCATGACTCAGGAAAAGCGCCAGCAGCGCGAGCTCGACGAACTGGCCACCCGCGTGAGGGTGCGCCAATGATGACCCAACCGGCCGGCGCGACGGTTGCCGCACACAAATCCGGCACGGGTCCGGTCGCGACGACGCCGAGCGCGGCGCCATTCTCGCAAACACTGCAGGCGCTGAGCGCCGGCCTTGACAGTGATGTCCCGCTGCTGCCGGGCACCGGCTTAACCGCCGATCAGGCAGCCGCCGACGCAGCTGATACAGAGAGCGCAGCGAAAGATACGGTAGCGCCGAGCGACGCGGTCCTGCTGCCGCAGGAATGGCTGCTGGCATCAACTGGTACGGAGCGGGGTGCATCCGCGCCGCAAGTGCCGGCTGCAAATCCGCCCACGAACCGCGGACAAACCGCATCGACGCGGCAGCCCGCCGCCGTTGCCGAACCCGGAAACTCAGCCAGGACCAGGTCCGCCGCGCTCGTATTGCCGAAGGATTTGATGCGCGCTTTGTTCACTAAAGAGCCGGCGCTCCCGGCGCAAGCCGGCAAACAGCAGAGCAGGGCGGCAGGAGTTGACGACGACCGCCGCGCCGGTTCCGCCGACGATGACGCAGCCACGGGAGATGCCAATGTCATCCAGGTTTCAACATCGGTGTCCGTACCGGCGGAAGTGCCGGTGCCGGTAGCGACGCAGGCGCAGGCCACGGGTTCGGGCGCCGCACTGCTCGCTGCCGTGCTGCAGTGGCTCCAGCCTTCGCGCAGCGAATCCGGCTCGTCTGCATCCGCGGAAAATAATGGGCACGCGCCCGATGCCAGCGCATTGACGGCGAACACCATCACAACCACGACCGCTGCTGGCGGCCAATCGCCTGCCGCTCAGGCTGCTGGCGCGCACCCGGAAACGGCAGCGGCAGTCGCGGGAATGACCACCACGCCAGGCGGCGCGGCATTGACCACGGCTGCTGATGCCCCGCGCCTGCCGCGGGACTTTGCCGACATCGATTCCACTATCGACGGCATGAGCATGGCAGCGGCGCTGCGGGCGACGAGCGCGGCCAATCCTGTCCCGGTCGAACACAGCGTGGCCGTGCCGGTGCACGACCGTCACTGGCCGACGGCGATGGCGGCGCAGGTGCTGATCCTCAGCAGCGACAAGGTGCGTGCCGCCACGCTGCGGCTGTCGCCTGAGCATCTTGGACCGGTCGAAGTGCACATAGACATGCAGGACTCGAACGTCAACGTCAATTTCACCGCCGCGCATGCCGAGACACGCGCGGCGCTCGAGCAGGCACTGCCGCAACTGCGCACGGTGCTTGCGGGCGCCGGGCTGACGCTGGGCCAGGCCACCGTGCAGCAGCAAGCGCGACGTGAGTCACAGAATTCGCACGCACTGGCGCGTGCCGGCGGCGCCGCGGACGAAACGATCGAGGCGCCGATCATCGTGACGCGCAGCCTGGGGATGATCGATGAGTATGTCTGAAATGCGTCAGAAACCCGTCTGGCATAGCACTTGCTGTGTACAGCCCAGTCACATTGCGATGGGATGGAGTGAACATGGCTGCTGAAGAGAAGTCCGCCGCCGGAGCACCGGCCAAGAAAAAGGGCATCTTGCCCATGCTCATCATCGGCGTGCTGGTGCTGGCCGTGGGCGGCGGCGCCGCCTGGAAATTCATGAAGCCGAAGGCCGCCGAGCCCGGCAAACCAGTTGCGGAAAACACCTCAGCACGGGCCGCCGCGATCTACTACAAATTCGATCCGGCCTTCGTCGTGAACTTCGGCAGCGACGGCAATACGCGCTACCTGCAGATCACGCTCGAGGCGATGAGCCGCGAGCAGTCTGTAATCGATGAAATCAAGAACAACGAGCCCGCGATCCGCAACGATCTCGTGCTGCTGTACTCGGCGCAGCAACCCGAAGCGCTGCTTGCGCCCGAGGGCAAGGAAAAGCTGCGCGACGCGACGCTCGATGCGGTCCGCAAGACGATCGCCGCGGAAGGCGCGAAGCCCGAAGCC
>PMNQ01000269.1 GCA_003162555.1 Gammaproteobacteria bacterium | reverse complement strand
TCAGGGCCTTGATCAGGCCATTGCCGAGACCGGCTGAATCCGCCGAGGTCAGGATGGAGCAGCTGGCATCCAGCAGCTGGTTGTGCACCAGCGTATCGGTAGCAACCACCGGACGACCGGAAGCCAGGTAGGACAGCAGTTTCCCCGGCGGATTGATGCCCTGCACGCGCGGCGACACCAGCACATCCGCGGCCGCCATGTAGGCCGGCATCTCCTGCTGCGGCCGGTTGCGATCGAAAATGATGTGTGCGGCGACGCCAAGTCGTTCGGCCTGGCCGCGCAGCGCCTCGATTTCCGGGTCCTGCCCGCCCACGATCAGGAACAACGCATCCGGTACCGCAGCCAGGACACGAGGCACGGCATCGATCAGCAGGTCGAGCGCCTGCAACGCCACGAATGAGCCCGTGTACAGGATGACCTGGCGACCGGCGGCAATGCCATAGCGAGCGCGTATGGCCGCGGCGGCGGCGGCGTCACTGGCGCCATCAATCGCAAAATGATTGATGATCGTTATGATCGGTACCTGCGAATCGACAGCGCGAGCCACGCGCGCGACCGCCGGCGAAATCGCAATCACTGCACGTGCGCCGCGCACGCTGACCTTCTCCACCCAGCGAAAGAAAGCGATCACGCGCCGGCTGGCGCTGAATTTCCAGTCCGTAATCTGCAATGGCAGACTCGAGTGCATGTCGTAGACATAGGGAACACGCAACACTCCACCGGCTATCCGCGCGAGAAACGCCCCTTCTTCGTGCGCGTAAATGAGGTCGTAGCGCTTCACCAGCAGCCGGTAGACCAGATTCACAAACAGCAGAATGTCGAACCAGATCTTGATGCGCGATGGTCCGGCCTCGATCGATCGCCGAAAATGCGGGCCGCTTGCGCGATAGACCTTCGCAGCCAGATCCGGCGGATCGCCGCCCACTGCATAGGTCAGGATGTCCACCTCGTGACCGCGCGCGATCAGCTCCTTGGTGCGGTGGTAGGCGCTCAGCGGCGTACCGCGGGTCGTGTAGAACGCCTGGGGAATGACCATCAGGATGCGCATTGCTTCAGACTTCCCAATAGGTAACGAGGCGGAGCGGAAGTTGCTGGATATGTTCCCGAAAGCGCGCCGACAGCAGAAACTGCAATTCGTCATGGCGCGCGCAGCTACCGGGCTTTTCGATGTCCGCCTGTGCCGTTCCCGGGTGGCAAAACAACTCGACTATCCCATTCGCATCCTGCAATGCACTGCCAACCGCTGCTGCACTGGCCATCGACATGATGGCCTGCAGATCCGCAACGCGCCGCGGGAAGCGCAGGCCGGCGCGCCGGAACTGGCCTGCCGCCCGCAGTGCCAGCAGTTCGCGCACCGCCCTGCCAGGCTGCGCCATGGCCGCAAGACTTCTCAGCCTGGTCAGGCGCACGCGCTCTATGCCAAATCGCGGCAGTACCCGCGACACCGCGCCCGCCACCACCGGCAATTGATGCAGGTGCTTGTGGCCGTCTACGTGTGAAACGCGCACGCCGGCGTCACGGATTCGGGCAATCTGGGCGCTCACCTCTGCCTCGACCTCTGCGGCCACCAGACCGCCGCTCACGGCGCGCAGAAACAGTGCCCGCTTGGAGTGAAACTCACCCTGCTCATTCACCAGCGACGTACCACGCGTCAACGGTCGCCCCTCGCACAGATTGAGATGCACGCCAAAACTGGCGCGATCGGCGAGCGCCGCGACCCGTCGCAGCGCGTCCTCGGTGCCCGGCATCGAGGCCATGATGGTGGTGCTGGTAACAGCACCGCCTTCGATGGCAGCGCAGATGCCGCGCGTGATCTCTACCGTCTCGCCGAAATCGTCGGCATGGACGATGACCCGGAATTCAGGCGGCGGCATTTGCTGCCCCACCGGAATTGGGCGACTGACCGAGCATCGCCCGGGCCAGCCAGGGTATGCGCCTGGTCAGCAGCTCCACGGCAACCGGGCCGGCAAGGCCCGCCAGCAGGCATGCGGCAAACAGCGCCAGGCTGCTGCGCGGCACGTGCAGCAGCAGCATGATCAGGCGAGCGCCGCCTGTAAAGAAGGCATGAAACAGATAGATCGCAAACGAATACTGGCCGATCACCGCAAGCGGACGCCAGGACGGGAACCAATGCAGCAATGCCACGATACCGAAGGTGCCCATCGCGAATCCGGTTACGCTGCGTTTCGGAATGATCGGTCCGCCCAGGTCAAACACCACGTATGCATACCAGGCCATCATGCCGAAGGCGGCGCAGGCGCAGAAAATGCCGACGCGTCGGTCAATCAGCCAGCCTTGATAGCGCACCACTGCGAGCCCAAGCAGAAAGCATGGCAACAACTCCAGCGCATGATCCGCGCTGAACACATCGGGTGTGATCTGGATGTTGATGCAGGCCAATACCGCCAGGCCATAGACCAGCCAGAACCTGCGTTCATGGGCCAGGATCCTGAAATGATCAAGCACTGCCACCAGCGCAAAGATGAGTATCATGGCCTGCAGAAACCAGTATTGGGCGAAGGGAAACAGATAGATTTTCCAGAATGCGTCCAAAGGCGGCGCCGATTTCTCATACGGCGCAATCAACGTCATCAGGTAATAGATACTGGTGATGGTGACGAAGGGTATCACCAGTCGTCGGATCTTCTTCTGCACGAAGACCTCCAGCCTTCCCGGTTGCACGGGCCAGAAGGCGTATACGACCCCGGAGAGGAAAGCGAACAACGGCATGCGCACGTGCATGAACAGGTTGCAGAAGCCGCGATAGCCGGAGTTGTCAGCCACATGCATGCCGCTGGTGGGCTCCGCACCGATCGCATGAAACGCCACCACCAGAACGCAGGCCAGGCCTCGCAGCGTGTCGATGTGGACGCGCTGGATCAATTCGGGCAGGACGCCGCCACCTTTCTGATACGGGGACATGGCCGGTTATTCTGCTGGTTTGGGGTAGCAATTGGCCACCCGGATGGCCCAGTTCCGGGCCGCTGAAATGTGACGGGTTTCGCACTGGCGGCGGTGCCCCATGCGCCGCCCGGGTTAGCCGGGCATTGCCTGCTGCATGACCGGTGGCAGTGGCCTGACGGCACGCACCGGACCGGAAAGCAGCAGTCGGTCCCACAGGCTCAGATTCAGCAGCGCCCAGAATAGATGGCTGTGATTGTGTGCGCGCTGCTGATGCTCGCGCCAGTATTTCTCGAGCACCGGCATGTTGAAATAATCGGCTACGAGCCGGGATGAAAAGATCTCGTCGCGCGTGAAATCGAGCAGCTCGCCACGGATCCAGTTCTTCATCGGGATGCTGAAGCCCTGTTTCTTGCGCATTGCGATGCCCGGCGGCAGGCGGTGCTGCATGGCTTTCTTGAGCAGCCACTTGGTGGTGAAGCCGCGCAGCTTCAGGCTCGTGGGCAGTGAGTAGCAATGCTCCACAACCCGATGATCCAGAAACGGCGGCCGCACTTCGAGCGAGTGCGACATTGACATCTTGTCGACCTTCATCAGCACGCTGTCCGGCAAGACGGTGTTGATTTCAATGTATTGCTCGCGTCGACCGCGGTCGCTGGGCGCGTTGGCCGACCACCGGGCGACAGGCGCGAACGGATCGGCGTCTACCGAGTGCAGGAACTCGGGCCGAAACAGCTCTGCTGCCTGATGCGGCTCCATGAAATACTGCCAGCGGAGGTGCTCGCCCTCGCGCGGCAATACCGCACCCTGCAAAAACCGCTTGAGAATATTTCGCGGACCCTTCTTCTGCTCATCGTCGCCTATCGCGCTGATGATGCGTTGATACAGTTGCTGCCGATAGGGGATGGGCAGCAGATCCAGCAGGTGTGCGGCCTTGCTGGCGCGAAACCGATCGTAACCCATCAGCAGCTCATCGCCGCCGTCTCCGCTGAGGCAGGCTTTTACGTAGCGCGCGGCCTCTGCGCAAATCAGCATGAACGGCAGGTTCGATGGATCAGTGGTTGGCTCATCCAGATGCCACACGGCGCGTTCAATTTCAGCGCGACCAATTGGGCTTATCAGCAATTCGTGATGCTGCGTATGGAAGAATTCGGCTACCTGTCGGGCGTACTCGAATTCGCTGTAGGATTTTTCCTTGTACCCCAACGCAAAGGTCTGCAGGCCTTGCGGGTGCGATTTGTTCAGGAATTGCACTACCGCGCTGGAATCAATGCCGCCGGAAAGGAACGATCCGACTGGTACATCACTCAGCATATGGTCGGCCGACACCTGCTCCAGCAGCCCGACCAGCGCCTCGGGACTCGGATCTACTTCCTTTTCACTGAGCGACCAATACCTAGATATGTTGACGGTGCCGTCAGCCTCCAGAACCAGCGTGTGCCCTGGCATCAGCTTCTTCACGCCCTGAAACAGGGTTTCCGGCGCCGGCGTGAACTCATAGCCCACGAAATCAAACAGGCCCTGGACATTGAGCTCGCGCGGCATGCTGGGGTCCGCAAGCAACGCCTTGATCTCGGAAGCGAAGCGCAGCCGGCCGCCTTGCAGCGTGTAGTAAAGCGGCTTGATGCCCAGGCGGTCTCGCGCCAGCACCAAGCGGCGTCGAGGCGCATCCCAGATGGCGAAAGCGAACATGCCGGTAAGGTGCTTCACGACGTCGACGCCGTATTCCTCATAACCGTGCACAACCGATTCCGTGTCGCTATTGCCGCGAAACCTGTGCCCTTTCTGCTGCAGGCTCTGCTTCAGGCTCGGATGATTGTAGATTTCACCGTTGTAGGTGATCCAGATAGTGCCGTCTTCATTTGTCAGCGGCTGCCGCCCGGTCTCGGTGAGATCGAGAAAGCTCAGCCGCAGGTGTCCCAGCGACACCCCCTCGGTCACATATGAGCCATGCGCGTCGGGCCCCCGATGCGCGATCGTGGCTTTCATCCGTTCCAGCAGATCGCCGTCTGCCCAATTGAACCCGCAGATTCCACACATAAGTTCTAGGGAAGCTCTGATTTAACGATGCTAAGCATCATGGTCGTGCTTGTACGTGAGCAGCCGGTCATAAGCAAGGAACGTGGCCGCCGCCCGGAAAAATCTCCGGCCGCTCTGGCGCAGTGTGGCGTCTTGAGCGCATAGCGGGCAATATCATCCACTGTGAGTGTCCACTTCTAGGAGCGCCAGGGTTTGAGAATCGCTCTCGACGCACGGTATCGGACCCGCAGCGGCGGCGTCAGCTACATTCTCAACATCGTGCCTGCGCTCATGGCGCAAAAGTCGGCTCATGAGTTCGTACTGATCCGGTTTGCCGAACAGGACTTGCCTTTCCCCAAGGACTGGCCCGCGCTGATCGTTCCGAAGGGATCCGCGGCACACCAGGCAATCTGGGACCAGGTCGTACTGCCGCGGTTCCTGGTCAAGTCGGGCATTGAGCTCTATCACCCGCTGAAACTCATGGGCACGGCATTCCCGTCGTGCCCGCAGGTAACTGTGGCGCACGCGATTGCGCAGCCATTTGAAGGAATTTTCCCCCAGTCCATGAGTGAGAGCCTGTATTGGAGATTCCTGGGAAATAAAATCTTCAGAAAAAGCGCGAAGATCATTGCCGTCAGCCAGTTCATTCGCCAATTCCTGATCGAGAAAGTCGGGATTCGGGACGACAAGATTCATGTCGTGCACCACGGCCTGGATCCGACATTCAGACGCCTCGAACCGCACAGCGTTGCGGATGCGGCCCGCGAGGCGCCATTCCTGTTGACGGTGGGCAATATATTCCCGGTCAAGAACCACCTGTTGGCGATCAAGGTCTTTGCCAACCTGGCCGCGGAGTTTCCGTCGCTACGGCTCAAGATGGCGGGCAGCACGAGTCATGAACATTTTGCGGTGGTCGCCAAGGCTGTTGCCGACCACAATTTGCAGGATAGGGTGGATTTCCTGGGCTTTGTGAAGGCGCCGCAACTGGCCGAGATCATGAACCGAGCCACACTGCTCCTGATGCCCTCGCTGACCGAGGGGTTTCCGCTGACGATGATCGAGTCGATGGCCTGCGGCATGGCCATCATCGGCTCGGCGCGTGGTGGCATCCCCGAGGCCGGAGGCAATGCGATTCGCCTCATGGACGATCCGATGGACTCGGCGTCATGGACTTCGGCGACGCGCGAGCTGCTCAACACGCCAGCACTGAGGGAGACGCTCAGCAAAGCCGCCATAGCCCGGGCGGCCGGTTTTTCCTGGCCGACGGCCGCTCGCGAAACATTGCGCGTGTACGACTCACTGCAGACCTGAACAGCGATTTCACGGCCGCACCGCTACAGGTACGTGCCCAGCAGATTGAGCCGCATGCGCACCATGCTCGCGGTTGCCGCGGCACGCGGAATCGCCATCGGGTCTGTGGTGGATCGAATGACGCCGGTCAGGGTAGTGAGGCAGGCTACATAGCCCGCATTTGCAGCAGCCGTCTTCACCCGTCCGTCGAACGACCACGGTTTCCCGAAAGGGTACGCCAGCACTGCGGCATCCTGCCCGCGGCTTACCCGGATCTCTGCGCGCGAATCCACCAGCTCGCTCCGCAATGTTGCATCGTCCAAAGCGGCCAGGGAGTAGTGATTGATGCTGTGCGATCCCACCTCCACCCACGCCGGCAAGGCCGGCAGATCTGCGGCGGACAGGTAGGTACCTGCGGGAATGCCGTGCTCCTGCACGCGGCACTGCGCCTGCAGGTCCAGGAATGCGCGCGCCCGCTCCTGTGGACCCAGTTCCCGAAGTACCAGAGCGACTCTCAAGGCGGCATCGCTTCTCGAGCTTCGCTGCCCAAGTTTGATCTCGACCTTACCCTTGGACGTCTGCAGCCGGATTTCATCAACCGCCGACTCGATAACCACTCTTTCCACCTGGTCAAAAAACAGTGCACTGCCGCCCAGCACGGACGTCGGCACGAATATGGATACCGGTATTGCATAGCGAGCGAGAATCGGCAACGCCGTGGTGAGGAAGTCCCGATAGCCGTCGTCGAAAGTCACTGCCACCCAGTCGGCCGGTGGGTCTCGCCCGGCCTTCAGTTCCGCAATGATCTGCTGAAGGGCCACTGGTTTGCGCCGCCGCGCCAACAGCCGCATTTGCTTCTCAAAAATCTCCGCGGACACGACATTGTCGGCAAACACCCCGGTGGCGCCCACCGAGTGGTAGACAAATATTGTCGCACTCCGGCGCCCGCGGCTGGCAACCAGCCACGCCAGACCGCTGTAATACAGGCCCGCATGGACCAGGCTGCGGAGCCGCTCGGCTTGTTGATAGCTGAGCACGCTCGTTACCCAGCGCTTTACCATTGGAAGCATTCGCATTACGAGCCTGTGGTCACCGCAGTGCCTGAATGTTGCAGCACGCGCGGGCACTTTGTCAGAATCAATATCACCGAACACAGCATCAGAACCAGTTCTGCCACCAGACATCCGGCAGCGGCGCCGNNGGCGGTCGTCAGTATCTCGGAAAAGCCAAAATTCAGAAAGCGAACCATGGCGGCAACCGCCAGGCATTGCGCAACTGGCACTCCACTCGTCACGTACTCGGAACCCAGGACCAATTGAATGATGGGGCGCGCGAATAGCAGCAGGCCGCCGTCCACGGCAAGTCCGAGCACCAGCAGAATGCCCAGCAGCCGACGCGCGAGCTGGCCGTACTCCGCAGTTCCACTCTGGAACGCAGCAAATAGCGGTGGCGTATACGCATTCGTCATCGCGTAGGCGATAGTATAGCTAAGGCCAATTATCCGGAATGTGGCGCCATAGATCCCAACCTCGGCGTCGCTGCGGGTAACCGACAGCATGATGCTGCCGATGTTGAAATATGCCGCCCAGGCGATGCTGCTGAGGCCAAATGGCAATGCGCGCCACACGAAGTCGCGCAAGGTCCCGGTCGATTTGTCTGCGCTCACCGGTACTACGGGCAGCAGTCGCCACCAGGCAACCAGGATCAGCGCATTGATTGCAATGCCGGCGACAACAATTGCCGCCACTGACTGCTTCAGGAATATCAACGTCGCCGTCGCCACCACGATCAGCGCGGTTCCACTCGCCTGTATGAATGCTGATAACTCCGGCTTTCCCAATACCAGCATGTAGTGGCGAAATGGCATCTGCAGGCGCCCAAGAAACAAGGTCACGCCCAGCAGGTAGATGTAGGTTGTGGTCTGCGGTGCATAAACGCCGGTAGCGCTGACAACAGCCAGCCCCAGAAACATCAATAGCCCGGTGATCAGGATGGACTGCAGATTGAGCCGGAGCCCGCGCCAGAGCAGGCCAGCATCGAGGCTGGCCCGACGGGTGAATTCCTCCTCGAAGCCGACCGATGTGATCAGTACCGCCAGCCCGCATACCGCCGACGCGGCACTGTATTGACCGTATTCGGCGGGACCGAAAAAGCGCGCGATCAGCAACGCCGCGAATACGGTGGCGCCGCGCGTTGCCGCGTCCGTCACGCTCAGGAACATGCCGCGCCGGATCATGTGAAAGTGAAAGCCGCGAATACGCACCTTCAGAACTCGCTCGCGCCACCGAAGTATTGCTGCAGCAGTGTGTCGTAGTACAGCAGCGCGCCCTGCGCGGCCAGGTGGCCCCAGTTGATATAGATCAGGCTACCGTCCACAACCGCCTGGCACTTGTCCCGGCAGAGCAAGGGACTGGGATCAAATATCGTGGCGTTGGCCATTCCGGTACTTGCGGCGTCAACGGCCAGATTTGCAAACGCTTCGCGCTGCCTGTTCTCTTCCGCAGTCGGCTCGATCCTGACGCCCCTCAGCATTCCGCGCTCCGGTTCCGCCAACAACATCGGTGCCGACCGGAAAATTGTGACTGGGGTTCCCGACGGCAGACGCCGCAAGGTTTTTCCTAACTGAGTCGCCAGCACATTGGCGGTGAGGTCGGCGCCAGGACTCTGCTCAGCATGCTGGGCCTCGATCTTGCCGCTCGTATACAGGCTCCAGAACCCGATCAGGAAGATGTGCTTCGGTTTCAAATCGGCAATCGCGGCCATCACATGCTCCGCAGCGCCGAACGAAGCACAGGGCAGTGATTCGCCGGCCACGTCTTTCCGACGGGTTTCAACCAGCGGCGGACAACCGCCGATGTAGAACCGGATGACGCGCAAGTGCTTCTGCTGGGCGATCTTGTAGAAAACCGGAGCCCACGCGCCCGCTTGGGAATCGCCCCAGACGACGATGGTCTCTGCCGTTGGCGCCCCATACATGACGCAGTTGCTCTTGGCGATGGCGTCGATGGCCAATGACTCACAACTCTCCGCAGGGTACTGGCGAGTCCGTATATCCGTGTCCAGGGCGACAGATTGGGCCAGCCTGGTCCTGCCCTCGATATTGCGAAGATTTGCGGCGCGGTTAGGCAATCCATCCTGCTGATAAATGATCAGCCCGAACGCGCCTACGACGGCGACAACGGCACACAAGGCCACCGCTGTCAGCGCCTTGCGGCTGAATCGCAGCGGTCTTTCTATCGCGCGATAGGTCAGCCATGCGAGCAGAAAGCTCAAGGCGACGGCGAGCATCCGATTTCCTCTGCCCAGCATGTCGCTGTGCACGAGGCGGTCGAGAGCCAGGATCGGCCAGTGCCACAGGTACAGCGGGTAGCTGATGAGCCCGACAAATACCATTGGCCTGGAGGCCAGGATCAGCCTGTTGATGAGCGCAGTCGGGCCCGCCGCGATGATGAAGCCCGCGCCTGCAGTGGGCAGCAACGCCAGCCAGCCAGGGAATTTGCTGCGGTCGTTGATGACACAGAGCGCCACTGCAATGAGCAGCAACCCGAGCCACGCAAAAACTTCAGGCGCTATTCGACGGTACGCAGGCCGCGGGTCTTGCGTCTTGCCATGTGGCTGTGCTGCATAGGCAATGACCGAGCCCAGCATCAGCTCCCAGAATCGGGTGAACGGCCAATAGAAAGCCTCCGCCGGCTGGCGATTGACGAGCCACACATTGAACAGCAGTGAAGCAACCAGTAGCGACACAATCAACGGCAGCACCGTGTGGGTTCGCTTCCAGAGCACAAACAGCAGCAGCGGCCAGATCAGGTAAAACTGTTCTTCGATGCCGAGCGACCAAAGGTGCAGCAACACCTTGTACTGCGCCTCGAGATCAAAATAGCCCGACTCCTTCGCGAGCAGAAAATTGAGCACGAAGGCCGCACCGCCGGCCACTTGCCTGCCCAGAGCCCGGTACTCGCCGTCATACAGGGCGAACCAGCCAAACACCAGGCAAGCCACCAATACGGTCGCGAGTGCGGGAAAGATCCGTTTGACACGACGCGAGTAGAACTCGAGAAAACTGAAGCGGCCCTGCTGCAGCTCCCTGATGATGATTGACGAAATGAGGTAACCAGAAATGACGAAGAAAATATCGACGCCGACCATCCCACCGGTAATCGATGCGGGAAAGGCGTGATAGCCGACCACCGCCAGCACCGCTACGGCCCTTAAACCGTCGATGTCCGGCCGGTACTTGAGATGTGCGCCGGCGGGCAGAGCTGCGCGCGCCGGTTCAATGTCGCTGATGCCCTGCCTCACGCCACTGTGCCGCGCCCTGCGGGGCCTGTCGTCAATGATTTGCGGACGCCTTCAAGCAACTGCACGTGCGGCTCGAACCCGAGTGCGTTGCGGGCCGCTGAAATATCAAAGGCATTGTCGTTTTCAAAGAACGCCAGGGTCCGGCGCGAGATAGGTGGTTCGATCCGCAGCAGCCCGCCGAGCAGTTCCGCACCCAGCCCCGCCCCGAAGCCCAGCCAGCGTGGGATGCGCAGTTTCGGGCTCGCCACCTGCAACGCCTCAGCGAAGGTGGAAACCATTTGCTCCACCGTCATCCACGCGGGTCCGGCGATGTTGAAAGTACGCCCCGCAACTTCCGGGCCCGCATTCGCGCTCAACCACAGCCCTGACAGGAAGTCGTCGATATATACGGGGTGGCGCAGATTCTTTGCCGCGCCGATGTAGAAGAAGCGTCCTTTCCGCAGCGCCCCAACGAGCTTGGCGGTGCGGGGGCAACCCGACCCGTACACCCACGATGGCCGAATGATAACCAGGTCGACAGCATGCAGTTGGGCGGCCTGCCGGGCCGCATCCTCGCCCGCGCGCTTGGTGCGTTCATAATCGTTCTGCGGATGAAGTGGCGCCGTCTCATCGGCTGGCGGATGCTCGACGTGCCCATACACGCCGACGCTGCTCACGTGCACGAAGCGGCGAACGCCGGCCTTCGCGCTGGCCGCGACCAGCGCGCCGACCGCATCCACGTTGACTGACTCGAACTTCTCG
>PMNQ01000216.1 GCA_003162555.1 Gammaproteobacteria bacterium | reverse complement strand
GAGGATCCGCGGCCGTGGTGCGAACTGATCCGGCAGTGGTCGACGCTGCACCCGGAATTCACGTACCTGCCACGCAAGTTCAAGATCGCGGTCACCGGCGCGTCGAACGATCGCTCGGTCTCGGCGGTGCACGATATCGGCCTGCGGCTGGTGCGCGGGCCCGATGGCGAGACTGGTTTCGAAGTGCTGGTCGGCGGCGGTCTGGGACGCATGCCGATCATCGGCAAGCGCATCCGTGAGTGGCTGCCGCAGCACGAACTGCTGGCGTACCTCGATGCGATCCTGCGCGTCTACAATCGCTACGGTCGCCGCGACAACATTCATCGCGCGCGCATCAAGGTGCTGGTCAAGTCACTCGGCATCGAGGAATTCTCGCGCCAGGTCGAGGCGGAATTCGCCGCCAACCATGCAGTGGCGCCGCATGCGGACGCCGCGACCATCGCGCGACTCCGTGCCAGCTTCGCGCCGCCGCCGTACCTGTCGCTGCCAGACGCAGATGAAAGCGTTGGCGCCTCCACCGCCTTTCTCGCCTGGTACCGGCACAACACCCGCGCGCACAAGGTCAGCGGCTATCGCGTGGTGTTCATCTCACTGAAGAAGCACGGCGAAGCGCCGGGCGACATGACGGACGCACAGATGGACGCGCTCGCCGATCTGGCCGACCGCCACAGTTTCGGCGAAGTGCGCGTGACGCACGACCAGAACCTGGTGCTCGCCGACGTGCCGCAGCGCGATTTGCGCGAACTGCATGGGGCGCTCACGCCGCTCGGGCTCGCGACGCCGAACATCGGCACGCTCACCGACATGATCTGCTGCCCGGGCCTCGATTTCTGCAGCCTGGCCAATGCCGGCTCGATCGGCATCGCCAAGCAGATCCACGCGCAGTTTGACGACCTGGACTACCTGTACGACCTGGGCGAGATCCAGGTGAAGATGTCCGGCTGCATGAACGCCTGTGGGCATCATCACATCGGCCACATCGGCATCCTTGGCGTCGACAAGCACGGCGAGGAGTGGTACCAGATCACGCTCGGCGGCTCGGCCAGCGGTGAGGTGGCCCTCGGCGAAGTCATCGGCCCGTCGGTGTCGAAGCCGCACGTGGCGGCAACGATCGCGCGCATCGTCGATGTGTATGTCGAACGGCGCGAGAGCGACAACGAAACTTTCCTGCAGGTGGTGCGCCGGCTGGGCATCGCCCCGTTCAAGGAGCGCGTGTATGCGCCAGATTCTGTGGCAGCGTGAAGTGAGCGCCGACCGCTGGCGCTATCCGGGCGAGGCGGGCGCGGGGCCGGTGGTGCAGACACTGGCTGAATTGCTGGCGGATTCCGGCGCAGCTGCAGGCGATGCCATGGTTGGCGTGCGCTTAGGGCCCACCGATGAGGTAGCGTTGCTGGCGCCACTGCTGGCGCGCGTGGCACTTGTCGTGGTGCAGTTCGAGCCCAGCGGCGATGGCCGCGGTTATTCGCAGGGGCAGCTGCTGCGCCAGCGTTACGGCTACACGGGCGAGCTGCGGGCGAGCGGCGCGATCCGCCGCGATTACCTGTTCCTGCTGGCGCGCTGCGGTTTCGACAGTTTTGAATTCGCCGCGGGTGAAGACCCGCACGCAGCGCTGGCGCATCTGGAGCGCTACAGCGTCGCCTACCAGAGCGCCTCCGGGAAACTGGTGCAGCCGCGGCTGCGCGCCTAGCCTGGATCGCCGAGGCCGCCTACTGCAGGCAGACGATCAGCCGTGCGTGGTAGTTGCGCCATTCGATCGGAATGACGATCGGCCGGCCCTGGGCCGGATAGGCGAGTGTGCCACCACGCCCCGACACCACTTCCGGCACCGAGATCTGGAACTGGTGGCCGAAATCGCGGCGCGCGTTGCCTGAAAGCGTGTTGGCGATCTCGCCAACCAGGTCGCACAGGTTCTCGTGGCTCATGTCGGTTTCCTGCATGCGCATCAGCATGACGCTCAGCATGCTCTTGGGTGCCGTGAAGGCCACCAGCCCGGTGCGCTTGCCGCTGACCTGGATGACGCCGGTGTAGTCGGACATCTCCGGGCGCTCGCCCAGCGCCAGATGCGGCGTGCCGCACTGCGCGGCCTGTTGCACGGTGGTGCCGAAGTAGTTCAGCACTCCGGAGACAAACACGCCGACTTCGGTCTCCAAGGTCATCGCAGCCCCACGCCCGCTAGCTCTCTGCGCCGATCAGCTTGCGCAGTGCGTCGTTGAGCTGGCGGTCGGTGAAGGGTTTGCACAGGAATCCGCTGGCGCCTTTTTCAAGTGCGTCGATCGCAGTCAGTTTGTCGGCCAGCGCCGAGATCACCAGTATGCGGATGCCCGGATCACGCTGCACGAGTTTTGAGACGCACTCGGCGCCGTCCATCTCGGGCATGGTCAGATCCATGGTCACCAGCGTCGGCCGCAGCAGCGAGTAAAGTTCGAGCGCTTCGCGGCCGTTGCGTGCGGAGCCGACAAACTCGATCTCCGGCAGTTCATTGGCGCGCTCGATGCGCTTGCGGATGACGTTTGAATCGTCGACCACGAGCAGGCGATGGAGTGGCGCGTCCACGGGCTGGAATCCCAAAGGCCTCAGGCCGCGGAAGAATGCGACGGCGCGCTGGCGTCGTGGCGCGGCAGCAGCATCTTGAAGCGCGTGTACTTGCCAGGCTGGGTCGAGATGCCGATGCGTCCGCCGCACTCGCGCACCGTGGTGTTGACGATATCCAGGCCCACGCCGCGGCCGGCGTGCTCCGTGACCTCGGAGGCAGTGGAGAATCCGGGCTGGAAGATCATGCGGTAGGCGCCGCTCTGGTTCAGCGCGGCGGCCTGCTCGACATCAAGCAGTCCGCGCTCGAGTGCACGATCGCGGATGCGGGCCGGATCGAGCCCCTGGCCGTCGTCCTCGATCAGCAGTGAATATTCCTGCGGGCTCGCCTCGGCGAAGCGCACGCGGATCGCGCCGGTCGGCGGTTTGCCGGCGGCCGCCCGCTGTTCGCGCTCCTCAATGCCGTGCGCGATCGCATTGCGCACCATCTGGATGCAGATGTCGCGCACCACAGCCGCGTAATCGGCCGGTATGCGGTCCAGGCCTTCGCAGGCGAGGCGCACCTGGCGTCCGCCCGGCGCGCTGACCTCGCGTGCCAGCCGTTGCAGCGTCTGCTCGAGGCCGGCGGGACGTTCCGCCGCCGCTGCCGTTGCTGTTGCTGCAGCCGGTTGTGTCCTGGTCGAGATGACCGCGGTGTCGCCGTGGTGTTCCGGCGGAATGTCGTCCGCCGAGGCGGCAGCCGACTTCGCCTGGTCGACGCGCTCCTGCATCGCGGCGATCAATTGCTTGTGGCCCAGCAGTTCGTCGAGCTTCACGACCACCGGCACGAAATCGTCGCCGGCCAGCGCGGACTTCTCGCGCAGCGAGGCCAGCAGCTCTTCAATGGCGTGCGTACGTTCGACGAAGCTGTCCATGCCGAGCGAGGCCGCTTCGCCCTTGAGCAGGTGCATCTCGCGGAATACGCCCTGCTGCTTGTGCTGCAGTTCCGCGCTGCCAATTCCCGGGCTGCGCAGCAGCGCATTGCTGCGGCGCACGCCAACCTCGACATTGTTGAGGAACGACTGCAGCTGCAGCGGTTCGGCTTGCAGCAGCTGCATCAGCAGCGCCGAGTGCGAGTCGTTGTTGGCGCGCAGCTGCTCGAGCTCACGCTGCAGCAGCACGCGGTCGGTCACATCGGCGACCACGCCGAGCACGAAATCGGTGGCGCCGCTGGCGGCGCGCGCGCGCCGGAACGAGAACGACAGGTAACGCTGTTCCGCCGCCGCGCCCAGCGTCTTGTGGAAATTCACCTCGATCTGGTTGAGCGGATTGACCGACTCGATCAGCTCCTCGTTGACCTTGTCCTTCCACAGCAGTCCCAGGAATTTGCTCGCCGCCAGCAGTGTCTTTTCATCGACCAGCGGCCGCAGCAGTTCCTCGAAGGTCTGGCCCGCGGGCGCCGGCGCGCGCAGCAGCGCCACCAGCGAATCGGAATGCGCGCCGCCGATGCGGCCATCGCGCGCGATCAGGAACAGGCCCTCGCGCACCGTGCCGAGAATGTTGCCGATCTGGCGCTGCGCTTCGCCCGCCGCGCGCGCCGCCTTGCCGGCGCGCAACGCGAAATACAGCATCATGGCCAGCAGGAGCGAGGCCAGGCCGGCGCCACCCAGCAGCAGTGCCCGCAGCGATTGGCCGTCGTGCACGACCGCGGCGCGCAACAGCGCCGCCAGGTCGCCGAGTTCACCAGCCAGCGCTGAAGTGTTGCGCGACTGGCTGGCCAGCAGCTCATCGACCGTGCGTTTAAGCGCCGTGCCGGAGGCGGTCAGCGCCGAGCCGCCGGCGCTATCGGCATACAGTTCGCCGCTGCGGGATTTCTCCAGGCCGGCCAGTCCGCTATCGAGCGGCTGCCAGTTGGTACGGGCCTGCGTGTACAGCGCGGCGGTATCGCTGCGCGTTGCCAGTCCCGCGTCGTGCATCGCGGTTGCCAGTCGCGTGTAGGCATGATTGCTGGAAGCGCGGCCGGCAGCCAGCGAGCGGAGCGAGTCGCCCACGTAGGTCTGGGTTTCGAGGCCACGCTGGATCAGCGTGAGCTCCGAGCGCAGCAGCTGCGGCTGCGAACTCAGCGCCGAAGCGAGCTGCAGCGCCGAGGAGGCCGACTGCAGTCGGGCGGCCAGCTGCACGCCGCTGAACAGCAGCAGCGCCAGCGCGGTCGTGCAGAGGGCGGTGACCGCCAGCGGCAACCATTGCACTCGTTGATTCAGTGACAGGCGGGCCATGCGCTACTCCGCGTTTGAAGCCTTCCGCAATTATTTGAAACTGATTCGAATGCGCGCGCGCTGGGCCTTGGCCGGGTCGGCGAGCGCAGTCGTGTCGTAGCGGCCGCTGCGCACCGCTTGCAGCGCGGCGGCGTCGAAGGTCTTGGCCGGATCCGCTTCGACCACATGTGGATCGATCGCCTTGCCCTTGGGGCTGAGCATGAATTCCACGATCACATAGCCATGAATGCCGGCGTCGAAGGCCTGCTGTGGGTAGGCCGCTGACAGGGGTTTCAAAGGTTTGGCGCGGATGAAATCAGTTGCCGTGCTGTCAGCGGCTGCAGTCTGCTGTTGCGCCTGGCGGGCCGCATCGGCAGCAGCCGTGGCACGGCCCTGGGCGGCCTGCGTGTCGTCCTGCAGCTGCTTGCGGGCAGTGGCGAGTTCGGCGCTGTTGCCGTATTCGGCGGCGCTCGCCAGCAGTTGCTGTGCCTGGTCGAACTTCGCTGCATGCGAGGCGCTGCGCGCGCGCGCCAGCAGCGCCGCCTGCAACTCGCGCTGTGCGGCCAGCGTGAGCGGATCGGCGCGATCGGTCTGCTGCATCGCCTGCACGCGCCCCTGAGCACTGTCGGCGTCCGGGTTGAGCAGCGCGCCCGCGACAATCGAGGCGTGTACGCGCGCGGCCATGTCGGCCAGCGTCCGGTGTGTAGTGCTCGCGTCGAGCTGGTGGTGCAGGTCGGCGAGTACGTTGCGCTCGCTGTTGCCTGCTGCCAGCTGCGCCAGCAGTTGCGTTGCCGTGGCAGTGTCGCCGCTGGCAATTGCCGCGCGCGTCTGGGCGACCAGCCAGCGGGGCCGTGCCGCTGCGATCGCGGATTCCTGCGCGGCCAGCTCTTCGGGGGCGATGCCGACGTTTCGGAACGCGCCCAGCAGGCGGCCCGCTTCGTCCAGCTTACCCGCGCTTAAGTCTGCCTGGATGCGCGTGCGCGCCACCACATACAGGCGGTGCAGGCCGTCGCGCGCCTCTTCGTTCTGTGGATCCAGCGCCAGCGCCTGCGTATACAGCTCGAGCGCGCTGTCGCCGCGCGGCGCTTCATCGCTGCGCGGCAGTAACGACTTGCCTTCGCGCAAGGCCACGCGTGCGTCGGACAGCAATTCGAACAGCGTGCGCTTCGGGACCGGCGCCGCGGCCGCAACAGGCGCAGCGGCTGGCTGCGCAGCGGCTGGCGCAGCAGGAGCCGCGCCCGGATTGAGTTTTGTGGCCTGGTGGGTCTGACTGGCGGGAGCAGAGGCAGGCGCGATCGTGTGACTGGCCTCGCCACCGAACCAGGCACCGAAGTACCAGGCCATCGCCGCCGCGGCGAACAGCGCGAGGCTCAACCACAGCCCGAGTCTTGCGCCGCCACGTGAGGGCTTGCTGTTCTCGGGTGCGCCGGCCAATGCGGCATCGAGCGCGTCGGAGGACAACTGCCGGTCCATGGCCTTAAGCGCTTCGGCAAAGGCGGCGGACTGGAGCGAACTGCGTTCGACCACGGCGCTGACCATGCCGCGCGAACGCGCCGCGGCCCAGTCGGCGGCGTTGCCATCGCCGCAGACGATGAGAACCGGTGTGAGGGGATGCTGCTGTTCGAAGCGCGCCGCCTGGGCGCGAGCGTCGTTGCGCGTCGTGGCGTCGATCAACAGCGCCCAGGGCACATCGGTCGGTACTTCAAGCTGGTCGGCGGCATCGATCGGCCGTGTGCGATAGCGATCGCCGAGCAGCGGACCGAGTTCGATCAGCAAACCGTCGTCGCTGGACAACAGGAACAGCACGGGACGGCGGCTGCCGACCGCGCGGTTCGCTGTGTTGGTGGGCGCTGCCTGTCCGGCGCGTTGGCCGGCAGGTCCGGTGCTCGCCATCGTTCAAGTCTCCGGGTTCATTGCCGTCAATGTGTGACGCGGGGCAAAAACTTGCCCCAAACGGGTTCACAGATCCGATGCGACAGAATGCGTCGGCGCTGACGCGCCCGCGGCAATGTGCCGCGCGTCACAGTCCCGGGTGGAAAACGGCCCTAGCTCGCGGCTGCGCTGCTCACCGCCCGTATGGCGGCGGCCAGTTCCGCAATGTCGTCGCTGGTGTGGGCCGCCGAGATGAAACCCACTTCGAAGGCGCTGGGCGCCAGGTAAATGCCGCGCGCGAGCAGTGGATGATATATCGCGGTGTAGCGCGCGGCACACCCCTGCGGGTATTGGGAAGGGCGCCGCACAATGGTGCCTGCGGCGCGCCGCGCTGCCTGATCCGCGCCCGCCAGGCACAGCCAGAACACGGATCCTATTCGCTGCACGATCAGATCCGGCACGGATTCAAGTTCTCTGACGAGCTGTGCGCCGCGCGCCTCGAGCTGCGCGTACACCACGCCGTCGCTGAGCGCGCGCAGCATCGCGAGTCCCGCGCACATCGCCACCGGATTGGCGCTCAGCGTTCCGGCCTGGTACACGGGCCCGACCGGCGCCACGAGTTCCATCAGCTCGCGCCGGCCGCCGTAGGCGCCNNCCGCCGCCGATGATCTTGCCGTAGGTGACCAGATCAGGCGTAACGCCGGCGATGGGCGCGTAACCCTGGAAGCCGACGCGGAAGCCGGAAATCACTTCATCGAAGATCAGCAAGGCGCCGTGCTGCTTTGCCAGCTTCGCCAGCCGCTGCAGGAATTCCTGGCGCTGGGGCAACAGGCCGTAGTTGGCCGGCATCGGTTCGATGATCACGCAGGCCAGCCGCGCGCCGTGCTGGCTGAATACGGCCTCCAGCGCCGCTTCATCGTCGAGCGGCGCGACCAGCGTCTCGCTGGCCGCGAGCGCGCCGAGGCCTGCGCTGTCCGGGAGCGGCGCATCGGCGAGCCCGGAGCCGGCGCGCAGCAGCATGGCGTCAGCATGGCCGTGATAGCAGCCCTCGAACTTGAGTATCGTCGAGCGACCGGTTGCCGCGCGCGCCACGCGCAGAGCGGACATCACAGCCTCCGTACCCGAGTTGACAAAGCGTAAACTCTCGACCCAGGGAATGCGGCTGGTGATGTATTCGGCGAGTTCGAGGCTGTAAGGCTCGGCGGTGCCCAGGCTCCAGCCGCGATCAAGCGCCTCGATTACCGCGGCGCGCACCGCCTCGTTGCCGTGACCCAGGATCATGGGCCCGAAGGCCATGCAGAAGTCGAGGTACTCGCGGCCATCGACGTCGCGCAAGCGCGCGCCCTGGCCGCCGGTCATGAACACCGGCGTGCCGCCGACACTGCGAAATGCGCGCACCGGTGAATGCACGCCGCCGGGCGAGACGCGCAGTGCGCGCGCGTACAGCTCCTCGGAGCGCGTCACAGGTCCAGCAGCTCGCGCGCTTGGCGGGCGCCGTAGGTGATGATCATGCTGGCGCCGGCGCGCTTGAAGGCGGTGAGGATCTCGCGGTGCAACGCCGCGCGCGGTGCAAGTCCTTGCGCAGCCAGCGCTTCGAGCGCCGCAAATTCGCCGCTGGTGTGATACACGGCCCAGGGCTGCGGGAATTCGCGCGACAGTTCGCGCAGCAGGTCAAGGTACGGCAGGCCGGGTTTAACCATGAGAATGTCTGCACCCTCGGCGACATCGCGTTCGGCGCACAGCCAGGCATCGCCCGGCCGCGCCGGGTCGAGCTGGTAGCTGGCACGATCGCGTAACGCGCTCTGCGCCTTGGGCGCCGAATCGGCCGCCACACGAAACGGGCCGTACAGATTGGACTGGAACTTCACCGAGTAGCTCATCAGCACGGTGCGCTCAAGCCCGTTGTCATCGAGCGCGGCGCGGATCGCCGCGACACGGCCGTCCATCATGTCGCTCGG
>PMNQ01000101.1:10318-10502 GCA_003162555.1 Gammaproteobacteria bacterium | reverse complement strand
CAGTCGGACTGCGCCAGGCGCCGTTCGATCGTGCGCGCCTCGCTCGCCACGCGATGCATGGCCGCGGACAAGGCTTCTTCCAGACCTTCGTTCGCCGCCGCGGGATCAACTCCGTAGAGGAAGTGGCGCACCAGCTGCATCAGGCTCGGTTCGGCGTAAGCCTGGTACTCGCAGATCACGCGCA
>PMNQ01000101.1:0-10292 GCA_003162555.1 Gammaproteobacteria bacterium | reverse complement strand
CGCCAGCAATAGGCGCTGCCGCTCCCCCAGTAGAGATCGATAGCCATGTCGTGCGGATTGTAGCCCCTCCTGCAGCAGCTGAGAATTTGCGTCCGTCATTTGTTATCGTGCGCGCCTGTTCGGTACCGGCGGCGAGGCAAGGGCCTGTTCGCGCTTATGGCGNNTCCAAATGAACGACGAGCAACGCCGCCTGGCGACTTTAGAGGCGCAACCCGAAGGGACGCCATAAGCGCGAACAGGCCCTAGCGGATGGCACAGCAGAGCACGGCCGCGCGCCGTGGAACCAGCGGTTGGAGCGTGGCGGACGCGCTCGAGCTCTACAGCGTTCCAGCCTGGGGTTCGGGCTACTTCTCGATCAATGAGGCCGGCAACGTCGTGGTGCGGCCTGATGGCACCACCGCGCATGAGATCGACCTGCTGGAAGTCGTGCAGGGCCTGCAGGCGCGCGACCTGGCCGCCCCGGTGGTGGTGCGCTTCTCCGACATCCTGGCGCACCGCCTGCGCCACCTCAATGACGCCTTCGTGCGCGCCATCGCCGAGAGCGAGTACCGCAACCGCTACGCCGCGGTGTTCCCCATCAAGGTCAACCAGCAGCGCCTGGTGGTCGATGAGGTCTACCGCTACGGGCGCGAGTTCGGTTTTGGCCTGGAAGTCGGCTCGAAGCCCGAGCTGCTGGCGGTCATGGCGGTCACCGAGTCGGCCAGCGACCGGCTGATCATCTGCAATGGCTTCAAGGACTCGAGTTACATCGAGGCGGTGATCCTTGCCACCAAGCTCGGCCGCACCATCATCCCGGTGGTGGAGAACTTCGACGAGCTGGAGCTGATCCTGCGCCATGCCAAGCACTACGGCGTGCGCCCGCGCATCGGCGTGCGCGTCAAGCTGGCGAGCGAGGGTTCGGGCCGCTGGCGCGATTCGGCCGGCGAGAAATCCAAGTTCGGCCTGTTCGTCACCGAGATCATCGAGCTGCTCGCGGTGCTGCGAGCGCAGGGCATGGAGGATTGCCTCAAGCTCGTGCACTGCCACCCGGGCAGCCAGCTGCAGGACATCCGCCGCGTCAAGGACGCGATCAACGAGCTGGCGCATGTCTACGCCGAGCTCAAGCTCGCCGGCGCCGGCCTCGAGTACATCGACGTCGGCGGCGGCCTCGGCATCGACTACGACGGCACCAACACCAACTACGCCTCGTCGATGAACTACACGCTCGACGAATACGCCAACGACGTTGTTTACCGCGTCGCCAGCGTCTGCAACTCGCGCGGCGTCGATCACCCGATGATCATCAGCGAATCGGGGCGCGCCATCGCGGCCCACCACAGCGTGCTGATCTTCAACACGCTCGGCAGCTCGCGCCTCGATCGCTTCGCCATTGGTCCGGATGAAACGAAGCCGCAGGGCAAGGGCGTGCCGCAGCCGATCCGCGATCTGTACGACGCGCTGCGCACGATCAACGAGCGGCGCCTGGTCGAGTGCTATCACGACGCGCAGACCGCGCGCGATGAGGCGCTGCAGATGTTCAACCTCGGCCTGCTCACGCTCGAGCAGCGCGGGCTGGTCGAGCGTCTCTACTGGGCCGCCTGTGGGCGCATCCGCGACTGCTGCCGCAAGCTCGACCAGGTCCCCGAGGAACTCGAGGACCTGGAAGACGTGCTCGCCGACATCTATTTCTGCAATTTCTCGCTGTTCCAGTCGCTGCCGGACAGCTGGGCGATCGACCAGCTGTTCCCGATCATGCCGATCCACCGGTTGAACGAGCGCCCGGCGCGCAACGGCGTGCTGGCCGACATCACCTGCGATTCAGACGGCCGCATCAACCGTTTCGTCAGCCGCCGCGAGACCAAGCGCACGCTGGAGCTGCACGAGCTGATACCGGGTGAAGATTATTACCTGGCGGCGTTCCTCGTGGGTGCCTACCAGGAAACGCTCGGCGACCTGCACAACCTGTTTGGTGACACGCACGTCGTGCACATCAAGCTGCACGAGGAAGGCGGCTGGTGGATCGAGGAAGTGGTCAAGGGCGACACCGCCAACAAGGTGCTCGAATACATGGAGTACGACGTCGCCGAGCTGGCGCCCGCGCTGGCGCGCGACTGCGAGCGCGCGGTGCGCGAGGGCCGCATGACGGTGCCGGAGAGCCAGGCCCTGAAGCGTTTCTACGAGCAGGAGCTCGACGGCTACGCCTACCTCGAGCCCTGAGCCGGCAGCGCCGCCGCGGCTGGAGCGGGATCGTTGCTCCAGATGTCGCGGATCATCAGCCACTTGCCCCCGCTGTTGCGCCAGATTTCGGTGTCCTTGCCGGTGCCGGCGACCGCGCCCCTGGCGTCCGTCACCCTGAAGGTGCCCGAGTGCCAGCCGAGCTCACCGGATACGCCACCGGTCTCCTGGCCGAGCGCGAAGCTGAGGTGGGACACACTGAATGCCGCCATGTCGGCCGCATAGTATTGCCGCACCGCCTCGCGTCCGGTGATGAGGGCATGGTCCGGCGGCAACAAGATCGCGTCGTCGGCATAGAAATTGACGACCTGGCCCGTATCGCCGGCATTGTATGCAACCACCCACGCGGCCGTGTTCACCCGGATCGCGGCCGCGTCTGCGGCTGTGGCGGCCACCGGAGCTGGCCGATTCGCACAGCCGGCCAGCACCGCGAGGCTCGCTGCGGCAATGGCGCTAGCTTTGATGCCCATCATCCGCAGTCCCCAGTAACAGACTACTTCTTCGCCGCAGGCGGTGCCGCAGCAGCAGCGGCCGGGGCATCATTGTTCCAGACGTCGCGGATCATCAGCCACTTGCCATCGGCCTTGTGCCAGACCTCGGCGTACTTGCCCGTGGCGACGCTGGCGCCGTTCGCGCCGGCCACGTGGAAAGTGCCAGAGTGCCAGGCGAGATCACCCGAAACGCCGCTTGCGTCCGTATCCAGCGCGAAGCTGACGCCGGCTGCCTTCGAGGCGGCCATGTCCGCAAGCAGGTAGGCCTTCATCGCCGCGTGATCGGCGGCGGCCGGCGCATCGGGCGGCATCATGATCGCGTCGTCCGCGTACAGCGCGGCGATTTTGTCGGCATCGCCCGCGTTGTAGGCCTCGACCCAGGCGTTGGTGGCGGCGTGGATTGTCGCCACGTCGGGCGCCGTATCGACGGGTGCCGCGTTCTGCGCGCAACCGCCCAGTGTCAGCAGTGCTGCCGCGGCCAGCGTGGCCTGAAAGTTCTTGTTCATCGCTATCCCCTCTGGAAAATGATTGTTGTTACCACATGTCCTTGAGCTTCGAGGCCACATCGATCTTCTCAGCGCGTGCCTGGCCGATCAGGCCATCCGCGTTCGCCTGCCCCTGGAAGGCGCTCTGCTCGCAGCACTTCAGCAGCTTGTCGGTGACAAAGCGGCTGCGCGCGCCGTAGACGTGCGCATCGCCATTGCGTGGCTGTTGTGTGAGCGGGAATTTCAGCGGCGCACACAGATACAGCTCGTTGCGGGCGCGTGTCATCGCGACGTACAGCAAGCGGCGTTCCTCATCGATGAGCTCGGCGCGGCCGGTGGAGAATTCCGACGGGAAACTGCCGTCGACGATGTTCAGCACATAAACCGTGTCCCACTCCATGCCCTTGGCCGAGTGCACGGTCGAGAGAATCAGGTAATCCTCGTCATGGAGCGGCGAACCTGACAGGTCGCCCGCGGCGTTGGGCGGATCGAGCGCCAGCTCGGTGATGAAACGCTCGCGCGACGGGAACTGGCTGGATAGCTGTTCGAGCTGGTCGAGGTCGCCGATGCGCGTGTGCGATTGCTCGTGCAGGCGCTCCAGGTGCGGCTGGTACCAGGTGCGCACCAGGCCCACCTGGCCGGGCCATGCGCGTTGCGGTTCACTCAGCGCGGCCAGCAATTTGCCGAGCTTGGGCAGATCCTGCAGCGCGGCCGCGGGCTTGCGCGCCTCCTCGAGCACGGCGAAGTTGCCGTTGCGCGCTTCGAGGTCGGCGACGATGCGCTGCGCGTTGGCCGGGCCCATGCCGGGCAGCAGCTGCAGCACGCGGAAGGCCGACATCGTGTTGCGCGGGTTGTCCGCCCAGCGCAGCACCGCCAGCAGGTCCTTGACGTGCGCAGCCTCGAGAAATTTCAGGCCGCCGTATTTCACGAACGGCACCTTGCGGCGCAGCAGCTCGACTTCGAGTATGTCGCTGGCGCTGGCATTGCGGAACAACACCGCCTGCTTGCGCAGCAACACGCCCGCCTCGCGGCGCTTGAGGATCTGGCCGCAGACGAACTCGGCCTGCGACTGCAATTCGTCGGTGGTGACGTATTGCGGACGGCCGCCCTGGCCGCGCACCGCGATCAGGTGCTTGCGATGCTGGCGCGGCGCATCGTTCATCAGTGCATTCGACACGTCGAGGATCGGCTGCGTGGCGCGGTAGTTTTGCGCCAGCGTGATGATCTCGGCCTTCGGCGTGTAGGTGTCGGGAAAGCCGAGGATGTTCTCGACCGCCGCGCCGCGGAACGAATAGATCGACTGTGCATCGTCGCCAACGACGGTGATGCCAGAGCCGTCGGGCCGGAGCCCGCGCAAAATCTCGCCCTGCAGGCGATTGGTGTCCTGATACTCGTCGACCAGCACGTGATCGAAATTGGCCGCGACGTGCTGCGCCAGCTTCGGTTCGTTCATCAGCGCATGCCAGTAAATCAGCAGGTCGTCGTAGTCGAGCAGGCCGTATTTCTGCTTGCGCTCCACATAGGCCCGGCACAGTTTAGCCAGGTCCTGCTCCCAGCCCAGGCACCAGTTGAACTGCTGCTCGAGCGTGTCGTGCAGGCTCTTCTGCGTATTGACGCGCCACGAGTAGATCGCGAGGCAGGTGTCCTTGCGGGGGAAACGCTGGTACTGCTCGGTGTAGCCCAGTTCCTGGCGCAGATTGTCGAACAGGTCGGCCGAGTCGCTCCGGTCTATGACGGTGAAGCCCGGCTCGAGATTCACCTGGCGGCCGTAATGGCGCAGCAGGCGGTTGCCGATCGAATGAAAGGTGCCGGCCCATGCCAGGCGCTGCAGCATGGACTGGGCGCGGTTGCCGAGCGTGTCGTCGAGCGCCTGGCGCAGGATGTCGTGCGCCCGCCGGCGCATCTCGGTTGCGGCGCGGCGCGTGAAAGTGAGCAGCAGGATGCGCGCCGGATCCACCCCGTGCATGACCAGCCAGCTGACCCGGTGCGCGATGGTGCTGGTTTTGCCGGTGCCGGCCCCCGCCACCACCAGCAACGGCCCGGCGCGCACGCCCTTGCCATCGGCCAGCGGCGTGCCAAAGGTCACGGCCTTGCGCTGTGGCGTGTTGAGGGAGGCGAGCGGGTCGATCACGGCCATTGCGTCAATATATAAGGCCCGGTCAATTGGAGCCACACCCGGGTTGCGCAGAAGCAGGTCGCGCTTGCCGGCCGGGGCCGTTTTGGTGAACCATGCACGTATGGACAGCAAATCGATGGGTGCATCGGGGGCGTTGGCGCGAATCCTGGCCGCGCTGGCGCTGGTGCTGCTGACTTTCAATCCAAGCGGCTACTCGTACAGCCATTGGCTGGCACAGGGCTTCCCGCATGTCTCGGCGGCGCAGGTGGTTGTCGGCCTGTTGTTGCTGATCTGCTGGGTGATCTACGTGACCGCGACGCTCCGGTCGCTTGGCCTGTTCGGTGTCACGCTGCTGCTGGCGCTGTTTGCCGCGCTGGTGTGGCTGGCGGTGCAGAACGGCTGGATGCACCTGAGCGGCGGGTCCGCGCTCGCCTGGATCGCCGTGATCGCAACCGGAGTGATCCTCGGAATTGGCATGTGCTGGTCGTTCGTGCGGCGGCGGCTGTCGGGCCAGACGGATGTAGATGAAGTCCACGGCAACTGAGTCCATCGTAAAACTGCGGACCGTGTACGCCGGTCGCGTGATCACGCTCAACGTCGAAACCGTGCGCTTGCCGAACGGGCACGTCACCGACCTCGAGATCATGCATCACCCGGGCGGCGCGGCCGTGGTCGCGATCGACGGCGAATTGCGCGTGTGCCTGCTGCGGCAGTTCCGGCACGCGGTCGGCGGCTGGATCTGGGAATTGCCCGCGGGCAAACTCGAACCCGCGGAGCCAGCGCTGGAAACCGCACGCCGCGAGCTCATCGAAGAAGCTGGCGTCGCCGGCGGCGACTGGGTTTCGCTGGGTGATTATGTCAGTTCACCGGGAGTTTTCACTGAAACTGTGAAGCTGTACATGGCCCGCGGGCTGCGCGCCGTCAACATTGCGCATGAGGCGGCAGAACTGATCGAGATTCACTGGGTCCCATTCGGCGAAGCCTGCCATCGTGCGTTGTCCGGGGATATCAATGACGGCAAGACCGCACTGGGCCTGCTGCGTGCGCAGGCGCTGCTGGCGGCACAAGGTTAGCGGCTAACAGGGAAGCCAAGAGGAAAGCCATGAGGCGCAACGAATCCACCGCCACCACCGGTACCCACGAGCTGATGCTCGAGGAATACGCCGCCACGGCCAAATCCGGCGGCGGCTACAACCCCTACGACACCTTTCCGAACGTGCGCCAGGACGGCCTCGAAAAGCGGCAGGCCGATCTGCGGCGGCTGTCGGAATGGATCCGCGCCAAGCGCCAGGTTTCGCAGCTCAAGAAGATAAACGAGTAGCTGCGCGTCGTCCGCGTAGCTACGCTCGCCGTATCAGGCCAGGCACTCGATGTGCCGCACTTTCATCGCATTCGTCAGCCGGTAGAAGCGCCGTAGTTCGGCAGCCGCCCGCGCCTGCGCGCGCGCTCCGACCGGCGCCAGCAGTTGCCCGAGATGGCGGCAGAAGCGCGCCGCGTGCTGATTGGCGCGCCGGTACAGGCCAGCGCGGGCGCCAGCCAGCGCAACGCTCACGTGGGCGCGCTCGAACAGCGCGCGATGCAGTTCCACCGGAAAGCGCTTCGGATCCTGCGCGCGCAGCAGCAGCACGGTGGCCGCGTATTTGTCGACCTCCGCCTGCAGCTCGAGCTCGTGCAGGCTCACCGGGCGGTCATGCCCGGCGTTCCACGCCAGATAGACGAAGTGGCTGACGCCTTCCAGCGCGGTCCAGTAATCGGCCAGGTTGGCGCCATTGAGCAGCTCGAGAGGATTGGCGGCATCGAGGCGTGCCAGGAGTTGTGCGTCGAGGAACAGGCCGAGCGACAGCTCGTCGCCGCCGTCGGCGACCAGCAATTGCTCGTCGGTGGGTGAGGCGCGGAAGGCCTCCGGCAGCGCCCTGCGGTCGGTCAGCAGGAACTGCTCCACGTCGTAGGCCTGCGGCACGTCGTAGATGCCGGCAAGCAGGCTCTGGAGCTGGCGCGCGATCATGCGGTGACCTCAATGCGGGTGCAGCGTCACCGGTGTCGCGGCGATGCCGAGCTGCTCGAGCAGCCCGCGTGCACGGGCGCTGCCGGTGCGCAGCCAGATTTCGTACAGCCGCAGCGCGTCGGCCGGCGCATAGCAGCGCGCGCTGTCGCTGATCTCGCCCAGTGCGTCGACCAGCGGCTGGAATTTCGCCGCCAGCTCCGCGTAGACCTGCGCCAGCACGCGCCGGCGTCCGCGCGCGAGCGTCTCGGCCAGCGTGCCATAGGCGCGCCCGCCCATCGCGATGTGATAGTCGATGTCGACCAGGCGGCGCGCGAAGCCGTGCGCAAAGAATCCGGCGATGAACAGCGAGATGTCGCCGAGGCGCTGCAGCGCGCGCTCCCGCTCGGCCGGCGTTGTGGCCTCGACAGCGGCCCCGAACAGGCTGACCAGCGGCGGCATGCGCGGTCCGTTCGGTACGCCCTCATAAAGGTGTTCGGCGCGCGCAAACAGCGTCAGCATGTTGACGACGTACTGTTCGGTCTGGTCTTCCACGGCGACATGCTGATGCGCCAGCGCGCCGTGCAGCGCATCACGGAAATATTCCGTCAGGCTCGTCACTGCCACCACGCTGCCGCCATCGCTGCCGCGTTCCATGCCCACACCCATTAAATTGCCGCGAACGGCCTGAGTGGAGCATGGCCGGCCCCGTGCCGCGGGTTACCTCGGTCACATTTTGACCGCAAATTCTGCGGGAATTGTGATGCAGGAATACTTGCTGGCCTGGCACTCGGCGCGCCTGAGCGCCAAGAGTGCATCAACGTTCCGGGTGTGAACGCGCCCTAGCGCGCGCGGCGCAGGCCGATGCGCAGTGCCGCCGTGGCGACGAACACCTCGCGCAGGAAACACAGGATCGCGCCGATGAAGCTCAGCATGGCCGTGATGAACAGCGTGTCGATCATGTAGCTGATGCGGAAATTGAACGACTGGCCCAGGAACAGCACGACCACCACCACCGCGACCAGCAGCGCACAGATCGTGCACAGCGTGATCGCATAATTCAGCAACCGCCCGCGCCGCGCCAGCGTCGCCAATGGCTGCCCGAGTTCGTGGTCACGGTCAGCTTCCGCCACGTGCGCCGCGCTGCGCTCAAGCTCGCGTGCCCGGTCGACGGTGCGCGCCAGTCGGTTGGTGAACACGGTCAGCATGATGCCGACGCCCGACAGCAGGAACACGGGCGCCACCGCCAGCCGGATGACATCGCCGACGCCCTGCACGGCAGAGGTGTCAGAGGTGTCAATCAAGGCTGCGCTCCGGCGCTGCGCCGGAAATGGAAGTACGGGTCAATCCCAGCCGTTGGCACGGCGCTACCATTTGAGGCTGGCGCACCAGGTTTGTCGCTGAATGACAGCTCATCGCCCTCGAGCCGCCAGGTCTGCGGACAGAACGCGTTGGTGCTGGTGGCGGTGTAGCCGCCCGGACTCTTCTGCCACAGCATTTCGCAGCCGGGGAGCGAGCGCAGATCGCGCATCAGCAGCGAGCGGAACAGGTCGGGATCTTCGACGCCGCCGCGCCAGTGATCGGGTTCATCGAGCACGTAGGCGATGGCGCGGATGCGCGCACCGGCGGCGATATCCAGGTTCCAGACGCGCTCGCTGATCACGCGCCGCGAATCGTCGCCCATGGTCTCGCGCACGTAGAACACCTGGTCACCCACCATCGGCGCCGCCAGCCGCAGGATCGTCAGCGTCTGGTGTTGATTGCGATATTCGCCGGGGAGCTGCAGCGCCAGCGTATCGAGCTCGGCCTTGCGCAGATCCGCCTGGCTGGTGCATGCGCTCAGTCCCAGCACTGCGCCGCCAAGCACGGCGCCGGCCGCCAGCAGCGCCAACATCCACCTCGAGCGGGTTCCCGTGCTATGCATAGTTGAATTCAACCGTAGTCGGTGCGCCAGGCGGCGCGATAGGTTTGTCCAAGCCGCATGATGCGATCGAGAAGCTTCGCGTAGCCTACACCCGCAGCCTTGGCCGCGGCGGCAAAATCCTCCTCGCGTTCGATGTTCGGGTTCGGGTTGGCTTCCAGCACGTACAGCATGCCGTCCGCGCGCAGCCGGAAATCGATGCGCGCGTAGCCCGACAGGTGCAGCGCGCGGTAGATGCGCCGCGCCAGCCGGTCGAGGCGCGCGAGCACCAGCGGCGGCAGGTCCGCGGCCTCGCCAGTGGTGATACCGTATTTTTGCTGATAGGCGCGATCCCATTTCACCTTGCGGGTTGCGATCGCCGGCATCGATTCGGGCAGCGAGCCGAATTTCATCTCCCACACCGGCAGGCGCGTCAGGCGATCGTTGCCGAGTACGCCGACGTACAGTTCACGTCCCTCGATGTATTCCTCGACCAGCGCGTCGGAGCCGATCTGCTCGTGCATGAACTGCACGCGCTCGCGTAAGCGGGCGGCATCCTCGACCACCGAGGCCTGCGCAATGCCGAGCGAGGCATCCTCGGTCGCCGACTTGACGAACAGTGGGAAACGGAGCCGCCGCGGCACATGAAAACGCTCGCCGCGACGGAACACGGCGAACTGCGGCGTCGGGATGCGATGGAAGGCCAGCAGCTGCTTGCACAGCACTTTGTCGCGCGCCAGCAGCAGACCGCGCGGATTGCAGCCCGTATAGGGCTGGCGCATCAGCTCAAGGTACGCCACCACATGCTGGTCATAGGTGACGATGCCGTTGAATTCCTCCAGCAGGTTGAACACCACGTCGGGTTTCCATTCCATCAGCGCGGTGCGCAGCTCGGTGAGCGAGTCGAGCACGCCCAGCGCCTGCACCGTGTGGCCGGCCTTGCGGAGCGCCGCCATCACGTCGAACTCGGTGCGCCACTCGGCTATTTCCTTGTCGCTGTAGCCCTCGAGCGTGTCGGGCGGCACGAGGCTGGAATGCACGACCACCAGCGTACGGAGCTTGCGTTTCACAGCCGCAGCCTCAGTTCGTCGCTGGCGATGTAGCC
>PMNQ01000195.1 GCA_003162555.1 Gammaproteobacteria bacterium | reverse complement strand
GCTCACATGCACGAAGCGACGCACGCCCGCAGCGGCGCTGGCTGCTACCAGCGCCCCGACCGCATCCACATTCACCGCTTCGAACTTCGCGTAACTCGCGCCCACTTCCAGATGCACGCTGGCCAGATGAAACACGACGTCGCAACCCGTCATGGCCGCGGCCATCGTGGGCGCATCGCGCAGGTCGGAGCAGAACGACTTGACCCCGAGAGCCGCGAAATCAGCGGGCACCGGGTGGATGTCGAGCGCATTAACGGTCCAGCCCTGGGCCGCGAGAAATCTTACGCAGTGGGCGCCAATGAAGCCCGCCGCACCGGTGACCAATGCACGCGGTGTCCCGGTCACGGCGCTTTCAGTGCTGACACCGCTACCGCATAGCCACCGCGCCCCGGGATCAATTTATCGAGCAGCGAGAAGGTGTACATGAACGGGTAGATCAGCGAATACATCCGGTATTCCTTGCGGACGGCATTGAGCTCCTTCTTGGACGTTGGAGCGATCGTGCCCTGCATCACCTCGGGATGATCCTTCTTCCTGGAAAAGATCTTCACGTACGCAAGATTGATCGCGAGCTCGGCAAACTCGGTAAAGAACCGCGAATAGCCACCGCTCCCTACCGGCTTGAGGCCGACCGACTTCATCATGCCCTGCAGGTCGGATACGCGGTAACCCTGCACGACATGCCCATACACCTCCGGACTCATGCCCACGTGCCGCTTGAGCACTGCGACCGGCAGGCGCGTGTCGCCGTTGGGCGTCGTCACGATCGCCATGCCGCCTGGAGCCACGACCCGCGCGATCTCGCGGTTCAGCCCTGACAGATCGGAAAAATGTTCGTGGACATCGATGATTATCACGACGTCAAAGGCGTTGTCCGGGAAAGGAAAATGATTGATGTCGACGTGGGCGACCGGATTGCCGAGGAACTCAGCCATCTCGGCGATTCCATCTTCGTATACCTGCCCCCAGCTCCAGCTTCCGCCAGCAGCGCGAAAGCAATAATTCATCGCGCCATTGTTGTCATGGCCGGAAATGAGCAGACCGCGGCGGTTGCCGATGGGTCCCATCAATTTCATCAGCAGCTCGACTTTCTGGCGCTTCTTCAGCGACTTGTTGTACATCTGGAGTTGCCATGGCTCGCCATCGGCTCCCGGCACTGCGCTCGTAGGGGTGTTCATTTAACTGCTTCTCGCTTGGTGGGCAGGATGCATGGGTGGAAGATCATAGTGCATTCGGCGCGCTCTGGTAGACGCCCATGTGGCGGTCCAGAACCGCATTGACCTCGAAGGTCTCTCGTACGTAGTCCCATCCGGCTTCGCCCTTGCTCCGCCACGCATCGTTGCGTAGCAGCTCGGCAAGACCGGCCGCAAAGTCATCGTCGCCAACAAACCGCCCGAAGCGACTGGTCGCGCCGCCGGGATCAACGCTGCTCAGCAGGGCGCACTTGTTGGCCAGCGCCTCCAGAAACGACGTAGGCAAGCCTTCGCGCACCGACGTATTGACCAGAATCCAGCTCTGCGAAAGCAACGCGTACAGTTTTGCCGACTCGAACTGGTCCACGAAACCCAGCAGCTTAAGGTTCTCGATCTTGCCATAGCGCTCGCGCAGCTCCGCTTCCCAGGCCTGGTCGCGCGCGCGGCCTGCCGCCAGGAATGTCACTTGCGGGAACTTGCGCGCGAGTTCAAAGAAAAGTTGCGGGCGCTTGCGCCGATCCAGGCGGCCAAGGAATAGCACGGTAGGCTTGTCGGCCTTGACCACGTTACGATTGAGTTCGACTGGCGTGGCCAGCAGCCCCAGATCCTGCTTGTAGCCATACTTGCGGCGCAGCTTTTCGTTCACCGAAGGCGCTGCAGCGAAAGCGCCGTCCAGGCGACGCACCGCAAAGCGCACAAATGGCCCGTCTTCATAAAACCAGTTGAGTAGCACCTGCAGTTTGCTGAGCGAGGGGTTTGTAAGCTCCAGCCACCAGTCGTGGTACTCCTTCGGGTCACGAAAGGTGACGATATGGCGCCGATCAGGCATCGCCCGCATCGCCAGATAGGTCGCCAGGGAAGGATGCTGGGAATGATAGATGTCGGCGTCGCATTCACGAATCAGCCGCGTCATGGCGAACGGCCGGTACCAGGGGAAACTCAGCACGCGGATGCCATCCAGCATTTCCTCGGCGCGTTGTCCCTTGCGCCGCGGCACCACGGCGGTCACTTCGACACCGCGTTTCACCAACTCCCGGCCCACTACCCGGGTGGAGCGGCCGAAACCGCCGTACTTTCCCCAGGCAAAGATTTCGACGCACAACAAACAGACTTTCATGCCTGCCCCGGAGAGGCGAAACGGAAGCGCATGATGTTCCACAATTCGCACGCACCCCCGAGCAATCCCAGCACGATCGTTCGTGTGAGGAGCAATACGGAAAATGTCAGCGCCAGCGCCGGCGCCACCCCATAGACGCCGAGCATCACCACCAGGCTGCCATCCCGCACACCCAGGCCCATGATGGTGATTGGCAGCAGCGTCACCAGGGCAATATAGGCGCGCACCCAACCCACTGTGACCGGCGAAAGCCCGAGGTGCATGGCCACCGACACCAGGTAAAAACTCGCAATGCCCACCAGCTCGCTCAGCACCAGCAGTGACAAGGTCGAGGTCAGACGCCAGCCTTTCACTTCATCGAACTTGCCTACCGATCGCAGCACCTTGCCAAGTTTCTCCGCGGCAATCCGCGGTACAAACTTGCGCCGCCCGATCCACTCGGCGGTCCACTGCGCCCGCGCGCTGCTGAACAGCAACCAATGCCCAACACACAGCAGCGCAAACAGCACACCAAGACCAATGCCAAAACCGGGCGTGCGAATGCGCGCGCGCGTATCCAGGAACCAGCAGATCAGTCCGACCAAAGCCGTAATGATGGTGCTGAGCAGTCGTGTGTAGAGAATCGTCGCGAGCGCCTGCGCCGGTTTGTTGTCGTGCCGCCCCATGCGATGCCAGCGGATCACGCCGCCGGCCAGGTAGCCTGGCAGGAACAGCGAATAAAAACTCGTGATGAAGCCGATTCTGACGATCTGGTTGATGCTCAGGGTCATTCCCTGGATGTCCGCCATCATCTTGGTCCGGTTGGCGTCGATGTAGCCCATGACCGGAATCAGAAAATAGCTGACCAACATCAAAGGCACGTTGACGCGCCGCAGGCTGTCTACAAAGTGAGCGAGTGGAATCTTGCGGGCCACGAGATACAGCAGCCCAGCGGAAATCAGCAACCGCAATACGAAGCTCAGCGTCCGGCGCATTCCAATAACCCTCACGGGCCCGGCCCGCCAACCTATTATTAACTAAATCGACGATCGGTAGCGGCTTGTCGGTATTACATTACCTGTTGTTGCGGCTATCAGGGCAATGCGCTGCAATTCCGCTGTCGTCAGTGGCGGAGCCGTCAGCGCACGCAGGACTTCAGGCAACTGCGCGGAATTGAACAGGCGCGGGGCCACCACAGACACGCCCGGTAGCTGCAAAACGTACTGCAAGGCCGCCTGCGCCAGCGTCCTGCCCGATTCTGTCAAGAACTGGAATTCAAGGGCCTGGTGCGTGCGCTGCTGCACCTCCAGCTCATTGCGCGCATAGGTCTCGGCCGCAATGTCGCTCAACGCGTCGGTCAGATGCCCCTGGGCGCGCGGATTTCGCGCAATGATGCCCACACCTCGTGCCAGGGCCAGCGGCAGCACCGTGCCGACTGCCTGCTGATCGAGCAGATTGATCGTGACCTGCACCACCTGGAAATATTCATTTTCGAGTGCCAGCAGCGCATCCTCGTGTGTGTCAACCGCCACGCCCACGGCCCGCACCTTGCCGGCGCGTCGCAAGTCTTCAAGTGCGTTCCGCAGCTCGTCGCTTGCCAGCAACGCCGCGGGTGGTTTGTGCAATTGCAGCAGATCCAGGTAGTCGGTGCGCAGACGGCGCAGGCTCGCTTCGCACGCCGCGCGCACATAAGTCGCAGAGAAATCGCAGCTGCGACGCGATGCCCGCGCATGGTGGAGCGAGAGCTTGAAGGGACGCAGCGCGCCGGCGAATAGACGCAGTCCCGGGCGCAGCGTCAGCGCTGCTCGTGCAAAACGTGAATACGTGGTGCCGATCTTGGTGGCAAGGACGAGCTGCTGACGTCGACCGCGCAACGCAGCGCCGAGGTACTCTTCGCTCCGGCCCAGACTGTAGTGGTCGGAAGTATCAAAGAAGTTGATGCCGGCATCCGCAGCGGCCCCGACCAGATTGAGTGCCTGACGGCGGCCGCCATGGTACAGACCGCCACCGATTGACTGACATCCCAGGCCGAGGACCGAGACCGCGATACCGGTACGGCCAAGCTGTCGCTGCTGCATGAACAGCGCCGTATCTGCTTAAGCCGCCGACCCCGTAGCCAGCCGCGCGCCGCCGGTCAGCGGGCCGATGGGCTTGCCCTCCAGCTCCTGCGGAACGGTTTGTCCGAACAGCTGCAGCCAGGTGGGCACCAGATCGATGATGCGCGCGCCCTGCACCGTCGTACCGGCCTCGATCGCCGGGCCTGCTGCAATCAGCACACCGTGCGAGCGGTGTGCGCCGGT
>PMNQ01000186.1:851-4025 GCA_003162555.1 Gammaproteobacteria bacterium | reverse complement strand
TTCGAATCTCGTAGGGAGCGCCACTAAATCAATGACTTAGGATTTTTCAGTTTGCCCGCACGGTACTTTGGTGCGGGAAGCAAAACGGGTGAACCTCGGCCCGGGCGAGTAGCTGCCCGGCTGCGCTCTTAACCTTTGCATTTCGCGCCCCAATGCCTTCTCAGTTCGGTCCACACAGGGCCGTTAATAGGGAGGTCCATATGCTGACCGAGCTTTTGACAATGCCTGAATGCCCGCATGTCGTCGACGCTGTTGACCGAGTGGGTCTAGATTGCTTAGACCGAGTTGAGGGTAACTAAGCTTGCTGGAAAAGTCTTCGCAGAAAATTGCCGATTCGAAGTTTCGGAAATGGCACCGATATTCCATTGACGGATCTTCTACGAGTGCGATCCGTAATAAAGCGGCCCCGCGCTAAGGTGTAATGAGCCGTTAACGAATGGCGGGAATGTTCCGGTGAGGTCGTGGGCAGGCTGCCGTGAATAGTGCGGGAATCCCAAACCACAACGTCACCCGGCTCTAGCNNCCCTTGGCTTTGATCGTATTGACCATGCTCTGCAGGTAGAAGGGATCATAGATGTTGAGCGCAGACTTCCGCCGGCTACGGGTCTTGATATCCGACAGCAAAGGTCTCAGGTCAATGTCGTGGCTATGCGGGTACACGTACAGTCGCCCAGCACCAAAATGAATGTCCTCAAGCGCAACCCACAGGCCAAGTAGCTCACCAAACGCGACATCTTGAGTCCAGAAGTGCGCATCGCAGTGCGGTGTCGTGACCGGGTTGGCTTCGAAGTGATTCCAGGTTTTCAATCCGACTGCGCGCTTGAAGTGCGCCTCAAATAATCCCCTAACATTGGGATGAGTGAGAACCGACAGAACAGCATCCTCGTAGGCAGGCACTACTGCAGTTGACGTACGCTGAACATTCATCAAAGGGTTGGTTACAAACCCGTACTCGTTGAAAATGTTAGTCGCTTCCTTGCCGTTGATTCTCATGAGGTGTCCCTTAAACGGCTTCACCTCAGTCTGAAACTTCTCCCGAACGTCCGTACACAACGCGCGCGGCAACAACCCACGTATCACAACGTAGCCATTGATTAGCAAGAACCGCCCAGCCCCCCCCACGCGTCATCGGCGGCCTGAAATGCGCCTTCGTTTTCTAAAGGGCTTTCAGGTACGCGAACCTCTTCGCCAGTTGGGGATATTGAGATTTGCACAGATTTTCCGCTTTGGAAGACACCAGTTAATTGGTACGAACCCAGCTAGATTTTAACATTACCCACGCCGGTGGTGCTCACAGCGTGCCCACAACGTCATCAAGCAGTGCGCGCGGTAATTTCACCCCGAGTAACGGCGTAGCACGCGGGACTTCTATAAGGCTCGGGGCGCAAGCCTATGCCTGGGTCTCCACGTCATTCCACCCAATCCAGAAACCTGTACCAGGCTGCGACCAGCGGCAGCACCCAGTCCTTGCCCGCCTGGAGCCCTGGGGGTGCGCCGCGAAATGGCAGGCGCGCGAAGGGATTCGCATTGAGCGCGCCGGTGCCGATGGCCTCGCCAACAGCCAGACCCAGGTGCGTCGCCAACGCCACGCCGTGGCCGGCGTAGCCGAGCGCAAAGTGGTAGCCGTCGATGCGGCCGACGTGCGGCATCGTATCGAAAGCGAAATCGAGCGTGCCACCCCATGCATAGGCCACGCGCACATCGCGCAACTGCGGATAGATCTTGAGCATACCTGCGCGCAACTCTTCGGCACTGGCGCGTACCGTGTGTTCGTTCTCCGGCACAAAGCGCGCGCGGCCGCCGATCAGCAGACGCTGGTCCGCAGTCAGGCGGAAGTAATGCAGGAAGTGCATGGAGTCGTACATCATTCGGCCGGTCGGGCTGATTTCTCGCGCCAGCTCGTCCGACAGCGGTTCAGTGGCGATGACGTAAGAGCCAATGGGCAGCAACCGGCGGCGCAGAGCGGGCGTGGCCGGGCCGGTGTAGCCGCTGGTGGCAACCAGCACCTCTGCAGCCTCGATCACACCGCGCGCGGTGGTCAACTTCCAGCCGGCGCCCTGCCGCTCCATGCGCTGCACGCGCGCATCGGCGCGCAGCATTGCACCGCGTGCGCGCGCGGTCCGTGCGAGCCCGGCAACGTACTGCGCCGGATTGATGCCGCCGCTCGCCTCGTCCACCAGGCCGCCGAAATACTTGTCTGACCCGAGTTCCGCACGCAATCCTGCGCGCGGCACGAGGCGGGTCGGGTGACTGAAATCCCGCGCCAGCAATTCCGCGGCGCGTTCAAAGCCGATGTAGTGCGCAGGTTTGCTCGCCAACGAAAGATGCCCGCGGCGCGTGAATTGACAATCGATCTGCTCGCTGCGCACCAGCTGGTCAACTGAATCGACCGAATCCACCGAGGCCTTGAACAGTTCGCGCGCGTGTTCCAGCCCGTAGCGCGAGATCAGCGTAGCCGCATCGATCTTGAGGCCGGTCAGCACCATGCCGCCATTGCGCGAGCTCGCGCCCCAGCCGATGGTGTGCGCTTCGAGCACCGCGACGCTGGCGCCGCGGCGGCTTAGCGCGAGCGCAGCGCAAAGACCCGTGATACCGCCGCCGATCACCGCCACGTCGGCACGCGCGGGGAGCGCAGCGGAATCCGCCTCACTCGAGGCGGTGGCGGTATCGCTCCAGTACGATCGCTGCTGCAGACAGCGCCGTTATTTTGGTGCGGCGGGCACCGCTGGCGTCGCGCCCGCCTGCGGTCCGGCGCCTGGCGGCGGTCCGGGCGGCGGTGGCGGCTGCCAGGACGGCATTTCATCGCCGTGGCCATGCATCATCATGTGCATGTGGTGCATCCCGCCGCAGCGTGCCGCGCACAGGAATGAACCGAGCAGCACCAGCGCGGCGAGCGTGAACGCCCAGAAGCCGAGGTACTTGCCGAAGGTCTTGAGTCCGCCTTCCGAGCGGTTGGCGAGATAAATCACCGCGTAGCCGACCATCGTCAGCATCGTCGCCGGAATAAGTGCCAGGAAAAAGATCATCGTCCCCTCCTCCGGCCCGTTGAGGCCGGCTTTATGAAAGCAGAGCCGTCAGCTCCGGAACAATCTTGAACAGGTCGCCGATCAGCCCGATATCCGCCACCTCGAAGATGGGCGCCTCGGCATCCTTGTTGATCGCGACGATGACCTT
>PMNQ01000186.1:0-841 GCA_003162555.1 Gammaproteobacteria bacterium | reverse complement strand
GCCGCCCGACACGACACGCGGGGCCGATTGCAGATCGGGACGATCGTTCTTGGCGGCATTGAGGCTGACGAAGCGCGTGTGCGTCGGCAACACGGCATCCACACTGACCGCCTCGATTGGCGCGGGGCCACCACTGGCTGCGGCGGGGAACGAGGCTGTGCGGATCGTGGCTACCAGTTTGGTATTCGCTGGCGATTCGACCGTGATGATCGCATTGCCCGCGTAGATCGGCCGTTTGAAGGTATGCGGGCCGTCGACCGACATCAGATCGCTGACCTGCCCCACGCCCAGGAGCGCGGCGACGCGCGGCAGCAGATCCTTGCCGAAGGTGTTCGAAGGTCCGATCACGTAATCGTAAGCAGCGGCCAGCTTTGCGACCTGGGGAGCAAGCACCGCAGCCAGCGGATGCGTATTCTCAGTTCGCTCGACCGTCAACACTTTGCTGACGCCAGCGAGCGCGGCGGCGTCGGCAGCGATGGCCGCGGCTGGCGATGCCAGCACGGCAATGTGGATTTCCGCGGCGCCGAACTTGCCGGCGGCCGTGACGCAGCGGGCCGCGCCCGCGCCGAGCCGCACGCCGTCGTGATCGGCAATGATCAGCGCCCGGCTCATGACAGCACTCCGCGCTTCTTCAGTTCCGCGACCAGCTCCGGCACGTCCTTGACGATGATGCCGCGCGANNATCGCTGGTGATCACCGCGGGCAGATCGACCTCGAGCGTCTCAAGGCCACTGTCGACCTCTCGCGTGACCAGCGCAACGGCGTCCTTGATCTCGACTTTCGAGGCGAAGCTCACCTGCGGACGTTCCCACAGCGCAGCCAGCATCTGGCCGGTCTGGCC
>PMNQ01000212.1 GCA_003162555.1 Gammaproteobacteria bacterium | reverse complement strand
AGCGCGCGAGCGCGACGGCGGTCCCGAACTTCAGCGAGGGACGAGCGGCGCAGCCGCGAGCAATCCCTCTCTCCCGCCAGTTCCAGGTACTCACACTTCGGGATTCAAACCCGAGAAATAAACAATAGGGTTCGCTGGTGCCTTTAGCCACTGCATTCCCACCTTCCTTGAATGCGGACGGCAAATAGTCCGCAGGCGACGGTGAACGCCTGCAGCCCCGTACAGCGGGGATATGCAGCTTCACCGCGTTGCCCCATTATTTGGCACGACTCGCCTGATGTGCCAGAGTGCGCCCCAACTACAAGACCCGGGAGGGCGTTCCATGGACCTCGGCAAGATTGTCGCACGCATCAAGTCACTGCTCCTGACGCCAAAAACTGAGTGGCCCGTCATCGCTGAAGAAAATGCCACCACGTCGAGCCTGCTCGTCGGTTACGCGCTGCCGGTCGCTGCGTTGCCCGCAATTGCAGGGTTCATCAAGACCTCTATCCTGGGTTATGGCTTCCTGGGCGTCAGCGTGCGCGGCAGCATGGCCGGAGGCCTGACGACGGCCATCTTCTCCGTTGTGGTATCGCTGATTTCTGTCTTCGTGATGGGCCTCATCATTAATGCGTTGGCGCCGAGCTTTGGCGGTACCAAGAGCAGCACGCAGGCGCTCAAGACTGCGTGCTATGCGTACACGGCAGGCTGGGTAGCGGGCATATTCATACTGCTGTCGTTTGCGCTCGGCGGCTTGCTGATGCTGATCGGCATGCTTTACGGCTGTTACCTGCTCTTTGTCGGCCTCCCGCATACCATGAAGGCGCCTCCGGAAAAGGCGGCGGGTTATGCGGTCGTTTCAATCATCGCGGCCATTGTGGTCGGCTGGGTGCTGGCGGCAATCGTGGCGAGCTTCGGTTTCGGGGCCCTCGGCGGCATGGGCGGCCATGGGATGTTCGGCTCGCGGTTTGGCGGCACGCCGAACTGGAGCGACGGTGGCAGCGTCACGGTCGATGGCAATAGCGCCTTGGGCGGCTTGGCGGCGCTGGGCGCAAAGGCGGAGCAGGCCAGCAAGGAGATGGATGCCGCGCAGAAGTCCGGCGATGCACAGGCCCAGGCGCGGGCGGCCGGCAACCTGGTCGGGGCGATGGTCGGAGGCGGCCAGCAGGTGGAATCACTTCCGACCGAGACGATGAAGACCTTCGTGCCGGCGACGCTGGCTGGTCTTGCCTTGGTAAGCAGCTCAACGGAACGCAATGGCGCGATGGGCATGCAGGTCTCGGAGGCCAAGGCGCAATACGGCGATGGCAATCACACGCTGAATCTCGAGATCACCGACATGGGCAGCGCCAAGGGCCTGCTGGGTCTCGCCTCGTGGGCCAACATTGAAGAGGACAAGCAGACCCAGACTGGTTACGAGAAGACCTATAAGCAGGGCGAAAACATTATCCACGAGGAATGGGACAATGCCGACAAGCGGGGTGAATACTCCGCGATGCTGGTCGGGCGCTTCATGGTCAAGGTGGCGGGCAGTGCACAGAGCGTTGATGAGCTGAAATCGGCCGTGAACAGCTTGAACCTCGCGGGCCTCGCGGCGCTGCGCAATGAGGGTGTGAAGCCGGCGAATTGAGGCGTTTGGTATGGCGGCCCGAAGTCGCCGCGACGCGCAGCGATCAGGGATTCGATTCAGCAGCGAGTTGGGCAGCGCGGCGTAGGTCCTATACGACTTCGGCGGCCTGAACAGCGTCCTTGCCAAAGTTCGCCGTCAGCCAGCAGGCCTTGTGTAGTTAGTCATAGCGGACGACCGTCATGGCCTTCCTCAACACGGGTATCGTTATCGGAGGCGAATATGAACGGTAAATGGAGATTCGCACTGACTCCGAGAGCAGAAATACGAGCTTGGTCGTTCGCTTCGCGATGCTTTTCAGCGAGAAGTCTTGGTGGTGCTTCTGGGGGTAACTTCAATTCGAGGGCCAACATGATCAGCGCCAGAATTCGAACCCTCGAACATAGACAAGTGGGTTCGCGGAGCGACCGATGTCCTGCGGTGTCGGGCCGGCGGTACGAATCCTTCGGGTTGCCGGCGTTTTGGCAGCTTTGACCTTGGCGCGGCCATCAATACCGTTGGTTCACGGGTAGTTTTCGTGGCGATCACAGTGCAGTGGGCAGTGCGGCGACGGCTGTGGGAATTCGCCATTTGATCATGGCAACTTTGATCGCGTCGTTCACCACGAGACTTGAAACCATCGCGTAAGCGAAGATCGCCAGCGCCTGCAACCCTGGCAACGACTTCAGGCCAGGAAGACCCACGTACGTCAGGGTAGTCCCCACCATCGCGTCCGCCACCAGCGCCGCCATCAACGTCTTGCTGGGAATGGTCGCCCAGAACCAGCGGCGCTCCCGCGCNNTAGAGCAGCGTCAGGAAGCTGAACGTGTAGAGCGCGTCGTTGTCGGTCGCCAATCCCAAGCGTGACCAGCCGATCCAGAGCAGAAGCAATGCTTCGGCGACCATTGCGATGCCGAGCACGGCAGCAAGCACTACGAAGCCACCGATGTTCCAGGTCTCGGGTCTCATCGATGACCGTACACGATCGGTGGAAAGCGCGACCTTGGCAAAGTCCGTCATGAACACGAGCAGCAACATTGCGAAAGCGGAGACGACAAACTTTCCTGTCACCAGAAAGGAAACGGCTACAAATGCCGACTTCAGGATGGTCCGGCTGATCTTGTTGATGATCCACGTCAGAATCCGCTGGTAGATTGTCCGGCCCTGTTCGACCAGCGCAACGATGTTCGTCAGTCCTGCGTCGGTCAGAACGACACTTGCAGCGCCCTTGGCAACGTCAGTCGCGGTACTGACGGCGATGCCCACCTCGGCCTGGCGCAGCGCCGGTGCGTCATTGACGCCGTCGCCCGTCATGCCCGTCACATGCCCGGTCGCCTGCAGGTGTTTCACAACGAGGAACTTGTCCTCCGGATACACCTCTGCCAAGCCATCGGCGTCCGCCAGCAGATCAACGGGTTTATTGCCTGCGCTGGCGCGCGCCGCCTTGAGGTCCGCCGCTCGCCGGATGTTGGGTAAGCCAACCCCTCGTGCAATCTCACTGGCGACGGCCAGGGCGTCGCCAGTGAGCATCTTTACGGAGATGCCCAGGCCGCGCAGGGCAGCGATGAGCGCTTTGGCATCTGGACGGGGAGGATCATACAGATTCACCAGTCCCATCAGGGTAGGGGTGCCAGTTTCGGTGCCGCGCGCCACGGCCAGCGTGCGATAGCCCTTCAAGGCCGATTCGCGCACCTGCGCCTCCAGCGCCTCGATGGCCGGTGGTTGCAGCCCGCAGGCCTCGGCGACGGTTCGTACGGCGCCTTTCATCACCCGCAGCCGTTGCCCTTGCACTTCGACTACGGCCTCCGTTCGGCGATTCCTGGCATCAAACGGTGCGAACGAGACCGGAGTCGCTTTGGGCAGGCCTTCGAAAATGTGTCGATCACTGGCCGCCGCCAGAAAGGCGAGGTCAATCGGATCCTGGTTGGCTTCCTCTGACGCCAGTGCACCGGCGGACAGCACATCGGTGTCCGACGCACCCTCCCGTGGCATCACGCCTGCAACGGCCAGCTGGTTCATCGTAATCGTGCCGGTCTTGTCGACGCAGAGTACGTCCATCGTCGCGGCATCCTCCGCGGCGCTCAGCCGCGTGACCAGTACGCCACGATTTGCCAGCTCTCGTGATCCCACCGCCATGCTGACCGTGAACATGACCGGTAGCGCGACCGGTACGGCACTCATCAGCAGAACGAGCAGCAGCGGGACCATCTCCAGGAGTGGAGCGCCACGGATCAGGGAAACAGCGATCACAACGCCGAGGAGCGCGCCAACGATGACAAAGAGCCAGCGCACGACGCCGGCTACGACGGCTTCGATATGCAGCGCCGGACGAGCGCTCTGCACCAGCTCCGTACTGCGACCATAGAAGGTGTGCGCGCCAGTCAGCATGACGACGGCGTTGCCTTCGCCCCGACGAACGATGGACCCCGACGACAGGACTTCGCCAGGCGCTTTGTCTGCGTCCTTGGATTCTCCGGTCAGGGCCGACTGGTCGACGGTGAGCGTTCCGGTCAGGAGCTTCAGGTCCGCAGGGATGATGTCTCCGGTTCGCGTGCGGACGATGTCACCAGGGACCAGTTCGCGCGCCGGAACGAGCTTCCATATCGATTCGCGCCGGACGCGTGCGCTGACTTGCAGGCGTCGCCGCAAGGCTTCAACGACTCCGGCGGCGCGATGCTCCTGCGAAAAACTCAACATGGCGTTGATGACGAGCAATGCGCCGACCACGGCCAGATCCGAGTACTTACCGAGCACCGCGGAAAGGATCATGATCAGTTCGAGCATCCAGGCCGAGATTCCCCAGAACTTTCCGAGGAACTTCCGGATGGGGTGCTGCTTTTTGTCAGCCACTTCGTTGTAGCCGAACGACGTTCGCCGGGCGTCTACTTCGGCGGGAGTCAGGCCGATGTCGGGGTTTACGTTGAGCGACTTGAGCGCATCGGGAATCGAGGCCGCGCCGAGGTCTGCAGGGGCGGCCGCGCCAGGCACTGAGGGTGGCGCGCCGGCTTTAGATTTGTCTTTAGTGACCTGCATGGCAAAGCGGCGCCTCCGGTTGCAATCCCACTCTCCGCCAACTCTTCGCGCAGTTCTCAGCAGGATTGGCTCGCGACCGCGGACAGTCGCTCGTCCCTCACTGCGAGCCGCCGCTCATGCGGTGCTGCGACGAAGCCAGTTCTGCGACACGGCGTCGCCAGGTCTCTGCGGTCTGGGGCTTGATGAAGACTATGGCCACGCCGAGGTTCGTGGCCTTGATGGCCGCTTCGATTCGGCCAATGCACAGCTCTATCTGCTGCGTATTGAGTCCATCGTGGAATTCAGCGCTCAACGCCGCCAACACCTGATTGGGACCCATCTGAATGGTCAATACACCGTTCGCTTGTTGCACATCGGGGTCCTCTGTGGCGATGCGCAGGATTGAATCCCTCACGAGCGGCAGTGCCGCTTCGCCGATCAATAGCCCCTTGGTTTCTCGCGCCAGAAGGATGGATGAGACCGCCAAAACCAGTCCGATGCCGATGGATGCAACGCCGTCATATTTCGGCTGGTGAAATATCAGGGCACAGGAAATACCAACTGCCGCAATCACCAAGCCAATCAGCGCGGCACTGTCCTCGAACAGGACTATGAATGTGCCGGGGTCCTTGCTGACGCGGAATGCATCCATGTAGCCCAGGCCGCCTTTGCTGGAGCGGAATGCCCTGAACCCAACCTTCCATGAAGCCGCCTCGCAAATGAAGGAGGCGATCAGGACCAGATAGTTAAGGACCGGCCAGTCCATGGGCACGGGATGTCGCCAATGATCGACCCCCTCGTACAGGGATACGCCGGCACCCAGCGCAAATACCGACAGCGCGACGATAAAGCTCCAGAAGTAGAACTCACGCCCATAGCCGAATGGGTGGCTGATGTCAGGACGCTTATCAGCCCGCCTCAGCCCATAAAGCAGCAGCAGTTCGTTGACCGTGTCCACCAGAGAGTGCACGGCCTCGCTGAGCATTGCCGAGCTGCTGGTAATTGCCGCCGCCAGCAACTTGATCATGGCGATCGCCAGATTCCCGGCGAGCGCTACGTATACCACTCTGCGTGGAGTGATCTTGCGCGAATCGCGCGACGGCTCCAACGCAGGCGGATGCGGAGGCGTTGACTCGTCGCCTCGATGCCTGCCGCCATTGGAGTGGTCGCGTGCTCCGCCAGCGTTCATTGCTTGCTAAAACGCGCGGCCGTTATGCTGCCTTGAGCGCCCTGGAGTTGGCCAGCACCGAGTGGGCCTTCGATACTTCGTCGGCCGTTCCGTGTACCAACAGGACATACCGATCGGCCTTCAGGGCCGTCTCGAACTTGAGGATCTGATCTTTGGGCACGCCAATCTGGGACAAAGCTGCTCCCAGGGCCGAGGCGCCACCGACCACGACGGCTCCTTCCAGCGCACCGACCAGGGCGGCAACCACGGGACCTGCCATTGCTACGAGGCCAATGCCCGGGAAGAAAAACACGCCCGGCGCGAGCAGCAGGCCCCACAGAGCACCCCAGAACGCGCCAACGCCGCCCCAACTCTTGATGCGATCACCGGCAGTGTAGAAACCGACCGGATGTTCTTCGCTGTGATAGCCCTTGCCGACCAGCGATAGCTTCCTGACATCGAGCCCGGATCGATTCAACAGCTGAATGGCGTGTTCCGCCTCGCTGTGCGTGTTGAAGACAAAAAGCGGCGACTCTGTGTTGTCCATGATCTCTTCCTTCGGTGATGGAAATGAAGACTGGATGACCAGCAGGGCAAGGAGGGCCGACAGCGTCGGCCCTCCCTGATCTCAGTAGGTGATCGTGATGTTGTCGACGACCTTGCGCACGCCGGGCGTTGACCAGGCAGAGCTTGCCGCCAGTTCACGCTCGGACCAGCTGTGCACGGTGCCCGACAGCGTGACATCGCCGCCCCGGACATCGACCGAGATGCGTTGCGCATCGTTGCGCGCGCGCCGCTTCAGCGACGCCTCGATCTCCGACTTTACGCCGATAATCGATGCCTGCGGCTTGACCGTGATTTCATCACTGACACCGATTACGCCGAGGAGCGAGCGAACCGCATCCTTTGCGGACTGTCGCTGGTAGTTCCATTCAACCTCACCCGACAGGGTAATCCAGCCTTTCTCGGCCTTGACCTTGATGGAGTCCTTGGGCAACCACGAGGTCCACTCCAGGACGTTCTCGGCCGAACGCGCAATATCTCCATCCGTGCGTTTGCTGAGTCCCGGCAGCTTGACATCAATTTCCACGGCCAGACCCTTTACGCCCGCTACTCGCTGTGCGGCACGCTCGGCCTGCCATTTTTCCGTATA
>PMNQ01000004.1 GCA_003162555.1 Gammaproteobacteria bacterium | reverse complement strand
GACAAGGTCAAGGAGCGCATCGTCGAGTATCTGGCGGTGCTGCAGCGGGTCGAGAAGATCAAGGGCCCGATCCTGTGCCTGGTGGGTCCGCCGGGCGTGGGCAAGACCTCGCTTGGGCAGAGCATGGCGCGAGCCACGAACCGCAAGTTCGTGCGCATGAGCTTAGGCGGCGTGCGCGACGAGGCCGANNGAAGTGCTCGACCCCGAGCAGAACGCGAGCTTCTCCGATCACTACCTCGAGGTCGATTTTGATTTGTCGGAAGTGATGTTCGTCTGCACCGCCAATTCAATGAACATTCCGGCGCCGCTCCTCGATCGCATGGAAGTCATCCGGTTGCCCGGCTACACCGAAGACGAAAAACTCAACATCGGGCGCCGTTATCTCGTGCCCAAGCAGATCAAGCAGAACGGCCTGAAGCCCGGCGAGCTGAAGATTTCCGATCCGGCGCTGCTCGACATCGTGCGTTACTACACGCGCGAGGCGGGCGTGCGCAACCTCGAGCGCGAAGTCGCGAAGATCAGCCGCAAGGCGGTCAAGCAGCTGCTGCTCGACAAGGACAAGTCCAATGAGAAGGGCGTGGCGATCACGCCGCGCAACCTCGACAAGTACCTGGGCGTGCGCCGGCACCGCTACGGCAAGGTCGAGGACCAGAACCGCGTCGGCCAGGTCACCGGCCTCGCGTGGACGGAAGTCGGCGGGGAACTGCTGACCATTGAAGCGGCCGTCGTGCCAGGCAAAGGCAAGCTGCAGCACACGGGGCAGCTCGGCGAGGTCATGCAGGAATCCATCCAGGCGGCGATGTCGGTGGTGCGCTCGCGCGCCGACGTGCTCGGCCTCGAGCCGGATTTCTACCAGAAGAACGACGTGCACCTGCACATGCCCGAGGGCGCGACGCCCAAGGACGGCCCAAGCGCCGGCATCGGCATGTGCACCGCGCTGGTGTCGGCGCTGACGCGCATCCCGGTGCGCTCCGATGTGGCGATGACCGGCGAGATCACGCTGCGCGGCGAAGTGCTGCCGATTGGCGGCCTGAAGGAAAAACTCCTGGCGGCGCATCGCGGCGGCATCGCCGTGGTGCTGATCCCCGAGGAGAACCGCAAGGATCTGGTCGAGATACCCGACAACATCAAGGGCAAGCTCGACATCCGTCCGGTGCGCTGGATCGACGAGGTGCTGGAAATCGCGCTGACTGCGCGGCCGGCGCCGCGCGTGCAGGTCGCAGCAGTCGATGCCACGCCCCCGGCGGGGACCGTCAAGCGCCGCGGCAAGCCCCGCGCTCCAAAGCCAGTGCAGGCCCACTGACGCGTGCAGGGCCGCCGAGGCGTGCAGGCTCCCTGGGCCTTGCCGCTCCGCTGGCGTCTTGGGGGGCGATACCTTAGAATGCGCCGCCTTTTCGGCTGGGGGTAACGTCCTCACGGCGCTGCTTTTTTTGGGTGCTTAGCTCAGCTGGTAGAGCGTCGCCCTTACAAGGCGAATGTCGTGGGTTCGATCCCCTCAGCACCCACCAATCACTGTGGAGCGGTAGTTCAGTTGGTTAGAATACCGGCCTGTCACGCCGGGGGTCGCGGGTTCGAGTCCCGTCCGCTCCGCCACTAAATAACATGCTGCAAAACCTAGGCGACATTCTCAAAGGCCGCCGCTGGCTGGCCTTACTGGTGCTGATCCCGCTCGCGCTGCTGTTCGGGCTGTGGGGCGCGGCTGGGCTCGTCGACTTGAGCTTCGGCGCACCCAAGTACGGCCTCAAGGTCAACGGCGAGGAAATCCCCACGGCCCAGCTCCAGCAGGCCTGGCAGGAGCGCCAGTCGCAGTATCAGCAGCAGATAAAGACCGATATCCCGCCCGCCATGCGCACGCAGCTGCAGAACCAGCTGTTTGACCAGTACACGCGCGAGACGCTGATGCGCCAGCGCGCCACCGAGCGCGGCTTCCGTGCGGGCGACAAAGCTGTGATCAACGCCTACCAGGACCAGGCAGCGTTCCAGGTCGAAGGCAAGTTCAGTGAAGAGTCCGCCAAGATCGTGCTGGCCCAGAATGGCCTGACGCCGGCTGCCTATGAGGAACGGCTGCGCCGCGAGCTGCAGATCGGCCAGCTCGAACGCAGCCTCCAGATCGGCGATTTCCTGACCGCATCCGAACTGCAGCGCGCGATTGCGCTCGAGAACGAGCAGCGCGAAGTGCGCTATGTGCTGTTGCCGGCGGCACCGTACGCCGCTGCGATCAAGGTGGACGATGCGCGCGCCAAGGCCTGGTACGACGCGCATGCCGACGAGTACCTCAGCAAGGAATCTGTGCATCTGCAGTACGCCGAACTGCGGCTCGACACGGTGGCCGCAGCGATCACTGTCAATCCAGCCGATCTCGACGCGTGGTATCAGCAGAACCAGGCGCGCTACATCGAACCGGAAAAACGCCGCGCCAGCCACATCCTGATCGCCGTCAGCGGCAAGGATGCCGCGGCCGATGCCGCCGCGCTGGCCAAGGCGCAGCAGGTGCTGAAGGAAGTGCGCGCGGGCGGCGATTTTGCCGCGCTGGCGAAGAAGTATTCGCAGGATCCGGGTTCCGCCCGCCAGGGTGGCGATTTGGGCTGGGCGCTGCGTGGCGCCTACGTGCAGACCTTCGCCGACAAGTTGTTCGCGATGAAAGCCGGCGAGATCAGCGAGCCGGTCAAGACGCAATTCGGGTATCACATCATCCGGCTCGACGCGGTGCAGACTGAGCATGGCAAGACGCTCGCCGATGCACGCGCGCAGATCGAGGGCGATTTCCGGCGCGAACGCGCGTCTGATGTTTTCGGCGATCGGCAGGAACAACTGCAGCAGAAGATCGAGACCACCAGCGGCGCCGACCTTGCCGCTCTGGCGAAGGAATTCGGGCTGACGATGGGCGAGGTGCCCGAGTACACGCGTGGCGGTGGCGGCGCACTCGGCGTCAACGCCGAGCTGAGCAGCGTGGTATTCAGCGACACCGTGCTCAAGGACCAGCGCATTGGCGGTCCGGTCGCACTGGCGGACGATCGCCTGGTTATCGTGAAGGCGCTCGAACACCACGCTCCGAAGCCGCGTCCGCTCGCGGATGTGCGCGCGGACATCAACGCTGCTGTTTCCCGCGAAGACGGTACCAAGGCGGCACGGGCCGCGGCGGAAGCGGCGCGTCAGCAGCTCATCGCCGGCGCGAGTCTTGAAGCGGTCGCCAAACTATTGAAAGTGACGGTGTCGCCGACCGCCTTNNTCCATCGCCGATCAGCAGCTGATGGTGGGCGTCGGCCAGCGCCACAGCGAAGCGGACCTGCAGGCCTATCTGGCCGAAATGCAGCGGCGCGCGAAAATCCGGCGCAACCCAGCAATATTTAACTGAGCAAGTGCGATCGGG
>PMNQ01000198.1 GCA_003162555.1 Gammaproteobacteria bacterium | reverse complement strand
CGGCACATCAGCGCGCGCGCCACATTGATGCGCACCCGCCAGCCGCCGGAGAAGGCGCGGATGGGCCGTGTCTCATCGGCATTGTCAAAGCCCAGTCCGTGCATCAGCTGCGCGGCGCGACTGCGGGCATCGTAGCCGCCCACCTCGGCATAGCGCGCATACAGCACGCCGAGCTTCACGCCATCGTCGGCGTCGGTGGCGCGTTCGATGTCGCGCTCGATATCGCGCAGCTCGGCATCGCCGTCCAGCACGAACTCGATGGCATGCTGATCCGTGGCCTCCAGGTCCTGCGCCACATACGCCATGGCCAGGTTGGTGGGCATCTCAAAGCTGCCGGCATCGGGATGCAGCTGGCCGCGCACCAGCTCCAGCAGTGTGGATTTGCCACTGCCATTCTCGCCCGTGATCCCGACCTTCTCGCCCCGGAACAGGCTGAAAGTAGCATCGGCAAACAGCACCCTTGGGCCGCGGCGCACCGCGACATCGGAAAAGTTCAGCATGGGCTCAATTGTGGGCTATAAATGCCGCGGGCGGGGTACAAATCGAATGGTTCGACGACGACGCGCAGCGTTTCTGATTGTGGTGGCGGTGTGCGTCGGCGCGCGCCCGGGCCTGGCGCTGCCCGAACCAGGTCCCGAAGCCACGCCCGAACCCGCGACCGTTGAGTCACTGTCCGAGATCATCATCCAGGCGCCGGAGCCGCGCTATGTGGCGCCCACCCGTCGCGATCGCATCGGGCGCATCTGGGCCCCGGTGATGATCAACGGCAAGGGCCCATTCCGGCTCGTGCTCGACACCGGCGCGAGCCGTTCCGGTGTCACGACGCAGGTGGCCGCGGAATTGGGTATCAAGCCCGACGAGTCCTCGCCGGTGAAGCTGCGTGCCGTGACCGGCAGTGCCACGGTGCCGACCATCCACGTCGACACGCTCGAAGTCGGCGACCTGCTGATGAACGATTCGAAACTGCCGGTGCTGAATGATGCGCTCGGCGGGGCCGATGGCATTCTCGGCAACGAAGGCCTGGCCGATCGGCGCGTCTACATCGATTTCCGCCACGACCTCATCATTATTTCACGCTCGCACGGCAGGCCGGCCGAACCTGGCTTCATGACGATTCCGTTTCAGCTCGAACACGGGCGACTGCTGATAACCGAAGTGCAGCTGGGCCGAGTGCGCGCCAAGGCCATCATCGATACCGGTGGTGAAATTACCGTCGCCAACCTGGCGCTGCGCGATGCGCTGGTACGCCTTCAACCCAGGGAACACACGACCGTCGACCTGGTGGAAGGCGTTACCCATGATGTGCAAAGTGGGGAAGGGCGGCGCGCGCCGCCGATCCAGCTCGGCCCGATCCAGATCCAGACGAGTCACATGACCTTTGCGGACATGCGCATCTTCGAGTACTGGAAAATGACCAAGGAGCCGGCTGTGCTGATCGGCATGGACGCGCTCGGCCTGCTCGATACGCTGGTCATCGACTACCGCCGGCGCGAGCTGCACCTGCGCATGCACGTGGCTTCGTAGCCCGGCCCTGCGAGTCACGCCCCGCGGCGACGTTCGCCGCGGGGGTGTGTGCCGGAGTTATTTCGCTACGACCGTTCCGCTGACGATCTGTACCGCAGCGCCGACCGCGAGCGTCGGCTCGTTGTCCTGGCTCACGGTCGATTCCGTGCCGTTGTCGAGCCGCACCTTGATGTCGTAGTGCGTCGTGCCCCGCACCTTCTTTTCAACCTTGTTGCCGAGGTAGGCGCCGCCCGCGGCGCCGGCGATCTTGGCGATGGTCTTGCCGTTGCCGCCGCCAATCTGGTTGCCGACCACGAGGCCGGCCAGGCCACCCGCGACGGCGCCCAGGGCCGTGCCCTTGCCTTCTTCCTTGACGGCCGTGATGGATTCGATCACGCCGCAGTTGCTGCACACGGTGATCGGTGTGCGTGGCGGCGCCGGCATCGAGCTGCCCGTGGAGCCGCTCGAGCTCGCCGGCGAGGTGTGCGTCTTGTGCACGATCTTCCTGGGCTCAGCGGGAACCACTGCGGGCGCCGGCGCGGGTGCAGGCGTCTCTACAGCAGGTGCGGCCGCAGGCGGAGGCGCTGCATCGGCAGCAGGCGGCGGCGGGGCCTGGTTGCAAGCCGCCAGCGCGGCGAACACGGTAGCGATCAGGGTCACGTGGACCAGGCGCGCGACGGGAAAATTCAGTTTGTTCATCTTGACGATCACTCGATTGCAACGGGAGGAGCGCGCAATCTACGCCAATAGCGGACGGACGCAAGAATCTGCGGATTCGCTGTCGCCAGTTGCCGACGCTTTTGCGATCATGGCTGGCAATGAACCGCACGCGCTGGACGCGCAGTCCTCACCTGGCCGTCGATCTGGCGCACATCGGATTGATCCGCGGCGGGCGGCGGATATTGCGCGACCTGAGCTGGCGCATCCGCCCCGGACAGCACTGGGTACTGCAGGGAGCAAACGGCGCAGGCAAGACGCAGCTGCTGAAACTCATCGCCGGCGACGTGTGGCCACAGCCACTGCCCGCGGCGCGGCGGGTTTACCACTTGCGCGGTGCCGTGAGTGATGAGCCGCTGGGCGTGAAGGAACGCATTGCCTACCTCGGGGCCGAGCGGCAGGACCGCTACGAACACTATCGCTGGAATCACCGCGTCAGCTCGATCGTCGGCACCGGCATCGAACACTGCGACATCCCACTGCGCCGACTGACGTCGGCGGAGCGGCTGCGGGTGGCGCAAATGCTGCGGCGGCTTGGCATCGCAGCTCTCGCGGCGCGGCGGTTTCTGACGCTCTCGCAGGGCGAGCGGCGGCTGGTGCTGCTGGCGCGTGCGCTGGTGTCGCGTCCCGCGTTGCTGTTGCTCGACGAGCCGCTCAACGGGCTGGATGAGGCGAATCGCGTTCGCGTGCTGGCCGCGCTCGCGACGCTCCGTCGTTCCAGGTTGCCGTGGATATACGCGACGCACCGTGCCGATGAAGCGCCCGGCGGCGCGACGCATCGCGCGCGGTTGCAGCGCGGCCGCCTGCAGACCGGCACGTGGCGAAGGTTTCGCGCGACGCCCGCGGTGCGCGCCCCGCAACAGCAACGGCTCCAACGCAAGCCTCTGCGCAAGCGCCTGCGCGCCTCGCTGCTCGAACTGCGCAATGCTGCCGTATGGCGTGACGGGACGGCCGTGCTGCGCGACATGTCGCTGCACATCCGCAGCAGCGATTGCTGGGTGGTCCACGGTGCGAACGGCAGCGGCAAGTCCACGCTGCTGGCGACACTGCACGGCGATCATGGCGTGGCCAGTCCGGGTACGGTGTGGAGGCGGGGGCATCGGCCCGGCACACCGCTGCAGGAATTCCAGCGGCGCGTGGGCCGGGTGTCGCCCGAATTGCAGGCAGCGCTGCCGCGCCAGCAAACCGCGCTGGACTGCGTGGTGGCCGGACTGCGCGGCGCCTTCAGGCTCGACGGCGCATCGCGCTGGTCCGAACGCCGCGCAGCCATGCAGGCACTGCGACGCGTCGGTGCGCTGCGGCTGGCGGCGCGTCGCTGCGGCGAGTTGTCGTACGGCCAGGCGCGGCGCGTGCTGTTCGCGCGCGCGCTGGCCGGACATGCTGATATCTTCCTGCTTGATGAACCCTACACGGGCCTCGATGCGCCGACGCGTGTGCGGCTGCGCGCCCTGGTGGATAATCTTGCCGGCATGGAACGAAGCATTGTGATCGCCACTCACCATCGCGACGACTGGCCGCAGCACGCGACGCACGAGCTGGAGCTGGGTGCGGGTCGCGTCCGCTACTGTGGGCCCCTGCGTCAGGGCAGAGAGCTGGCGGGGCAGTCGTGATGAACCGCCGACGCCTGCTCTGGTGGCTGCTGGTCGTCGCCTTGCTGCTGGCGGCCGGCGGCGCCTGGCAATGGCGCGTTGCGCGCCTGCGCGACACCGGTGGCGTGCCCATCGGCGGCGGCGACGCTGGCGGACTGCCCCGTGCGGAAGCGAGTTCCGAGGGCTTCGAACCGCTGCCGTTGCAGACGGCAGTGGACTGGGCCGCGAAGCAGCGCGCGGGCGCACTGCTGGTCTCGCGCCACGGGCATTTGCTGATCGATCGCTATTCCAGTGAGGTGGAGGCGGACTCGCTGGTGGACGGCGGTGGTATGTCGGACGTTTTGGTGCTGCTGGCCGCCGGCAGCGCCGTTCCGGAGCACGGTTTGGTGTCGCCGGCTGTTGAGCCCTTCGATCCCGCGCAGCTTTCCGCCGCGATTGCCGCGGCGAGTGGCCGCAGCTTCCCGCAATTCCTGTCGCGCAATGTCTGGCAGCCGCTGAATGCCTCGCCAGCGCGCTGGCTGGAGCCGGACGTGCATGCGCGCGCCATCGACTGGCTGCGCGTCGCGGAGCTGCTGTTGCACGATGGCCGCTTCGAAGGCACGCAGGTCGTGCCGCCCGGCTGGGTGCAGCGTGTGCATCCGCTGCGTACCGCTCCTGGCGCCGAGCCGTTCGCCGATTCCGACATGTACTACCTGCGCGGCCACGGCTCGACGCGGCTGTGGCTCTCGCCGCGCTTCGATCTGGTGATCCTGAGCGTCGCCGATCAGGCGCTGGCATCTGATGAAACGCGGCTGCCGAACATGATCGTACGCGCGCTGCGCGAGCGGCCCGGCGTCAGCGGCACCAGCCTCAACGATATCGTTCCAGGTCACTAGGGCCTGGTAGCACTTAAGGGAGCGGACGGTGATTTTTGCATTCGAGGGGAAACGGCTGCGAACCGCGAGCGATTATTTCTACGTGGCGCCCGGCGCGCAGCTGATCGGCGACGTGCGGCTGGGCGAAGGCGCAAGCGTGTGGTTCAACGCGGTGCTGCGCGCCGACGACGACTACATCGAGATCGGCGCCGNNCTGATTGGCAACGGCGCCATCGTGCTCGATGGGGCACGCATCGGCAGCCGCTGCCTGGTCGGCGCCGGAGCGATGGTGACGCCGGGCAAGGAGTTTGGCGACGGCAGCGTGCTGATGGGGGTGCCGGCGCGCGTGATCCGCGCGACGGGCGAGCGCGAACTGGCCATAATCGAGCGCGGCGCGCGTTCCTACCAGGAANNGTATCCGGCGCTATCAGCAGGAAGGGATCGATGAGCGATAGCGGCGGCGAAAAGGGGGAGCCAAACGAACGCGGAGCGCTGCTGGGGCGCCTGCGCATCGATGCGAATGAGCGCGACGCGCCGGGCGCGGCTGCTGGCGCAGGTT
>PMNQ01000037.1 GCA_003162555.1 Gammaproteobacteria bacterium | reverse complement strand
TGGTGACCTTGCGCGAACTGGTGGACAAGTATCCGCAGATCACGGCGCTGTACGCCGCGCTGGGCCAGGCGCTGCAGACCGATCACCAGTCGGCCGCCGCGCTGACGGAGTTCGAGCACGCGATGGCGCTGTTTCCCCGCAACGTGCCGCTGTCCGTGCGCTATGCCGACACGCTGATGCAGACCGGGCATGCCAGGCAGGCGCACGAGCTGCTGCTGGATGTGTTCAACAATACGCAGCCGACACCGGAGCAGATCCGGCTCACCGCGCTCGCGGCCAGCGCCGCCGGCGATACCGGCGATGCCTCGTACTACATGTCCGAATATCACATCAGCAACGGCGACCTGGCGCTCGCCAACCAGCAGCTGGAACTCGCGCTGGCCTCGCCCAACCTCACTTCGGTGCAGCGTCAGCGGTTCCGTGCGCGGCTCGACGAGATCCGCGAGTGGATGCGCGAGCAGCGCCAGATGCGCACCGAATCGCAATGAGCGGCGTTGCCAACAACATACAACCGGATCGCCGGCGCCAGCGCTGGTAGAATTCAGGCATGAGACACCCGGTCAGCGCCGCGGCCTGGGCCGCGGTATTCGTATTAAGCGGTTGCGCCTCGCTGCCGGCCGGCAAGCATGATGCGCGCGATCCGTTCGAGCGCGCCAACCGCAGCGTGTACCGCTTCAACACCAGCGTCGACCGAGCGGTGTTTCGCCCCGCCGCGCGCGCCTGGAAAGCGGCCGTCCCCGCCCCGCTGCGTCGCGGACTCAGCAATTTCGTCGGCAATCTGGGTTATCCGGTCACCATCATCAATGATTTCCTGCAGGGCAAGCTGCGCCAGGGCGGAGACGATTTCTCCCGCCTGCTCGTCAACAGCGTCTTTGGCCTCGGCTTCTTCGATCCGGCGACGGGCGCCGGACTCGAGCGCCACGACGAGGATTTCGGCCAGACGCTCGGCAAGTGGGGTGTGCCGGCGGGACCCTACCTGATGCTGCCGCTGCTGGGCGCGTCGAGCGTGCGCGACGCGCCGGCCAAGGCTGTCGACGAGTACAGCGATGGGCGCCATTACCTGCAGGACCCGTACCTGCAGTGGGGGCTGTGGGCCACGAGCAAACTCGAGTGGCGCGCCGGCCTGCTGGACGCCGACCCGGTGCTCGATAACACCTTTGACCCTTACGCTTTCGTCCGCAACGCCTGGCTGCAGCGGCGCGAATACCAGGTGCGCGATGGCAATATCGATGAATCAGCCGTGGATACCGGCGACGACGCGCCGACCGATATGCCCGATAACGCGCCTGCTGGCGCTGCTGCTGACGCTCCTGGGGCTAGCGCCCCGCCAGCAGATCCTCAACATCACTGACGCGCGCCAGCGCCAGGAGCGGCGCGGGCAGTGCCGTGAATTTCAGCTCGCGGCCAGCGGCGTGCGCCCAGGCCAGCCAGTCCACCAATAAAGCCAGGCCGCCGCTGTCGGTGCGCTCGACCGCAGTCATGTCGACAGTGATCGCACCACTCCCGCTGCCAAAAGCCTGGCGGCCCTGCACGCGCAGCGCTGCAACCGTAGCCAGCGTCAGCGCGCCTTCCAGCGTATAGCGTCCATCGCCCTGCGCGCGCAGCGTGCCCTGCGCGCGCGAGGTGGCTTGCGCGTGCGACGCGCCCGGCTCGTTCACTTGGCGCCAGCCTTCTGCTTCTCGAGCCTGTCGATCAGTGCGTCCACACCGTGAGCTTCGATCTCGGCGCTGAAGTCATCGCGGAAACTCTTCACATAGCTGATGCCCTCGATGACCACATCCCAGGCCATCCAGCCGCGCGCCGTGTGATGCAGGCTGTAGTTCACTGCCACGATCGTGCCATCGTTCTTGCGCACCTGCGTACGCACCGTTGCATTGGTCGCTGCGGCATCGCCCTTGTAGGGAATGACTTTGAGGCGATCGCCGGTGAAATCGAGCAGCGCGGCTCCGTAGTTATTCAGCAGCGAATGATAGAAAGCATCGACGAAGTGCTGGCGCTGCTCGGGTGTCGCCGTATTCCAGTGCCGCCCCAACACCAGCCGCGCGGAATAGTCGGTATCGAAATGCGGCAGCAGGATCCGGTCGACCATGGCGTTGATCTTCGCCGGGTCGTGGCGGTACTCGTCGCGATTGGCGTCGAGTTCGCGCAGCATCGCCTGTGCAGCGGTGTCGATCAGCTGTCCCGGATCGGTATCGACCACGGCCACCGGCGTTGCCGCAGCGGCCGCGGTTGCCGGCGCTGCCGCTGTTGCAGCACGCGCCGTGCCCACGGTGCCGACGCACAGCAGCGCGGCGATCGCCCAGGCGACAGCGCGCAGACTGAGATCGTGATGCATGATGCTAGGGCTTGGCATCGCCTTCCTTCTTGCCGGCAAAGCCGGCGAACAGTTTGTTGACAAGATTCTCCAGCACCAGCGCGGACTGCGTGACCTGGATCTGCGTGCCATTGGCGAGGTAGGTATTCGCTCCGCCAGCGCCCAGGCCGACATACTTCGCGCCCAGCAGTCCGGAAGTCTGGATGGCCGCGTCGCTGTCGTCCGGAATCTGGTTGTAACGCCGCTCGATCGCGAGCGTGACCACCGCCTTGAAATCGCTCGGATCGAATGTGACTCCGCTGACTCGCCCGATGCGCACCCCGGCCATGGTCACCGGCGCGCCGACTTTCAGGTCGCCGACGTTGTCGAAGCGCGCGCTCACCTGGAAGGTGTCGGTGGCGCTGTGCAGCCCCACACTGCTGGACGGCAGCTGCGTGGTCAAAAAACCGAGCGCTGCAAAACCGAGCAGCACGAACAGGCCGGTGCCTATTTCCAGACTACGACTTGTGTTGCTCATGTGTTTCCATTCTCCCTCACGAATTCAAAAACGCGGCTGTCAGGATGTAGTCGAGCAGCAGCGTCAAAACCGCGGAAGCCACCACGGTGCGCGTCGTCGCCAGGCCGACGCCTTCGGCCGTCGGCTCGGCATGGTAACCCTCGTACACGGCCATCAGGCTGCAGGCCACGCCAAAGCACAGGCTTTTGATCAGACCCTCGTTGATGTCCCGTGGTTCCACCTGGGCCTGCATCTGCGACCAGAATGAGCCCGATTCAACGCCGACCAGGCCTACGCCGATAAGCTGTGCGCCAAAGATGCCGATGACATTGAAGATGGCCGTCAGCAGCGGCATCGCGATGATGCCACCGAGGAAGCGTGGCGCAACCACGCGCCGCACCGGATCGACCGCCATCATTTCCATGGCGGTGAGCTGATCGGTGGCGCGCATCAGGCCAATTTCCGAAGTCAGCGAAGTGCCAGCGCGGCCGGCGAACAGCAGTGCCGTGATCACCGGTCCGAGTTCGCGCACCAGGCCGAGGGCCGCGGCCACGCCGAGCGCCGACTCGGAACCGAAGCGCGCCAACAGGTCGTAGCCCTGGAGCCCGAGCACCATCCCCACGAACAGGCCGCAGAGCATGACGATGATCAGCGAGCGCGCGCCGGCATTGTAGATCTGCGCGATCAGCAGCCGCGGATAGCGGAGCGATGGCAGGCATTGACCGAGCACGCGGCCAAGGAACAGCGCCACCCGGCCCATGCGCACAACCGCATCGGTCACCGGCCAGCTCATGACTCGAGCTCCAGCAGCTGGGTGCGGTAATCGGGCGCCGGTACGTGGAACGCCACCGGACCATCCGGCAGGCCGCGCATGAACTGGTTGACGACCGGAGTGGCCGCAGCCAGCAGCTCCGCGGGACTGCCGGCCGCTGCCGCGCGCCCGCCGGCAAGCAGGTAGCTCTGGTGGGCGATGCGGCTGATCTCCTCGACATCGTGCGTGACGACAATGCTGGTGATCCCGAGCGTGGCGTTCAGCGTCTGGATCAGCCTCAGGATCACGCCGAGCGAGATCGGGTCGAGCCCCACAAAAGGCTCATCGTAAATCAGCAGCTCCGGATCCATGACGATCGCCCGCGCCAGCGCCACGCGCCGCGCCATGCCACCGGACAGGGAACCGGGCGCCATGTCCGCCGCGCCGCGCAGGCCAACCGCCTGCAGCTTCATGAGTACCAGCCGGCGCAGCAGCGGTTCTGGCAAACGCGTGTGGGCGCGCAGCGGGAAGGCGACGTTCTCGAACACCGACATGTCGCTCAGCAGCGCGCCGTTCTGAAACAGCATGCCAATCCGGCGGCGCAGCGCGTACAGCGGCGCGCGCGGCAAGCGCGCGACCTCTTCGCCAAACACAGTGAGCCGCCCCGAGTCGGGGCGGATTGCGCCCATCAGGAGTCGCAGCAGCGTCGTCTTGCCAGTGCCGCTCGGGCCCATCACCGCGGTGATCTGACCGCGCCGCGCAGTCAGGTTCAGGCCGTCGAATATGCTGTGGCCGTCAATGCTGTAACGGAGATCACTGACTTCGACCACGGCTTCCGCCGTCGGGGATGCACCCATCAGGCCGCCTGCGCTTCCATCCCTGGCTTGAAGCGGCCGTTGCGCGCGAGTCCATTCAGGCGCGCCCACTTGGCGAACGCGTTCTGTCCGGCCGCGAACCCGGCGGGCTTGCCGCCCCAGGCCGACAGCGCCGCGTCCTGCAGCGCACGTCCATAGCTGAACGTGAGATGCCATGGCAGGTTGCCGACCGCGTTCATCAATGACAGGTGCAGCGCCGCCTCGGCCGGCGATTGCCCGCCGGAGAGGAAGGCGATGCCAGGCACGGCGCCCGGCACGTGCCGCTTCAGGCAGCGCACTGTGGCTGCCGCGACCTGCTCAGGCGTAGCAGGCTGCGCGCACTTCTTGCCGGATATGACCATGTTGGGTTTGAGGATCATGCCTTCCAGATGCACACGATGGCCTTCGAGCTCCTGGAACACCTCCAGCAGCACGGCGCTGGTCACTTCTTCGCAACGCTCGAGCGTGTGCCCGCCGTCCATCAGCACCTCGGGTTCGACGATCGGCACGATGTTTTGTTCCTGGCACAGCGCGGCGTAGCGGGCCAGCGCCTGCGCGTTCGCGTGGATCGCGTAGCTCGTCGGGAGCCCTGCGCCGATGTCGATCACCGCACGCCACTTGGCGAATCGCGCGCCGAGCTTGTAGTACTCCATCAGCCGCTCGCGCAAACCATCGAGCCCCTCGGTGATGGTCTCGTTCGGAAATCCGGCCATCGGCTTGGCGCCCATGTCGACCTTGATGCCGGGCACAACGCCGAGTTTCGTCAGGTATTCGGTGAACGGCACGCCACTGCTGGTCTTCTGACGCAGCGTCTCGTCGTAGAAAATGACACCGCTGATGGACTGCGCCATCGCGGGCGTCGTGAACAGCAGTTCGCGGTAGGTGCGGCGCGCCTCTTCGGTGGACTCGAGGCCAATCTTGTCGAAACGCTTCTTGATCGTGCCCGAACTTTCGTCCGCCGCCAGGATACCCTTGCCAGCGGCAACCATCGCGGCTGCCACGCTCTCCAGATCTGCGAAACCCATGCGCCTACCTCCAAAAAAGGGGCCGCAAGCATACCAAAGCTTAGGGCCGCCCCTTTAAGTGTAGCGAATCTAGGACTAAACTAGTCCTATATAGGATAGCCCCATGTTGCGCATCAGCAAAATGACCGATTACGCCACCGTGCTGCTGGCCCGGCTGGCCGCCGCGCCCGACCGGCAGCTGACGGCCGCTCAGCTTGCGGCCCAGTCGCACCTGGGCGCACCAACAGTGAGCAAGGTGCTCAAGCAGCTGCATCGTCGCGGCCTGGTCAGTTCAACACTGGGCCTGCGCGGCGGCTACCGACTGGCGAGGCCGGCGGCCGAGATCACCGCGGCACAAATCCTCGATGCGCTCGAAGGTCCGATGGCGCTGATCGAATGCGCGCGCCAGACGCACCAGTGCAGCATCGAGAGCACCTGCGGCGTGGGCCGTGCCTGGCAGCGCGTCAACCTCGCCATCCGCCGGTCGCTGCAGGAAATCACGCTGCTGGAACTGGCGGGCTTGGGGGGCGAACCGGTGCGTTTTGCCGCGCTGGAGCGCGCGCTGCGCGGCGGCCGGGCGGAGCGCACGTGAGCAACAACTCCGAACTGTCGGCTTTGTTCGATCGCGGCTACGAGCATGGATTCGTAACCGACATTGAATCCGACACCATCGCAGCGGGGCTCGACGAGTCGGTGGTGCGGCTGATTTCGGCCAAGAAGCGCGAGCCGCGGTTCCTGCTCGACTGGCGACTGCGCGC
>PMNQ01000229.1 GCA_003162555.1 Gammaproteobacteria bacterium | reverse complement strand
CCAAGGTCGAGCCGGTGCCGACGCTGGACGATGCCAAGCGCGAAGTGGCGCTGTCGCTGTTCGTCGATCCGGGCAATCGCGTCTACGTGCACGAGATCACCTTCAAGGGCACGACCCGGAGCGATGACGAGACTTTGCGGCGCGAGTTGCGCCAGCTCGAGGGTTCGTTGCTGTCGAATATCGCGCTGGAGCGCTCCAAGCAGCGCCTCGAGCAGCAACCCTTCGTCGAGAAGGCGGAGTTCGAGACCAATCCGGTGCCGGGCTCGCCCGACCAGGTCGACGTGGTGTTCGACGTGAAAGAGCGGCCGAGCGCGACCATCAGCGGCGGCGTGGGCTACTCGGCCTCGCAGAAGTTCATGCTCAACGGCAGCTTCCAGGACAGCGACTTCATGGGTTCGGGCGATGCCGTGGCGCTGCAGCTCGACTCGGGCCTGTACAACAAGCTCTACAGCTTCTCGCACACCAATCCTTACCTGAGCATCGACCAGCTGTCGCGCACGGTGTCGGTGAGCTACCGCAACTCGACGCAGTTCGTGTCGACCTCGTCGAACTTCAAGTCGCAGAATCTGGCGCTGGGCTTGACCTACGGGTATCCGGTCACCGAGTTCCAGCGCCTCAGCGCGGGCGTGTCGCTGCAGCGCGTCGACTTGCTGACCTACCAGGGAAGCAGCGCCCAGCAGGCGGTCGACTGGGTGAAGGCCAACGGCGGCCCATACACACGCGTCGTGCTCACCAGCGCCACGCTCGGCGATGGCACGGCGATCACCAGTTCCACCTCGCTGTTCGGCAGCCGCTTCAACACGCTGGAAACCAATGTCGGCTGGCTGTACGACTCACGCAATCGCGGACTGTTCGCCGACCGCGGGCAGCGTCACACGCTGGGCTTGAGTTTCGTGCCCAGCGGCAAGACCCGTTACTACGTGGCCAGTTACGACGCCATCAAGTACATCCCGCTCTTTTTCAAGACAACGCTCTCGCTGGGCGTAAACTTAGCCTACGGCAAAGGCCTGGGTTCGACCACCGCACTGCCGCCCTACAAGCGCTTTTATGGCGGCGGCCCGGACACCGTGCGCGGCTATACCGAGAGTTCGCTCGGCCCGGTCGACAGCAATGGCAACCCCTATGGCGGCAACATGCTGGCCGTGGCCCGTGCCGAGCTGATCCTGCCACTGCCGCTGAAATGGCAGACCAGCGCGCGGGCGACGTTGTTTTTCGACTACGGCAATGTGTTTTCGACTGACGATGTCAAGTTCGTCGGCCGCGACGGCGTGACCCCGGTCGAGTACAAATTCAAGTATGATCAGTTGAAGCGGTCCGCAGGCATCGCGGTGCAATGGCTGGCGCCCTCGCTCGGCGTATTCCGCTTCAGTTACGGAATACCGCTGAACAAGTTCACCACCAGTCCGGACGGCGCCGCGGTATATGATCCGCATTTTTCGGATCGCACCGAGAATTTCCAGTTTACGATCGGCGGTTCTTATTAAATTTTCAGGGAGCAAAGCAGTGAAGCGTTCTTGGATTATCTCCGTTGCAGGGTTGCTGGCGGTAGCCGTGGCCTCCATTTCGCCGGCGCAGGCCGACATCAAGATTGGCGTGGTCAACGCCTCACGTCTGCTGCAGGAATCGCCGCAGGCCAAGGCAGTGCAGGACGCGCTGCGCGCCGAGTTTGCTCCCAAGCAGCGCGAGCTGGCGGCGCAGCAGGCTGCGCTCAAGGCCAAGCAGGACAAATACGAAAAGGACGCGGCCACGATGAGCGCCGACCAGCGCACCAAGATGGAGAAGGAGCTGCGCGACGGCAATCGCGATTACTCGCAGAAGCTCAACGATTTCCAGGAAGACGCCAACACGCGTCAGAATGAGGAACTCTCGCGGCTGCAGAACTCGATCGTCGCCGAAGTGCGCAGCTACGCGCTGTCGCAGAAGTACGATCTGGTCCTGACCGACAGCGTCTATTCGAGTGACTCGCTCGACATCACCGCCGCGGTGCTCGCGGGCCTCCAGGCACGCGCCGCCACCGCCGCAGGGCCCAAACCTGCTGCTCCAGCACCGGCCGCTCCCACCGCAAAATAGACGTGCGCTCCTAAGGGACGCCGGGGACGTCCAATGGGCCTGACGCTGGGCGAGCTGGCAGTGCGCTTCGGCTGCGAGCTGCGCGGCGATCCTGCTGTGCTGGTCGGGCAAATTGGCACGCTGTCAGGAGCAGGCCCCGGCGAACTGGCGTTTCTCGCCAATCCGCATTACCGCAGCCAGCTCGCGGCGACGCGCGCCACTGTGGTGGTGCTCGATGTGGCCAGCGCGCCGCTGTGTCCGACGGCGGCGCTGATCCATTCCAACCCCTACGCCACCTACGCGCGCATCGCCTCAGTCCTGCACCCCGAGCCGCCGGCCTCCGCGGGCGCCGGACCCGGTGCGCAGATCGATGCGAGTGCCCGCGTGGCGGCCAGCGCCAGCATCGGCGCCGGCACGGTCATCGGGCCGCGCTGCATGATCGGCGAACGCGTGCGCATTGGTGCGGGCTGTGTGCTCGGCGCCGATGTGCAGGTGGGCGATGACTGCCGGCTGCATGCGCGTGTGACACTCGAGTCTGGCACCGAGCTTGGCGCGCGCGTGTGCCTGCAGTCGGGTGCGGTGATCGGGTCCGACGGCTTCGGCTACGCGCGCGACGGTTCGGGCTGGACCAAGGTGCCTCAGCTCGGGCGCGTGCGCATCGGGGCCGATGTCGAAATCGGCGCCAACACCACCATCGACCGCGGTGCGATCGATGACACCGTCATCGGCGCCGGCGTCAAGCTCGACAACCAGATCCAGGTTGCGCATAACGTGCACATCGGCGAGCACACGGTGATCGCCGCCTGCACCGGCATTTCCGGCAGCACGCGCATCGGCGCCCGCTGCATGATCGCCGGCGCGGTGGGTATCGTCGGCCACCTGGACATCTGCGATGATGTGGTGGTGACCGGTTTTTCGATGGTGTCGCATTCGATCAGCACGCCCGGGGTTTATTCCGGTGGCATTCCGGCGGCCCCCGCGGCGCTGTGGCGGCGCGTGGTGGGACGCTTGAAGCGCCTCGACGCGCTGGCAGGGCGGGTGACAAGGCTCGAGCGCGGCACACACAGTCCCGATTCCAGGATTCAAAACGATGAATGAACCGATGCAGCTGGATATCCAAGAGATACTCAGGCGCCTCCCGCACCGTTATCCGTTCCTGCTGGTGGATCGGGTGCTGGAGTGCGTGCCCGGACACAAGGTGCGCGCGCTGAAGAACGTGACGGTGAATGAGCCGTATTTCCCGGGGCACTTTCCGCATCGTCCGGTGATGCCGGGGGTGATGATCATCGAGGCGCTGGCGCAGGCGGCCGGCATCCTGGCTTTCGTCACTGCTGGTGTTTATCCGGACGAAAACTCGGTGTTCTATTTCGTCGGCATCGACAAGGCGCGTTTCCGCCGACCCGTCGGGCCCGGCGACCAGCTGATGCTGGAGGCGACGCTCGAACGCAACCTGCGTGGCATCTGGAAACTCGCCGCGGTCGCGAGCGTGGATGGCGCCGAGGCGGCCTCTGCCGAGCTGATGCTCGTGCCAGGCGTGGTGACCGGGCCGGTAAGGGGCCCCGGGTCGAAATCGTGATCGACGCGCGCGCGGTGGTCTCGCCGCAGGCCGAGCTTGCCTCGGACGTCGAAGTCGGTGCGTTCGCGGTCATCGGTCCGGGAGTGCGCATCGGCGCGCGCACGCGTGTTGCTTCCCATGCAGTGATCACCGGCAACACGAGCATCGGCGCCGACAACCAGATATTCCAGTTCGCATCGATCGGCGATGCGCCGCAGGACCTGAAGTACAAGGGCGAACCCACGCGCCTCGAGATCGGCGATCGCAACGTGTTCCGCGAATGCTGCACCGTGAACCGCGGCACCACGCACGATGCCGGCGTGACGCGCATTGGTGACGACAACCTGCTGATGTCCTACTCGCACGTCGCGCACGACTGTCAGGTCGGCAGCCATATCGTCATGGCCAATCTGGCCACGCTCGGCGGCCACGTGCAGCTGGGCGACTGGGTGATCATGGGCGGGTATGCGGGGATCCACCAGTTCTGCAAGATTGGCGCCCATGCCTTCATCGCGAACAATGCGGCGGTGACGCGTGATGTGCCGCCGTACGTGATGGCGGTCGGCCAGCCGGCCAAGCCGCATTCCATCAACAGCGAAGGACTGAAGCGTCGCGGCTTCAGCGAGGAACAGATCCGTGTGCTTCGCGACGCGTATCGCACGCTCTACCGGCGCGACCTGCCGCTCGCCGAGGCGCTGGCCGAACTGACGGCGGTCGCGAAGCAGCACAGCGTGGTGCAGTCGCTGGTCGACTTCATCGGCGCCGCGACGCGCAGCCTCGTGCGCTGACCCATGAGTGTTGGCAGGCTCTGACACCGTGACAACTCGCGCGCTGCGCATCGGGGTGGTGGCGGGAGAAACTTCCGGTGACCAGCTCGGCGCGGCGCTGATCGACGCACTGCGGGCGCGCTCGCCCGGTGTCGAGATCCGCGGCGTGTGCGGTCCGTTGATGCGCGCGGCGGGCTGCGAGCCGCTCGCCGATGCGCACGAGCTCGCGGTCATGGGCCTGGTCGAGGTAATCTCGCACCTGCCACGACTCCTGCGGCTGCGCAGGCGCCTGCGCAATGATTTCCTCGCCTGGCGGCCCGATGTGTTCATCGGCATCGATGCGCCGGAATTCAACCTCGGACTGGCCGCGCAGCTGCATGCGCAAGGCCTATGCACGGTGCAATACGTCAGTCCGCAGGTGTGGGCCTGGCGCGAAGGGCGGGTGCGCAGCATCGGCCGCGCCTGCGACCTGGTACTGTGCCTG
>PMNQ01000014.1 GCA_003162555.1 Gammaproteobacteria bacterium | reverse complement strand
TCAGTCCGCAGGTGTGGGCGTGGCGCGAATGGCGGGTGCGCAGCATCGGCCGGGCCTGCGACCTGGTGCTGTGTCTGTTGCCGTTCGAGCCCGCGTTCTACGCACAGTACGCGGTGCCGGCGCGCTTCGTCGGCCATCCGCTCGCTGATCAGATTGCGTTGGACTTCGATCGTGGAGCCGTTCGCTCCGAGCTGGCACTTGGTGAGCACGACACCGTGGTCGCTCTGCTGCCGGGCAGCCGGCGCGGCGAGGTCACGCGGCTCGGGCCCGATTTCATCGCCGCGGCGGTGGCGCTGTCCGCGGCGGTGCCGGGCGTCCAGTTCATCGCGCCGATGGCTACAACCGAGGTGCGCGCCTTGTTTGAGCAGGAGTGCGCGGCGGCCGGATTTTCCGGCATCCGGCTGCTCGATGGCCAGGCGCGCGCGGCGCTGCAGGCCGCCGATGTGGCGCTGGTCGCTTCCGGCACCGCGAGTCTGGAGGCGCTGCTGTGCCGTTGCCCGATGGTGGTTGCCTACCGCGTGAACGCGGTGACCGCCTTCCTGCTGCTCGCGCTGCGGATTGTGCGGCTGCCGCATTTTTCGCTGCCCAACCTGCTGGCGGGCGAAGCACTGGTGCCGGAATTCCTGCAGAAAGCCGTGACCGGTGCGCAACTGGCCAGGGCGCTGCAGGCGCAGCTTGCCGACAGCGAGCATCGGCGCACGCTGGAGGCGCGCTTCCGCGCCATTCACGTCAGTCTCAGGCAGGACGGCGCGGTCCGCGCCGCTGGCGCGGTGCTGGATCTGATCGGCGAACCGAAATGACTGGCGAATGGCTCGCGGGCGTGGACGAAGCCGGCCGCGGACCGCTGGCGGGGCCGGTGGTGGCCGCAGCGGTGCTGCTGGATCAGGCGCGGCCCATCGCGGGACTGCGCGATTCCAAGCAGCTGAGCGCGCCACGGCGCGAGCAGCTCGCCGGGCTGATCCGTGCGCGCGCCACGGCCTTCGCCATCGGCATCGCGAGCGTTGAGGAAATCGATGCGCTCAATATCCTGCAGGCGACGCTGCTGGCCATGCGACGGGCACTGATTGCGCTTCCGGTGCGGCCGCGACACATCATCATCGACGGCAATAAAGCTCCGCACCTTGATGATCTGTTTGGAGATTGTCAGGTGGAAACGCTGGTTCGCGGTGATGCCCTGGTGCCAGCGATCAGCGCCGCATCGATCCTCGCCAAGACCTGGCGTGACGCACACATGGCTGAACTCGACCTGCAGTACCCTGGATTTGGATTGGCCCGGCACCAGGGCTATCCGACGGCGGCGCACCTCGAGGCACTCGCGCGGCTCGGGCCCTCAGCGGTGCATCGACGGAGCTTCGCTCCGGTAAGATCGTTGCTGCCCTATGCAACCGAAGTTCGTACACCTCCGACTGCACACTGAGTTCTCGCTCGTCGACAGCGTCGTGCGCGTCGATGAGCTGGTGGACGCCGTGGCCGCGGCGGGCATGCCCGCGGTCGGCATCTCCGATCAGTACAACCTGTTCGCGATGGTGAAGTTCTATCGCGCGGCGCTGGCGCGCGGCGTGCAGCCCGTCATCGGCGTGGACCTGCGCATCCGGGACCTCGGCGATCCGCACGGACCTTCGCACATCACGCTGCTATGCCAGAACCTGATCGGCTATCGCAATCTTACGCGGCTCGTATCGCGCGCCTGGCTCGAGGGCCAGGTGAAGGGACAACCGTTGATCGAGCGCAGCTGGCTTAAGCCCGCGACCACCGAGGGCCTGATCGCGCTGTCCGGAGCGCAGCACGGCGATATCGGACGCGCGCTGCTGCAGGGCCGTGCGGCGCAGGCCGGCGCGGCGCTGGACGCATGGCTGGCGCTGTTCGGTGATCGTTACTACATCGAGGTGCAGCGCATCGGTGCGCCCGGCGAGGAGGCGTACGTGGGCGCGGCGCTGGCGCTGGCTGCCGCACGCGGTGTGCCGCCGGTGGCCACCAACGATGTGCGGTTTCTCGCCGCTGCGGATTTCGAGGCGCACGAAGCGCGTGTGTGCATCCACGACGGCGCGCTGCTGGCCGATCCGGCGCGGCCGCGCCGCTACACGCAGCAGCAGTTCCTGCGCGGTCCGGCGGAAATGGCGGTCCTGTTCGCCGACGCCCCGGCGGCGCTCGCCAACAGCGTGGAGATCGCGCGGCGCTGCAGTTTGATGCTGCGGCTCGGTGAGGCGCGCCTGCCGGTGTTTCCGGTTCCTCCTGCAACCACGCCAGAACAGTACCTCCGGGACGCCGCCGCAGTTGGCTTGACCGCACGGCTTGAGGCTACGCAACCGGCGGACGTGGCCACCGGCCGTTACCAGGAACGGTTGGCAACCGAACTCGACGTGATCTGCCCGATGGGATTCGCCAGTTACTTTTTGATCGTCGCCGATTTCATCGACTGGGCGCGCAACAACGGCGTGCCGGTCGGGCCAGGGCGCGGCTCGGGGGCGGGCTCGCTCGTGGCCTACGCACTCGGCATCGTCGATATCGACCCGCTGCGCTACGACCTGCTGTTCGAGCGGTTCCTGAACCCCGNNTGCTGTTCGAGCGCTTCCTGAATCCCGAGCGCGTGTCGATGCCGGATTTCGACATCGACTTCTGCATGGTGGGGCGCGATCGCGTCATCGACTACGTCGCCGCCAAGTACGGGCCCGAACGCGTGTCGCAGATCATCACCTACGGCACGCTCGCCGCCAAAGCCGTGGTGCGCGACGTCGGCCGCGTGCTGGGTTACCCGTACGGCATGGTCGACCGCATCGCCAAGCTGGTGCCCTTCGAGCTGGAGATGACGCTCGACAAGGCACTCGAGAAGGAGCCCGAGCTCAAGCGCCTGTATCGTGACGACGAGGAAGTGCGCACGCTGATCGACATGGCCCGTTCGCTCGAGGGCCTGACGCGCAATGCCGGCAAGCATGCCGGCGGCGTGGTGATCGCGCCCTCGGTGCTGACGGATTTCGCGCCGCTGTACTGCGAGGAGGGCGGCGCCAACGTCGTCACGCAGTTCGACAAGGACGACGTCGAAGCCGCCGGCCTTGTCAAGTTCGACTTCCTCGGCCTGCGCACGCTCACCGTGCTCGACTGGGCGGTGCGCGACATCAACGCCGCGCGCGCCAGCTTGGGAGAGCCGCCGCTCGATCTCACGCGGCTGCCGATGGACGACGCGCCGACTGTCGCGTTGCTCAAGAGCTGCCGCACCACCGCGGTGTTCCAGCTCGAATCGCGCGGCATGAAGGATCTGATCCGCCGCCTCCAGCCCGACTGCTTCGAGGACATCATCGCGCTGGTGGCGCTGTTCCGCCCCGGCCCGCTCCAGTCAGGCATGGTCGAAGACTTCATCTCCCGCAAGCACAGCCGCAACGATAAGCCGATCGATTACCTGCATCCGCAGCTGCAGCCGATCCTCGCGCAGACCTACGGCGTGATCCTCTACCAGGAACAGGTCATGC
>PMNQ01000061.1 GCA_003162555.1 Gammaproteobacteria bacterium | reverse complement strand
GTTCCCTTCCGGGCGCACCGCGGGATCTACGTGATGGTCGAGGAGGTTCTCGACGCGGGCACGACCGACGGCGAGCCACCCGAATGGCACCGTGTGCCCGGCGTGGCGGGAGTGTGGACCTTCGCGAGTGCGCCCGGCCTCACTTCCAAACGGTGGACGCCCGGCGCGCGTCGAGTCACCGTGTGCTGGCTCGACGACGACGTGCTCGACGTGGCGGCGCGCATCGCGCCGCTTATCTCCGTGATTTATAAGGCTTATTGACCTTACTTTAGGTTGCGTTCGACCGACTGGCCGATATAATGTTTGCCGTCGCAATTACAAGAATCTTGGTGCACGTTCGACCAAGCGAAGGTCCTGATGCAATCCGCGGCAGCCCCGGTTATCCGTGATCTGGAAAGGGAAATTGCCGATCTGCTGGTGCAGGCCCTCAATCTCAGTGTCGCTGCGTCCGACATTGACCCGGCGGCGCCGCTCTATCGCGATGGCCTGGGACTCGACTCGATCGATATTCTTGAGATCGCCCTGGTCGTGTCCAAGCGATACGGTGTCGAGATCAAGGCTGACAGCGAAAACAACCACAAGATCTTCAGTTCGCTCACGGCGCTGGCCGAGTTCATAGCCGCGCGGAGAACGAAGTGACGCGACCGGCGCCCCGTGCTTTGCGCACCATCACAATCGCCCTCGTCGTAATCGCTTACGCGGTGCTGGCGCACCTTAGCAATGCGACTCCGGGCAATGAGAGCCTGGGCGCAGTCCTCGCCATAGCGCCGTTGTGGCTGGCGGCAGTCATTCTTGCCTGGCGTTCACTCTGGCGGCGTCTCGGCCTGCTTGCGTGCGCTCTGGCCGCGCTGCTCGCCTATGCCCGTTGGGACGACATCAGGCATCATTTTGCGTTGCTCTATCTGATTCAGCAGTCTGGCGCATATGGATTGCTGGGCATTTCCTTCGGGCGCTCGCTGGGGCCGGGTCGTGTGCCGCTGTGCACCCGCTTCGCCACGCTCGTGCACGGTTCATTGTCAGATGCCGCCGCGCGCTACACCCGCAGCGTCACCGTGGCCTGGACGGTGTTCTTTGCGGTCATGAGCAGCGCGCTGCTGATCGTCTACATGGCCGCACCGCTTGCGGTGTGGTCGGTGTTTGCCAATTTCTGCACGGCGCCGCTGGTGGCGTTGATGTTCATCGGTGAGTATCTGGTGCGGCATCGTGTATTGCCCGACATGCAACACGCGAGCATTTTCGAAACCGTACGGGCGGTATCCCGCAGCGCGGGCACGGCGTCGTTAACCATTCCGCATGCCTGAGCCCTGGGGCTCCGCCGCCGGATCCGAGCCCATGCACGTTGCCCCATTGATTGCCCACGGTGCGCCGGACGACGTCGTCGCGTTCCGCAGTGGCAGTCCGATCCGCGCTGCGCGCTTTCTCGCCGACATCGGGCAGCTTGCCGCGGGATTGCCGGCTACGGGGCATGTGCTCAACGCTTGCCAGGATCGTTACAACTTTGCCGTTGGGCTCGCCGCCTGCATCAGTTCAAAGCGCGTCAGCCTGCTGCCCTCGACCCATACACCCGAAGCCATACGACAGCTCGGCAGCTTTGCGCCGGACGCGATTTGCCTGACCGACGATCCAGCGTGTGCCATCGACTTGCCGCAGTTTCGATTCCCGCGAGCGGTGCTATCCGACGCGCAGGCGTGGCCGGCTCCGCTTATCGCGGCAGATCAGCTCGTGGCCCATATCTTTACATCCGGGTCCACCGGAATTCCGGTGCCTCACGCCAAGACCTGGGGCCGCCTGGTCCGCTGCGTGCGGATTGAAACGGAACGCCTGCGGTTCACGGCGGCGGGTCCTTATGCGATCGTCGCGACCGTTCCGCCGCAGCACATGTATGGTTTTGAATCGACCGTGCTCTTGCCGCTGCAAAGTGGCAATGCGCTGTGCGCTGAACGCCCGTTCTATCCGGCCGATATTGCGAGCGCGCTGGCCGCCGTGCCGGCCCCACGCATGCTGGTCTCGACACCGGTGCACCTGCGTACGCTGCTTGCAGCCAACGTAGATCTGCCTCCGATCGAATTGATTCTATCGGCCACGGCGCCGCTCGATGAGTCGCTGGCGCGCAAAGTCGAGGCGCGCTATGCCGTTCCGCTGCTGGAGATATACGGCTCCACCGAAACCGGCCAGATCGCCAGCCGCCGCACCACGCAGACGGCTGAATGGCTGCTGTGGCCGGATGTCACCGTCACCATACGAGATGGTCAGACCTGGGTCACAGGCGGGCATGTTGAAGCTGCCACAGCGATGGGAGACATACTCGAGGTGACGGGTGTCGACCGCTTTCTGCTGCAGGGGCGTGTGGCGGACCTGGTGAATATCGCGGGCAAACGCAGCTCGCTCGCCTACCTTGACCATCAACTCACCAGTATCCCAGGGGTCATCGATGGCGCGTTTTTTCTGCGCGAGGGCGCGCCAGCTACGGAAATCGGCATTACGCGGCTGGGTGCGCTGGTGGTGGCGCCGAGCCTCGATGTAAAAGCGATTACGACGCGCCTGCGCGAGCGACTGGATCCGGCTTTCCTGCCACGGCCGCTGCTGCTGGTACCGGAAATTCATCGCAATGCGACCGGCAAGCTGCCGCTGCACGTATTGCAGTCGCTCCTGCCGGATAGCTGAGTGGCTGCCCGCACAGGCCACACCGCAATGAGCACACCCATCACAATTGAAATTCCTGCGGACCATGCCGCGTTCGCCGGACATTTCCCGGGGAACCCGATTGTGCCGGGCGTCGTCCTGCTGGACGAAATCCTGTACTCGGTCGCCAGCGCGCGCGGCGTGGCGCCCGGTAAATGCAGCATCCCCGCGGTCAAGTTCCTGAGTGCGGCCCGTCCCGGCGAGCGACTGCAACTCGTCATGGAACCAGCAGGCAACGAGCAGCTGAGCTTTACGATTCGTGCCGCGGACCGGATCGTTGCCAGCGGCATGCTGACCCTGCCAGTAGCCCCCGCAAGTTCACATGAAAGCTAACGCCTGGCACTCGCAGGCGCAGGCCGCTCCGGCAGCCTCGCCGTGGGCGACTCACGCCGAACGCGGTTCAATGATGATGCTGCGCCTGATGAGCTGGATCTCGCTGCGGCTTGGCCGACGAGTGAGCCGCGGCGTCCTCTATGGCATCGCTGCCTATTTCTTTGTGTTCGCGCCGCAGGCGCGACGCCACGCGCGCGACTATCTGCGCCGGGTGCTCGGTCGTCCCGCGAAACCGATCGATCGCTTCCGGCAGATCTTCACATTTGCATCGACCATTCACGACCGCGTCTATCTGTTGAATGGGCGCTTCGAGCTGTTTGATATCTCCGTTGACGGTGAGGCATTGGTGCGTGCGGACCGCCCCAATGGCGGTGGCGCGCTGCTCATCGGAGCGCATCTGGGCAGCTTCGAGGCCACGCGGGCGCTTGGTCAGCGCCGGGCAGGACTCGAGATCGCGATGGCGATGTATGCCGACAACGCGCGCAAGATCAACGCTGCGCTGATTGCGATCAGTCCGCGACTCAAGGCGGATATCATTGAACTCGGCCATATGTCGGCCATGCTCGAGATCCGCGCGCGGCTCGCCGCCGGTTCATTCGTCGGCATGCTGGGCGACCGAACCCCGGGTGGTGAACCGGTCGAGCAGGTCATGTTTCTCGGTGCGCCGGCGTCGTTTCCGCTCGGGCCGCTGCGGGCGGCGGCCATGCTGCGCTGCCCGGTCTTCTTCATGGCGGGCTTTTATCTTGGTGGCAATCGCTACCACATCGTATTCGAGCCGATTGCCGATTTTTCCACGACGGGCGCTGATGTCGGCACCCATGCCATCAGTGCGGCGGTGCGCCAGTACGCGGCCGTGGTCGAGCGCAACTGCCGCTTGTATCCATACAACTGGTTTAATTTTCTGGACTTCTGGCAGGCGCAACCGGCAGGCGTGCCGCGCGTGAGTGGCGCCGAATGAACCGCCGCGTCATCCTCATGCTGTTTTGTTCATGGCTGGCCGNNCGCCGCCGCCGCCGCAGCCTCTGCGACGGACGCTCTCGATCAACTGATGGCGCAGCTGCGGCAGCGCCAGCATGGCCACGTTGCATTTACCGAGCTTTACATCTCCAGCGTCCTCGACCGCCCGCTCGCGTCCTCCGGAGAATTGTTCTACGACGCGCCTGATCGACTGGAAAAGCGCACCACCTTGCCCAGGCCGGAACGCATGGTGCTCGAGAAAGGGCAGCTCACTTTCGAACGCCGTCACAAGCAATACCACATGGCGCTCGCTGATGTCCCACAGGCGGCTCCATTCATCGAGGGCATTCGCGCCACGCTGGCCGGTGACCGGCCCGCACTTGAGCGGGTGTTTCGCATCTCGTTTGACAATTCGCCCGATCAGTGGACCCTGCGGCTCACGCCGCTGGATTCGCATGTCGCCGCAGAGGTGGCGGTCGTCAAAATTGACGGCTCGTCCGATGTCATCAAGACCGTAACCGTGCAGATGGTGAACGGTGACCGATCGGTCACGACGCTGGGCGCCGTGCTGGATCCGTGATGCGTCGGCGTGCTACCAGTATTTTCATCTGGATGGCGCTGCTGGTCGCGGCCGGCTGGATCGTCGCGCATGCCCGCTTCACGGCGGATCTGTCGGCATTCCTGCCCGCGCTGCCGTCGCCCGCACAGCGGGCCCTGGTCGATGAGTTGCGCGAGGGTGTGGCCTCGCGACTGATACTCATCGACATCGATGGCGGTGACCGTGCGCAGCTCGCGCTATTGTCGCAGGGGCTGGCAACGCGGCTGCGTGCCAACCCCGCTTTCACGTCGGTCAACAATGGTCGCGCCGCTTCGTCGGAATCCGACCAGCGATTTATTTTCTCTCACCGCTACCTGCTCAGTGAGCAGGTCACTGCGGAACACTTTACCAGCGCGGGCCTGCGCGCGGCCATTTCGGAAAGCATCGACTCGATGGCATCTCCGGCTGGATTCATGGCAAGAGATCTGTTGCGCGCGGATCCAACCGGCGAGACGCTGCAGGTGCTCGCGCAGCTCAGCCCGGACTCGGGGCCGCGCTCTGAAGGCGGTGTGTGGGTGTCCGCCGATGGCAGCGAAGCGCTGCTGGTCGCGCAAACGCGCGCCGCGGGCGGCGACACCAACGGGCAGGAGCATGCAGTCGGCATCATTGCGGATGAGTTCGGGCGACTGCGTGCTTCCACCATGCCGGCGGCCTCAACAATCCGCCTCAGAATGACGGGTCCCGGCGTATTTGCAGTACGTGCGCGCGGCACCATTGTTCACGAAGCGATTCGCCTGTCCATGCTCAGTTCGCTCCTGATCGCCACTCTGTTGTTGATGACCTATCGGTCTGTGCGCACCCTGGCGCTCGGACTGCTGCCAGTTTTTTCCGGGGCCCTGGTGGGCGCCGCTGCCGTGGCCATGGGGTTTGGAGTCATTCATGGTGTCACGCTGGGATTTGGCGTGACGCTGATAGGTGAGTCCGTCGATTACTCCATCTATCTGCTGATCCAGGCACGCCGCGGCCCGGCGGGGAGCGCGGCGGCAACGTGGATAGCCAGCTACTGGCCAACGGTCAGGCTGGGCCTGCTCACTTCGCTGTGCGGCTTTGCCTCACTCCTGCCATCGGCTTTTCCCGGACTGGCTCAGCTTGGCCTCTACTCGATGGCTGGCCTGCTCGCCGCAGCGGCGGTCACTCGTTTCGTGCTACCGGCGCTGCTTCCGGCGCAGTGGGCTGCGCGGCCACTGAGCGGCCTTGGCTTGTGGCTGGCGCGTGGCATCGATCGATTGCAGCGCTACCGCCAACTGCTCTGGTTGCTGCCACTGTTGGCCACGGGCGTGGTGTACGCGCATCGCGATCGACTCTGGAGCCATGATCTGGCTGCGCTGAGTCCGGTGTCGGCGGCTGATCAGCAGTTCGATGCGCGGCTGCGCAGCAACCTCGGTGCACCTGACGTCAGTGACCTGATCGTCATTTCTGCTGCCGATACCGAGCGGGCGCTTGGCGCGGCCGAAGCAGCAGGCGCACGCCTCAATGGCCTCGTGCAGTCTGGCGAGCTCGCTGGCTTCGACACTCCGACGCGCTATCTGCCCAGTCTCGCGTTGCAGCGCCAACGGCGCGAAGCGCTGCCAACTGAAGCTGTGCTGCGGGACCGGTTGCGCGCAGCGCTCGAAGGTCTCCCCCTGCAGGCGACGCGCCTCGAGCCCTTCGTTGCGGCGGTCGAGCAGGCCCGCACAGATGCACTGGTCGATCCTTCCGCGCTTGCCGGCACCTCGCTCGCCAGCGGTGTGGATGCCTTGCTCGCACAGCGCGGCGATCGCGTCGTGGCACTGCTGCCGCTGCACGCGCCGGCCGTTGGCGCGCATCCTTTCGCGATTGATGCGGCGCGCGTAACTGCCGCGTTGGGTGAGGCTCCGCCCGGAGTTTCGATCGCGGTGCTCGACCTGAAACACGAATCGGACGCTCTCTACGCCGACTATCAAAAAGAGGCGATCCGCCTGTCGCTGCTTGGGCTGGGCGTCATTGTGTTGCTATTGCTGGTGGCGCTGCGGTCAGCAACGCGCGTCGTGCGGGTGATCGCGCCGCTGATACTCGCCGTTCTCGTCGTCAGTGCCGCATTGATCCTGAGCCGGCAGCAGTTGACCATACTGCACCTGATTGGCCTGCTGCTGATCGTGGCCGTCGGCTCGAACTACGCGCTGTTTTTTGACCGTCGTCATCCGGCAGCGGATGCTGACGAACGCAGCACCACGTTGGCATCGCTGTTCATTGCGAATCTCGCCACTGTGTTGGGCTTCGGCGTGTTGGCGTTCTCGACCGTGCCGGTGCTTTCCGCACTGGGCATGACGGTCGCGCCGGGCGCCTTCGCCGCGCTGATCTTCTCCGCACTGATGGCCAGACCGGTTGCGCCGTCTTGACCAGGGCCTGTTCACACCTGGCGACGCTGAGCTGCCCTGCGTGATGCCAATGCGAACTTCGCTTTCGGCACTTTCCCGCGATGCGTGGCGCACCCGACCGCTGGTCCCGGCCTCGGTCGTACTGCACGCCACGGCAGCCGGTGTGACGGCCTGGCATCCTGCTATCTGGCCCTGGACGATCGGACTGCTGGCCGCGAATCATGCCGTACTCACCGCAACGGGCCTCTGGCCACGGAGCACCGGCCTCGGCCCCAACTGGACGCGCCTGCCGCCAGGCGCAGCAGCCGGGCAGGTGGGCATTACGATCGACGATGGTCCGGACCCGCAAGTCACGCCACGCGTGCTCGATATCCTGCAGGCGTCCGCAGCGCAGGCGACATTTTTTTGCATTGGCGAGCGGGTGCGGGCGAATCCCGCCCTGAGTCGCGAGATCGTGGCGCGCGGTCACCGCATGGAAAATCACAGCCAACATCACCGCCACAACTTCTCGCTGCTGGGGCCGCGCCGCATGAAACTGGAGATTGAGCGTGCGCAGGACACTATCAGTGCGGTAACCGGTGAGCGCCCACGATTCTTTCGCGCGCCCGCGGGATTGCGCAATCCGTTCCTGCAGCCGGTGCTCACCGAACTCAACATGCAGTTGGTGAGCTGGACGCGTCGCGGCTTCGACACCGTCACGCACGATGCCAATGCCGTGCATGTGCGCCTGGCCGGGCGGCTCACCGCCGGGGATATCCTGTTGCTGCATGATGGCAATAGCGCCCGCACCCGCGCCGGAGCGCCAATAATTCTGGAGGTGCTGCCGCGCCTGCTCGATACCATTGCCGGTGCAGGGCTGCGGACGGTGACGTTGGCGGCAGCCTTGCCATGACCGCGGAGCAGCTGTTGAAGCGGCTCGCGCGAGTCGCCGCGGAGCGTTACCGCCCGGCCGGCCGCACTGCCTGTTATTTCGCGCGTGGCAAACTGCGCCGCGATCCGGTATTCGCCGCACTGCTTGCGCGCGGGCTGATTCCAGAAGGCGCCCGCCTGCTTGATCTGGGCTGCGGCCAGGGCTTGCTGGCCGCGTGGCTAGACGCTGCCAGTGCCATGCATCGGGGAGGGCAGTGGCCTGAGTCGTGGCCCCCACCGCCGCGGCTCAGTGCCTTCCGGGGAATCGAGCTGATGCCCCGCTATGTCGAGCGGGCCCGGCGCGCGCTGGGCGCGCTGGCACAGATCGAATGCGCCGATATACGCAGTGCCGCCTACGGTGCGGCTGATGTCGTCGTCGTCCTGGATGTGCTCCACTACCTGGACCCGTCCGCGCAAGCGCAGGTGCTGCAACGTGTGCGCGCATCGATCGGATCCGCAGGCACGCTGCTGTTGCGCGTCGGCAATGCGGCCGGTGGCTGGCGATTCAGTTTGAGTCGCTGGGTAGACGCTGCCGTGTTGTACCTGCGCGGAAATCGACACCGGCGATTGTATTGCCGCACACTGCCGGCCTGGTCGGCCATACTGGAGAGCAGCGGGTTCACCGCGCGGGCGATACCGATGAGTGCGGGCACGCCCTTTGCCAATGTTCTGCTGGTCGCGACACCCCAATGACTCCGCTTTTTCTTACGCAATTTACGGCCACGAGTTGCCTGGGTACCGGCCTGCAGCCGCTGCGCGCGGCGCTGAGCAGCGCGCGCAGCGGTCTTGCGCCATGCCGGTTCGAGGATGTGGAACTCGATACCTGGATTGGTGCAGTTGCCGACATCGACGAGCAGCCATTGCCGCAGATCTGGAGCCCGTTCGAATGCCGCAACAACCGGCTGGCGTTTCTGGGGCTGGGCCAGGACGATTTCAGGGCGGGGGTTGCCTCCTGCCTCAGTCGCTTGGGCGCGCACCGCGTCGGACTGTTCATGGGCACCAGCACTTCGGGCGTTCTGCAAACGGAGTTGGCATACCGCCGCCGCGATCCCGGCAGCGGCGCACTGCCCGCTGATTTCAATTACGCCGGCACGCACAACACATTCTCCTCGGCGAATTTCATCCGCCAGCTGCTCGGAATTCAGGGGCCTGCGGCGGTAGTGTCGACGGCCTGCTCGTCCAGCGCCAAGGCGTTTGGAGCGGCACAGCGCATGATCGAACTCGGCATCATCGATGCCGCCGTGGTGGGCGGCGTGGATTCGCTGTGTCTCACGACACTCTATGGCTTTCATTCCCTGCAGCTGACGGCACCCCGACCCTGCCGGCCATTCGCGGCCGACCGCGCTGGAATCTCGATCGGGGAGGCCGCGGCCTTTGTGTTGCTCGAGAAATCTGCGCCGCGCGCGGCCACGAGCGCCATTGCCCTGCTTGGCGTGGGCGAATCCAACGATGGCTACCACTTGTCGGCTCCACACCCAGAGGGCCTCGGCGCACGCCTCGCGATGGAATCCGCGCTCAGCGCCGCGGGCCTCGATGCTGCAGACGTTGGTTACGTCAATCTGCACGGCACCGGCACCACCAGCAACGATAGCGCAGAGTGCGCCGCAGTCACGCGCGTGTTTGGAATGGACTTGCCCTGCAGTTCCACCAAGGGCGCCACGGGCCATACACTGGGTGCGGCTGTCGCGCTTGAAGCGGTGATCTGCGCGCTGGCCTTGCAGGATCAGTTGCTGCCTGGTGGAGCCAATACGAGCCTGGTAGATCCAGCACTGCAATTGAACTACCTCACGCAGAGCCAGCCAGGATCAATCACCAACGCCGTGAGCAATTCCTTCGGCTTCGGCGGCACCAACTGCAGCCTGGCCTTTGGAAAACTGGCGTGAACGATATTGCCGCAAAGGAGCTTGTCGCCTATGTGACGGGCATCGGCGTCCGCGGTCCCGGTCTCGTTGACTGGCCGCAGACCGAGGCCGTGCTTTGCGCCCGGCAACCCTACCAACGGGGCGAGACCCTGCTGCCCGCACCCGAAACCCTGCCGCCCACGGAACGACGTCGCACCGGCCGCGCGGTCAGACTCGCCTTCGCGACCGGCCTTGAGGCTGCGCGCCAATCCGGCGCGGATCCGGCGCAGCTGCCCGTTGTGTTCGCCTCTTCGGGTGGTGACGGCGACAACTGTCACGAGATTTGCCAGACGCTTGCATCGGCCAATCGCGCGCTGTCGCCAACACGCTTTCACAACTCGGTGCACAACGCGCCGGCCGGTTACTGGAGTATCGCCGCCGGCACCCAGGTGCAATCAACAACCATTTGCGCCTATGACGCCAGTTTTGCGGCCGGCCTACTCGAGGCCCTGACGCAGGTTGCCGTGTGCGGCGTCACTACGGCCCTCATCGCCTACGACATCGATTACCCGCCGCCGCTTCGCGCTGCGCGCGCCGTGCCAGCCGCGTTCGGATTGGCGCTAATCCTGCGCGCCAACCCCCAACCCAATGCGTTGGCGCTGCTGCGCGTCCGCCTGGATACCGGGACCGCGAGTCGCCTTGGTCATCACGAGTTGGAGACACTGCGCGCGACCATTCCGGCCGCCGAAGGCTTGGTGCTGCTCGAGGCGATTGCCATGCGGCGGGCGACCACCGTGAATATCGCGTACCTGGAGCCGCAGACGCTGCGTGTCACGGTGACTCCGTGCGCCTAGATCACGCCTGGATTGCCGCCCACATCCCGCACCAGGGCCGCATGTGTTTGCTGGATGAGGTTGTAGAGTGGAGCGCCGACAGTATCCGCTGTCGCAGCGAATCACACCGGCGCGAAGACAATGCGTTGCGCGCCCACGGCCGCCTCGGGATCGCCTGCGGAGTTGAGTACGCCGCCCAAGCCATGGCAGTGCATGGCGCGCTGCGCGCTGCAAGCCTGTCGCTGGAATTTCACGCCGGCTTGCTCGCCAGTGTTCGCGGCCTGTCGATGCATGCCGACCGGCTCGATGACATCGCCGGCGCACTCTTTGCCAGCGCCACACTTGTGAGTGGCGACAGCACGATGGTGCTCTACGGTTTCAGCCTGGCCGACTCGAACCGGGTGTTGCTATCGGGCCGGGCGACGATCGCCTTCGCCGTTGCTTTGGGAGAGCCACCTGCCATGCGAGCATCATTGTGAACACCGCCCAGAAGCGCGCCCTGGTAACCGGAGCGAGTGGCGGGATCGGGGCGGCTATCTGCCGCTGCCTGGCCAGTGCCGGACATTTTGTCTATGTGCACGCCCACCAGAATCGGGACGCCGCCGCGGCGCTGGTGCAGGAACTCAACAAATCAGCTCACTGCAGCGAAGCACTGACCTTCGACGTGACGGATGCCGACACGACCCGCATCCAGCTCGAAGCCCTGGTCGCCGAGGCGCCGATCCAGATACTGGTAAACAATGCCGGAGTGCACGATGACGCCGCATTTCCGGGCATGAGCGCGCGCCAGTGGCATCGCGTTGTGGATGTGGCGGTCGACGGTTTCTTCAACGTCACGCAGCCACTGTCGCTACCGATGATCCGCAGTCGCTGGGGCCGCATTGGCAATATTTCTTCAGTCACAGCGCTCATCGGCAATCGCGGTCAGGTCAACTACGCGGCGGCGAAGGGCGCACTCAACGCTGCCACCCGCTCGCTGTCGCTCGAGCTGGCAAGCCGCGGCATCACGGTCAACGCGGTCGCGCCCGGCATCATCGCGGGAGGCATGGCGGAGCACAGCTTTGACAATGAAGCCATCGCGCGACTGGTGCCTATGAAACGAGCCGGCTTGCCCGAGGAAGTGGCAAGCCTGGTGGGCTACCTGGTTTCCGACGAAGCGGCTTATATTACGGGCCAGATCATCTCGATCAACGGCGGCATGATCTGAAACGGAGAATCACCATGAAAGTCACGAATGTTGGGTTCATCGCAGCCACGTTACTGGCCCTGACACCAGCCTATTGCGCGTACTCCGCAGACGATCCGCCCGACGCACCCCACAAGACCGTGGCTCAAAGTGCCAAAGAGCTCGGCCAGGCAGTGGCGCGCGATGCCAAGGCCGTTGGCAAGGCCGTGAAGGAAGAGGCCAAGGATGTGGGATGCGCGGCCAAGCGCGGTGCGAAAAAAGTGAAGGACGCCGTCAAGAGCTCATGAGCTTCGCTTACGCCCTGACGCCGCATCAATCGCGTTAGCGTCACACTGATGATTGCAGAATCGCTCGGCTATGCGGCGGCGTTTCTGACCACGGTTTCATTCCTGCCGCAGGTGGTCAAGGTATGGAGCACGCGCAGCGTCCGCGACATATCCCTGCTCACCTACGGCATGTTTACGCTGGGGGCGGCGCTGTGGCTCGCCTACGGCGTCGCCATCCATTCCTTGCCGGTGGAGTTGGCCAATTCCGTGACGGTGGTGCTCTCGGCAGCCGTTCTGGTGGCGAAGCTCCGGTTTTCTGACCGGAACTACTGACAAAAAACGGGCTGCAGCGGTCGCATTTGTGGGCGCGGAGTTCATCCGCAAGGAAATACCGCTGCCGTCGAGCAACGTCAGTTGGTCGCCGTCGACCGTGTATGGGCTATGCCTGCTCGTCAACAGCGCCTGGTCAGTCTTCGGCGCCCAACCTCGTCGCTCGGCGCGAATATATTTCTCGCTTTATGATTTAGCTCAAGCACATATGTGACGTATTGACCAATTATCGGATCCGGTTGTGTCAACGCCAGGCACTGGCCTCACTTGAGCGCGGCGGCAACGCGGCGGCGACGGGTCATTGCGCGCGGCGGGCGGGATGGATCTCATCATGTGCGCAAGCATTGCAGCCATGCCTGTCCGTTATGGCATGGTCATGTGGATCTCGTTGATGCTCGCCGCCTGCGGCGGCAGCGGCGGCGGCGGCGGCGCGTCATCTACGGGAACGGTAACGCGTCTGCCGCTGGTGGTGTCGATAACACCGACCAGTGCTTTGCTTGCGGTGGGCGGCGCCTCGGTCCACTTCCTTGCCACGGTGACCAACGATAGTGACAACGACGTCACCTGGCAGGTCAACGGCGTGCCCGGTGGCAATGCAACGGTTGGCACGATCTCGGAGGAAGGTACCTACAGATCGCCGGCGGCATTGCCAACGCCCGCTGTCGTCACGGTCACCGCGGTTTCAAATGACGACCCGACTCAGTCGGCATCCGCTGATGTGACCCTGAGCGCTACGGCTGGCGTCCTGCCCGTGGTCGTTTCCGTGGCCCCCCTAAACGTTTCACTTAAGGCCGGAGTCGGCCGGCAGGCCTTCACGGCCAGCGTGAGCAATACCGCCGATACGTCGGTTACCTGGCTGGTCAACGGCAATCCGGGCGGTAACGCGACCGTTGGCAGCATCTCGCTGGCGGGCCTCTATGTGGCGCCGGCGACCCCGCCCGTGAACCCGGTAGTGACGATCACCGCCGTGTCCGTGGCTGACCCCTCGAAGTTGGCTGCCGCACAAGTGACGCTGGCGGCGATCGACGTCCCGGTCGCGATCACGGTGGTACCGGCGACCATAACCCTGCAGGCTGGAGGTGGACTCCAGTTGTTTGTCGCGACCGTGGTTAACACCACGATCACCGGGGTGACGTGGACGGTCAATGACATCCTCGGTGGCAGCGCCGTGACCGGCACGATCTCGGCCACCGGCCTCTACACGGCGCCGGCCCTCATGCCGAACCCGGCCGCGGTGACCGTCGCGGCGGTGTCCCTCGCCGATCCCACCCGGCGCGCGAGCGCCACGGTTAACCTGACGGCCGCTCCTGTACCCATGACCGTGTCGATAAGCCCGCTGTCCGCCAGTGTCCCGATTGCCATCGGCACTCAGGCGTTCGTGGCAACAGTAAGCAATACGACCGACATCGCCGTCATCTGGCAGGTCAATAATCTCGTCGGCGGCAGCGCCGTCACCGGAACGATTTCGGCAGCGGGGCTCTACACGGCGCCCAAGACGTATTCGGAGGCATTGAAGAGCGTGTGGATAACCGCCGTGTCGGCCACAAACAGTGCCAGCTTTGCCACTGCAACGGTCACTGTTACGGTCGCGACGCCCAGCCTCGGCGGCACGCCCCCGACCAGCGTCCTCGTCGGTCAGCCCTACGTCTTCAAGCCGATCGCCTTCGACCCGGACGGACTTGCTTTGAGTTTCAGCATTACGGGCGCGCCGGAGTGGGCGTTGCTCGACAGTACCACCGGCTGGCTGACAGGCACGGCGGACGCAGACGATGTCGGTACCTCGATGATGACCATGACTGCATCCAACGGGTTGCTCTCGAGTTCGCTTACGTTTCCGGTCACGGTTGCGCCGTTGCTGACATTCGGATTTGCAACCGTGTTCTGGACTGCGCCGACGACCAACACAGACGGTACGGCGCTCACGAACCTGGCCGGATTCAATATCTACTATGGAATGGAACAGGCTGATCTGGAAGAGGTCGTCGCGGTGACGGATCCCAGTGTGCTGTCGATAGCAGTCCGTGAACTCGCCTTTGGAGTCTGGTACTTCCAGGTCACGGCCGTGAACACCGACGGAATCGAGAGCGACGCAAGCGTCACGGTGTCGAAAGATATCACCGCCAGCGATTCTCATTCTCGGGTCAGGGATTGAGGTCTGCGGTCCAGCGGTGCCCCGGTCGCCACCCTGGCGGCACGTCAATTCCCCGCGTTGCGCGCGAATTCGAAAAAGCGCAGGTTGCCATCGGTCGTGGCGGCATCGAGATCGATCCGGCTGAGCGTGGCCGCGTGCGAGGCGTCGCCGGCGAGCCCGTAAATGAGGGCCAGGTTCTGGCGGATACGCGCAGTCGCGTTCGATGAGTGCGCCATCGAAGTCATGATCTCCACTGCTTCGTCGTAGTGGAGGGTCAACGCCAGCGAGAGCGCCAGGTCGTTCCGCGCCGCGATATCGCGTGGGGCAGTCGCGAGCACGGCCCGGTACGCTCGCTGGGCCTCCGCATGGCGGCCCAGCAGATCGAGAGCAACGCCACGGCCCACCATGACGCGATGGTCCGTCGGCGCCAGCGCCGCGGCCTGGTCCGCGTAGTGCAGGGCCTGGTCCGGTTCGCCCAGCGTGAGATACGCCTGTTGCAGCCCCAGCAGGGCCTCGAGCCGGACCGCGAGCGGTGCGCCGGTGCTCTGTTGAGCCTTTTGATAAACCCCGATGGCATCGTCCATCGACTCTGCATCGACCAGCGTATCACCCAGTTCAACCAGCAGCGCCGGGTCTGCCGGTGGCAGCGCGCAGACGCTGCGATACAGGTTGATCGCCGAGGCGAAGTCGCCGTTGGCGCGCGATGCGCGCGCCAGCCGCAATACCGACGCGGACTGGATCTTGCCGGCTTCCTGGGCGGCCGTTGGGCTCGCGTGCAGGCCTGTAGCCGCTCGGCTGTCCGAGGTGACGGTGCTGCAGTGCGCGCTCGCCAGGGCGCCGCCGAGACAGCAGGCCAGACGCAGCGCGCGCCAGCGGTTCGACGGGTCTGACACGGTCATGGCGCTCCCGATGCGATGCTCAAGTGTCGGCGCTAGGCAGCTCGACGCGCTTGATCCAGATCAACTGCCGCCACGTTCAACTGTGTTGTGCTGCTGTGAGGCGAGTTCCGTCTCGACGGGACTGCGGATTTCAATGGTCATTTTCAGGAGTAATGTCATGCGTAGCATTGCACGCACCGTCGCCGGCTGGTTTTCACTGACTTCCGAGAGCGGTGTCACGGCGATCGAGTACGGCCTCATCGCTTCACTCATTGCGGTGGTTATTGTCGCGGCCGTGGCCCTGATCGGCACCAACCTCACGGCAATTTTCAACTATATCGCGGGCAAGATTGCAGTACCCACCTNNCCCACCTAGGGATCGGCTCCATGCTGAAGGCGTCCGCGATTGGCATCCTGTGGGCGGTGAGTCTGGCGGGACTGTTCGCCGCGGGGGTCAGCGATTTCAGGCATCGCACCATCCCCAATCGAATGGTGGCGCTGGTCGCCTGCTGCGGCGTCGCGCTGCGCCTCATATCCGACCCGCGATCCATTGCGGCCAGTATCGGTGCCGCGGTGGCCGTGCTGCTGTTGCTCGGCGTGCTGGCGCACCAGAATATCGTCGGTGGGGGAGATGCAAAACTCATTGCCGCGGTGACGCTCCTGGTGCCGCCCAGCCACGTCGTCGGCCTGTTGCTGTGGATCGCGATCGGCGGCGGCGTGCTGAGCGCCCTGTACCTGTCCGCGCACCTGTTGTGGCGCAAGCCCGCGCTGGTGATGGCCGCGGGAGGCGTGCCGCAGCCGGCGCTGCACCGGATGGGCGTGTTGCGCACCGAGGCAGGCCGAATTGCAGTCCACCGTTCGGTACCGTATGGCCTGGCGACCTTTGCCGGTACGGCGGCGTACGCACTCAGTGAGGCATTGCAGTGGCACTTCGCAATCTCCTGATTGCGCTCGGAGCACTGGCGCTGATCGCGGGCATCACGCTGGCGACGGTCTGGTTCGCCCGCGCGCCGGCGACTGCGGGTGCGGCCGGTCCCGTAGCAATACCCGAGGGCATCCTCGTGGCCGCAAGGGCCCTGCCCAGCGGCACGCTGCTGCAGCCCGCGGACATCGTCTGGAAGAATCTTGCGGCGTCAGCCATGCCGCCGGGCAGCATTGCGCGCAGTCCCACCACCGAGAACGCCTATCTGGGCGCGGTTACGCGCCGCGATTTCGCAGCAGCCGAACCGCTCGCCGATACCGCCCTCGTCAAAGCCGGTGACCGCGCATTCCTCGCGGCGGTACTGGCGCCGGGCGATCGCGCGGTGTCGATTGCCGTCGATGCGCCGCAGAGCGTCGCCGGCCTCGTGCTGCCCGGCGATCGCGTCGACGTGATCCTGACGCAGAGCTTCGGCGAGAACACAAATGACCCTGGACACAAGTCGGTGGGCGAGACCGTGCTCAGGGACATCCGGGTCATTGCGGTCGATCAGTGGCTGCTGATGGTGGGCAAGCCGGCGGCCAGGGAGCAGCGCATAGGCACCACCGCCTCACTGATTCCC